>DATFJE010000100.1:0-8940 GCA_035269385.1 Clostridia bacterium
TAGTGTTTCAATCCACGCACCCGCGAGGGGTGCGACTATAATTATCATCCTGTCATCACCCCGCTTTTAAGTTTCAATCCACGCACCCGCGAGGGGTGCGACGCTCGATGTTGCCGCGGACGGGTCCTACATCATGTTTCAATCCACGCACCCGCGAGGGGTGCGACACTCTGGCACAACACTTATGTTTCCCGCTTCATGTTTCAATCCACGCACCCGCGAGGGGTGCGACAACAATTCCATACTCGGAACAAAGAGCTCGGACGTTTCAATCCACGCACCCGCGAGGGGTGCGACAGTCCCGTCTGAGAGACCGCTGGCTGCGTACGAGTTTCAATCCACGCACCCGCGAGGGGTGCGACATTCGCGCCTTCTGCAAGAGTTACCGCCTTGCTGTTTCAATCCACGCACCCGCGAGGGGTGCGACGTGGCCAGTTGCTGGAATGTAATAGTGACATTTGTTTCAATCCACGCACCCGCGAGGGGTGCGACCTGAGGGTCTGGGCGATGCGCCCCAGGTCGCTCGTTTCAATCCACGCACCCGCGAGGGGTGCGACAGCTAAATATGATATTTACGAACTAATAATAGCATATTTAGTAAATACCTATCTTTTTTAAATCTATTTGCGAATGTTCTTAACGTTAAAATCTCTAATGTTCAATTTATCATCGTTTATTTTAAAATCACTTTAGGTTCGCGTTCCTGATTAAAGTATCAGTGTTCCACTTTCCAAATTAAAACTTTCAACAGTTCCGATATGAACGACCTTGTTATTCCATTTATTGCCTAAATTATAAAAACGAACACTGTCAAGCTCTACATCAATAATATCGGCCAAATCGGATTTTACTTTCTTGTATTTTGCGTAATCCAACAAACATTCAAAAACAGAATTCTGTACTCGTTGTCCAATGTTTTCACAATACTTTGCAACATCCCGTAATCTCTTTTCACCACCTTTGCTTGTAACTGCAACATCATAAGTAATAATTACGAACAAAGAATCACCTCCAAATATATGCAGGATAATTTTCAATGTCTCCTCTTATGTATCTGGATAACAATAAAGCTTGTACATATGGCAATAAACCTCTTTCGATTTTTTCGTTAAGAAAAGGATGAATTATGATCTGATTTTTCCTGTTTTGCCAAGCTTCAAGTACTGTTTTTCTGCCGCAATCGTCCAATCTAATTTCTCCATTCGGCATTTTCATAAAATTATCTTTGCTTAATTGTTTTCGATTAATCAATGACAATGCCAAACGATCAGCAAATACACTTCTGAATTCCTCCATCAAATCAAGTGCAAGACTTGGTCGCCCGGGTCTATCTTTATGCAAAAAACCTGCTGATGGATCAAGCCCAATTGTTTCACACGCAGAACGACATTCATGAGTAAGTAAAGTGTATAAAAATGACAATAAGCAATTCACATTATCCAAAGGTGGACGTTTATTCCTGCAATTCATAAAAAAATTCTGCTTATCGACAAGAATTAAAATATCCATCACCCCAAAATAAGTTCTTGCAGCATCGCCTTCTATACCTCTAAGTCTTTCTTCGTCATCGCAATCGTATGATTCAAGCGCCATTTTTTTTAGCTTGTCAATCGCATTGTCAAGTCTCACTCCAATTTTTTCAGGATAGTCTCTTCTTGCCCTATTAAGTATCTGCCGGGAATTAATCAACTTAGCTGAAATAAATTTTGTAGACAATTTTATCGATTCTGTTTTGTTAAAATATATTCGATACTGCTGCCTTCTGAGTAAAATGTTACCACTTTGAGAACCTTCCAATCTTGCCAAGAATTTACCGTGCGGGGTCAGAAATGACATAGTTATGCCAAGCTTTGAACATAATTCCATAGCAGCAGGACTTGCTCCAGGGTATCCAAATTGTATCAATCCTTCAAGATTATGTGCCGGGAGTTTTACAACATTTCCTTCTGTTCTTATCTTTAGAGCTTCCCCTTCACACATAATATATGCATCCGGACTTGTTACATACAGCACATTTCTTAATCTCCTCATTATGCCCCCTTCATATTGAATTCAAAATTTTTTTCCAGTATTCGTCTGCTTTTTGCGAAAAAATATCCGGCCTGCAAACATCTTTCATTGAACAACTTTTACATGAAGTAGAATTATGTGGTTGGGGCGTAAGTCCATCTTTAAGCATTTTCATGGCCAGCCGACAATTTTCAATCGCTTTTTTCCTTAATTCATTATTTATTTCTACAACTTCCCTTCGTCTTGGTCTACCATAGAAAATTGCCCCTTCGATAATGTCTACATCATGCATTTCTTCAAGACATATGCATTGAACACACAATTGCAACCTGTCACAGTCATTAACCTTTGATTTGCCGTGTTTATATTCAACTGGATAAGGTATATATCTGCCATTTCTGTCAGGCAAGACCACACCACGATTCGATGGATGATATTCCACAACATCCGCTACCCCAAATACTTTCAAAGTATCCGATGACAAACGCAACCCTCTGGTAACTAATATATCGCCCTTATTTTCCCAAATATTTTCATCATGCACCCTCTTATGCATCAGTCTGCCACTCGCAGTCAAATAACTTTCGTTCCATTGATTTTCAATATAAATTAATGCAAACTGCCTGGGACAAAATGCATAGTGCTGTATCGCCGATATCGGCAAGTAATCATCCGGGTACATCACATGCCTTCAATGATTTCCACATCAAGACCATCAAGCGGTTCAATGCTCACTTCAACATCATCGAAATTTTTAATGTCTTTCCTCTTGGCTTTGATATTCAATGACCGGTGTACTTTCGCCGAAGAATACTGCCCTGCTTTTGAATTGTGTTCCCACCAATATACATTTCTCACTTCCATGCTTCCTTCCGGTCTGGCAGACGATGCATCGCTATAGAAAAGATTTACCAATGCGTCTTTAAGAACTTTTGCATCTTCTTCATCGAAGCCTGTTTTTTCGGCCAGTTGCGGACTGATGCTACCATAGAATACATACACACCATAATCCACTCTGTGCTTCATTCCCATGGTATCAGATGCTTTTCCTCCTTTTTTATCCTCTGAATTTACACTTTTTGTTATCTGCATACTTGATACAGCAATCGGATTTACGCTAACGGCCGAATGAATGCTCACCGGTCCTCTGATTCCCAAAGAAAGGCTATCACCTTTAAATGCAAACAATTGTCCAAAGCTTCTTACATCCAGCCATTTTTGACAAGACAGTTTTCTAAGTTCATCAACTGTTTCATAATCAGCCAAAGATTCTTTTTTCCTTTCGGCCAAGCTTTTATATTCATCGACTTTTATATCGTTTGATTGAACAAAAATGTCACGATCATTGTACATCCATACATTTCTGATTTTTCTCTTTATACATACATCTGACACTTCTCCATATCCATCATAATTGATTCTTGGGCGATTTCCATTCAAGGGATCTCCGTTGGGATTGGCATTCTTAACTGTAAATATCACTGCAAAATCAATCTTGTTTTTAATACTCATTCTATTTCTCCTCCTTTTGTCCATTATTCCTTTTAGCTTCATTTATAAAATAATTATGTTGGCAATAATAGCCAAGCAAAAACTCTCCGTTTAAAGGGCTGTCATCCATAAACTCTTCCGGTTCAAAAAGCTCCATTATGTTTCCAATTTCCTGATAATATTTGTTGGCTCTGCCGCCAAGCTTCTGCTTGTAGGGCATCAATGCCATTTCTATACTTCTGTAGGTGCTGAAAGGTCTGTCTGCAAATCTCTGCATAAGCCTTTGCGCATTTGTAGACCTGTCCCCATTTACGGATGAGAGTGCCCATTTTTCCAAATCATCGGCTATCGAAAAAAGTCTCCCATACAAATAATCCCTTGATTTTCTATCCCTTTGCAATGCCACGGTGTATCCCTCCCTTTCGTTTTGTTTTTTGTATATCGCACATGCAATCGACAACATTTTGTTGAATTCAAAATAACTTAAGGCACTTCTTTTTTTGATTCGATTGAATATCGAATTAAAAATATCAACAGGAAGTTTCCTGCCGTCAATTATACATGGAATCAATCGTTCAACTGCTGCAGCTTTCTGTTTGTCACTCGCTTTGCTTCCATACATAGCATCAACTATATCTTTTAATGATGGAGCCCCGTAAAATAAAACTTCCTTTTTATCAACTTTTCTGTATGTATGTCTCCAAGCACACGTTTTATGCCATTCGGCTATTCTTTCCAGAAACTCGCTGCTCTTCAAATGCCTGTGAAAAATCACCGCCAATCTACCCGGAGTTGCAGAATCAAATATGACCGTATAAATATCTGAACTGTCACCCAGTTGTCTCTTGAACCCTAAAATATATGAGTTTAATTGCTTTGCAAAATTTTCTCTGGAATCATATTCATCACAACCATATAAGTCATCAAAGCTTTCATCCCAATCAACTGATTTTTGCATCATGGAAAAAGTGTCTTCTGTCAGCCTTGGAATATCGAGGCCATTCACCGACCATGAAAGAATAACCTTATCGCCGAAATTTCTTCCTTGTTTTGAAATAAGCCAAATCAAGGCATAGTGCATTTTTTGTGACACTTCCTCCCCAATCCCGCATGCTTGTGATGCATCTTCAAAAATACTGCCCCTGTATGTAAAATTCTTTTTATCGTTTGATGAAATTATTTTGGCTCCGTCACCAGTATGCCTTATTTTTTTTGCATGGAATTTTGCCATAGTCATCGGATTTCCTTCAATACAGCAAATGTTTTTATCACTTTCTTCCTGAAGTGATTGCTGAAAACCAATCCATCTTTTCCTAAGATCTTCGCTTTGCCATGTTTTCGAAACCGGCTTGTCGTCTGAAAAAACAATAAATCGAACCATATGATTAATTTCTTTCTTAAGCTTTTCATATATTGTTTTGTCATGTGCCTTTTTCCCGTTTAATCCAGATAACAGTTCCTCAACCCTTTCCATTGATACAATCCCAACATTTGCTAATTCGGTAATAATATCATTGCCTGAAACATAACTATATACTGCTTCCGCCATAGTATCGGTATGGGGAGAACTAATCCATTCTCCCAATTGTTCAATATAAAGCTTATGATTCTCAGCTACCGATGGTATATAACTGCTGTAGTCGCGAGCAATATATTGAGTATTGTCGTTGAGGCCATGTGGATGCGGTGCCCTCGTTCTGGCATTTGCGCTCTCAACTGTACAAGGCAGAATTGTATTTTCCTTTGTGCCTGTCTCTTGTATGTCAATTAATTCGCCTTCTTCAGTGATTGTAATATCTACATCAAACACGGCCGTGGTGTGGTACAGGGGAAGCAAAGGCCTTTTCCCCTCGTATATCTGGCCCACCTCCGTCAAACTGTTTTCATAGGTTTTATACAACGCATTATGCCAGCTCATAATTCCACCGCCCCATATCCATCCAAAAGACCCTTTTCTTCAAGTCCTGATGTTTCCACCCTCTCGCAATTCATAGCACGAATATCCCTGATTATTGTGCACTGCTCTGGTCTTGGAAAATATACTACTCCATCCTTCATTACCGGGCTCCACAACCGCACTTTCAATCTGTCTTTTCCTGTTTCGCTTGGATAGTCAAAGCCGTGGACCATAATACCGAATGACATAGCTCCTGTATCATCATATCCACCTTTGCCTTCTCCAAATTCACAAGGCTCAACATATCCCTGACACTCCCTTGTCCCGAGAAAAATGTCCCGGCGGCCGCCTCTTTCAAGCATCCGCTTTGCTACAAAATAGTGTTTGTTTTCATTCCTGTCGCCTTTTAAATCGTCCCTAAGTTCATTCCATTCAAAATGCGCCTTTACTTGGTATTCCACATCCGCCAAATAAGAATAAATTGAAAGGGCATTCCCCCCTTCGCAGTACTTAACCGGTTTTACTCCCTGCGACTGGGTTCTGATTCTTCTAAGTATTCTAACGCTGTCGATATACCACTTGATTGTAGGCTTCCAGTAAATACTTTCAGTTATTCCCTTCAATGCCTCATATGTAGGTATTTGATACGAACATTTCTCACCTCCTATCTTTGTTACCGGGTCCGTGAATAGAGCATATCTACCATATACTCTGTAACAAATAACATTGTCCATCTTTGCCTCCTTTTTATCTTTAGGTTGATAATCTCCTCAATCAATACTCAAAAAATTATTGTTTCCACTGCACAAGCCTATGGTCTCGTCGTATAAGCTTTCACAAAGGTAGTATGCATCCAGATTCTCATTTATTTTATATATTCCATTATTCAACAGACTGTCAAATTTATATGGAAAAACATTTATGCTGTGGCTCTGAGCCCGCCTCAGCAATGCCGATATCTCTTTAGGATTTTCTTCGCTTACCAACTCATTTATAAGTAATTTACCTTCTCCGTGTTGCACTATCACACCTCGCGCGGTACTGTCTATTACGTTGAACAATCTGCCTGCCGTCATGAAAGATTGAACCATTCTCGGGTTGAATGTTTTCCCATTTTCTCTTATGTACTGCTTCACATTCTTCTTGTTAATTGATAGAAGTTCGAACAGAGTGCTGTCCGATTTATCAGAAAGATACTCGAAATGCTTAGTATTTGCTCCGTGCAAATCGCAATATAGAAATTCGAAATACTTGCTTATCGCTTTATGCCCCAGAAGATTATTGTCTAGTTTTTCAGGTGAAGTTTTATACATATCCAATATGCGAATCGTCGATTGCTGACCTCTTTTTATATCTTGTAGTCTTGAAAGGTTCTCGGATTTTGAATTCACTATATGGACCCTTCCAAAACCGTTTATTAATCCGTTTCTATTGCACCGTCCCGCCGCCTGCGCTATTGAATCCATACCGGCCAAACTTCGTATGACACAATCAAAATCAATATCGACTCCCGCCTCAATTAATTGTGTACTTATGCATATGATTTTTTTCGTATTTTCTCCAAGCTTTTCTTTTAAATTGCCAATAACCTTTTTCCTGTGTTCCGGGTACATATTGGTGCTCAAATAAACTGATTCACATTCATCATTGCCTTTAATCAATTCGTACAATGCATTCGCGCAAGATTTGGTATTTACTATAATCAACACACTCTGAACATTCTCATGCAATGCCAATTCAATAATTTCTTCATCTGACCATTTGCCCAATTTTCTTTCATCAATAATTTCTACACGCTTCAACCTTTCTGACAGTTTGCTCCTTGCAGGAATTATATTGTTTTGTTCAGCTATTTCAAGGGATCTGTTTATTCCATCTCTGTCTGCAGGGACATCATTTAAAAGCGGTTGTGTTGCCGTGCAAAGCACTGCAGTGGATTTGCCGATTTTCGTAATGAATCTGATGAACTCGTTAAACATATATATGCACTTGCCCGGCACACACTGCACTTCGTCAAATATAATCACACTGTTGGCGAGATTGTGCATTCTTCTGTTCGAGCGGATATTGCCTGAAAAAATGCTTTCCAGGAATTGCACCATTGTTGTGAAAACTATGGGCGCATTCCAATTCTGCGCCAAAAGCCTTGTTTTTTCCGTTTCTTCGTCTGTTGAAAGGTTTGAATGGCATTCAAGTACTATGTCGCCTTCATTGTCTTTATCCAAAATATCACGCACAACAGCTGCATTCTGCTCTATTATCGAAGTATAAGGCAAAACGTATATTATCCTGTCCATGTCATTTCGCAGCACATGATTCAACGCAAATCTCAAAGTCGACAAGGTTTTCCCTCCGCCTGTCGGAACGTTGAGCACCAGTATTTCCCCCTTATCCGCATCCGCTGCTTCAAAGCATTCTCGTGAAATTTCGCTTCGTATTTTATTTATTGGCGTATCATTTTTAAACTCCGCTATGAAATTTTCAAAAATAATGTTCAAATGTGACCAATCCATTTTACGCGGCAAATGATTTTCAAAAGGCTCTTCGTTCATAAAAGCCGCTGTTGCATTTCTGTCCGCATCGCAAAGGCAAGAGAAAATGAATTTTGTAAGTAAAGCAAGCATGAATTGTCTGCCCCTGTTGTCTTTATCAGATACTATATTTGATTGAATTCCATCATATACTGATTTAAATTCATCGTTCAAAGCGGAACTTTTTATAAGTTCATCGATTTTTTCATATATGTCGTTCCCCAAAGAGTCCAGCACTTTTTCATAGCTTATATCCTTTTTTATACGTTTTTCATAATCCGATGTAATCGAACCATCATCATGAATATAATTGATCAGACCCGTATGGTGAGACATGCAAACCTCTGCCAATATTTTTTTTAAAGACATTGGAATATCAATTTGATTGATAAACTGGCCACTCATTGTCGAATGGTCGTTCCTATTTTGAAATCTATATTGATATAATTCTTCTGGCAAAATACCGTTCTCTTGTAGAATATATGCTGTGAACCCCAAATCTGCTTTGCCTATATCATGGATAAATCCTGTAAATTCACCCAATGCGCCGATATCGATTTTCTCACAATATTTTCCAGCTAATATTGAAGTCTTTTCAAGATGTTCAAATAATGTTTCGATTTTCTGATTTCCGTTATGTATATGCCCTATGTTAATTTCCATTTTTTGCACCTCTCATATTAACCACTGTCCAAATCTAGTCGCATACTAATTGTATCATTTATCCCATAATATGTCTTATTTGCAATTGTCATCTTATATAATATCACTAGTTGCGGACACATATGGTCACAATGAAAAATCAATTAAGTGATCCACTATTTCAATCTCGATACTTTTAGAAATACATCAAGCTTGCACAGAGCCTTCCAAAGGACAAAATAATCGTAATGAACCTCTCCGGAAGGGGAGACAAAGACGTCAATCAAATAATGGCACTCCTTGATGCATAATTTAAAATAGAGAAGAGGCTCCGGATATTCGGAGCCTCTTCTCATTTCAATTGTTCTT
>DATFJE010000101.1:0-10609 GCA_035269385.1 Clostridia bacterium
GATGCACAAACCTAAAATAATAATTGCCGGGGCAAGTTCTTATCCAAGATTCATCGACTATGAGCGAATATCAAAAATCGCCCACGAAGCAGGAGCCTACTTCCTAGTCGACATGGCTCATGTAGCCGGACTTGTCGCCGCTGGAGTGCATCCGTCTCCGGTTCCATTTGCCGATGTTGTTACAGGCACAACCACAAAAACACTCGCGGGGGCGCGGGGCGGATTTATACTTTGCAAAAAAGAACTGGCAAAGAAAATCGATTCGGCGGTGTTCCCGGGAGTGCAGGGCTCAATGCACATGCATATAATGGGAGCCAAGGCATTCACTTTCAAGAGGGCCGGAACGAAAGAGTACAAGGAGATCATGGAGCAAGTGGTCAAGAATTCAAAAGCGCTTGCAAAAGAACTTGAAGGTTTCGGCTTCAGGATGGTGACCGGAGGCACAGACAACCATCTCTTGCTTGTAGACCTCAGGCCAAAAGCTTTGACAGGGAAGCAATTCGACCTTGCCCTTGAATCAGCAGGAATAACAGTCAACAAGAACATGATTCCAAACGACCCCGAAAAGCCAATGGTTACAAGCGGGGTCAGGATCGGGGTTACAGCTATGACCATAAAGGGCGCCAAGGAAGAGGAAATGGCTGAAATAGCCGGACTCATGAACAAAGTGGCTGAAAACATAGATAATAAAGAAGTCATAAAAAATGTAAAAAGAGAGGCAGTTGAAATCAGCTTGAGATTCCCATTGTACAAAGGCATGCTTTAGAAAGCATTCTTTTATTGTCAAAAGAGGCTTGACTGCTTGACTGTTGAGGGCATTATAGCTTATAATGAAAAAAATCAATAACCGCCCGAGAAAAAGAGGAGTAGGTCTATAATCATCAAGAGAGGGAGATTCACCGGCTGTAAGATTTCCCGTGACAATGCAGACTGAAGGTCGCTTTTGAGGCGTTTCCGTGAAAACATTAGCGGAAACCGGATAATCCCGTTAAAGATTTTGAGTGCCGGTCTAAAACGACCGGAATTAAGGTGGTACCGCGAACCCTTCGTCCTTATCAGGACGAGGGGTCTTTATATTTTTGATAAGGGGTGGGGATCGGTTAAATTTGCAACAAGGTCCTTTAATGACAGTTTTAGAATTGTACCAAATTTGATGGGAAGGCTTTTGAATAAATTGGATTTATCGAAGAAGGAGTCAAGTAATATGCTTTCATAAAGGAAATCAGATATGAATATGACGTCAGAATGGCCGTTTATGGACCAATATTAAAGAAAGGGAGTATAGGAAATGAGCGATAAAAATTTGGAAAAAAAGTATGATCCGAAACTGTTTGAGGAAAGGCTTTACCGCCAGTGGGAAAAAGACGGAAATTTCGGAGCAGAGCCCAATCCGGACAAGGAGCCTTTTACAATCGTTTTGCCGCCGCCCAATATAACGGGGCAACTGCACATGGGGCATGCGTTGGATCAGACGATACAGGACATCCTGATTCGTTTCAAGCGCATGCAGGGCTTTGAGGCTCTTTGGCTCCCGGGCACAGACCATGCAAGCATAGCGACGGAAGTCAAGGTCGTTGAGAAAATAATGAAGGAAGAAGGGAAAAGCAAGGATGAAATAGGCCGCGATGAATTTCTTGAGAGGGCTTGGGAATGGAAAGCCGAGTATGGCGACCGTATAGTAGATCAAATGAAAAAACTGGGTTCTTCCTGCGACTGGACAAGAGAGCGTTTCACAATGGACGAGGGCTGCAACAAGGCGGTAACCGAGGTTTTCGTGAAGCTTTATGAAGAAGGACATATATATAGGGGAAACAGGCTCATAAACTGGTGTCCGGACTGCAAGACATCCCTTTCGGACGCAGAGGTTGAGCATGAGGAACACAAGGGCAACTTCTGGCACGTGAGGTATCCCATAAAGGATGGCACCGGATTCATCGAGATAGCCACCACCAGACCGGAAACCATACTTGGCGATACGGCAATAGCAGTAAACCCGAAGGACGAAAAATACAGCGAGCTGGTCGGAAAGACAGTTATCGTTCCCCTTATAGACAGGGAAATACCGGTAATAGCCGATTCATATGTCGATATGGATTTCGGAACCGGTGCAGTAAAGATAACACCGGCACACGATCCGAACGACTTTGAGGTAGGGCAGAGGCATGACCTTGAGCAGATAAATGTTATGAATGAAGATGCAACGATGAATGAAAATGCCGGAAAATATGAAGGGATGGACAGGTATGAGTGCAGAAAAGCGCTTGTGGGCGATTTGGACGAGGGCGGATTCCTTGTAAAGACAGTGGAACATCAGCACAATGTAGGCACATGCTACAGATGCCATACGGTTGTAGAGCCTCTTGTTTCGGAGCAGTGGTTCGTAAAAATGGACGAGCTTGTCAAGCCTGTAATAAAATCGGCAGACGAGAAGGACATTGAAATCGTACCTGAAAAATTCAAGAAGGTATACATGCATTGGCTTGAGAACATAAGAGACTGGTGCATTTCAAGACAGCTTTGGTGGGGACACAGAATCCCGGCGTATTATTGCCATGACTGTGGCGAGACAATTGTAGCATCATCTGCACCGGATAAGTGCACAAAATGCGGAAGTGCAAATTTGGTTCAGGATGAGGATGTCCTTGACACATGGTTCTCGTCTGCGCTCTGGCCGTTTTCGACATTGGGATGGCCTGACAAGACGGCGGATTTGGAATACTTTTATCCTACAGACGTATTGGTCACCGGGTACGACATAATTTTCTTCTGGGTAATAAGAATGGCATTTTCAGGCTACGAACAAATGAACGAGAGACCATTCAAATATGTTCTTGTACACGGGCTTGTAAGAGACGATCAGGGAAGAAAAATGAGCAAATCCCTGGGCAATGGAATAGATCCGCTAGAGGTCATTGACCTTTATGGAGCAGATGCGTTAAGATTCATGCTCGCATCGGGCAATTCCCCCGGAAACGACCTTCGTTTCTATATGGAAAGGGTTGAAGCAAGCAGGAACTTTGCAAACAAACTTTGGAACGCTTCAAGATTCGTGCTAATGAATCTTGAGGATGAATTTGAAATCGACAGAAGCAGTCTTTCAATGCCGGATGCATGGATACTTTCAAGAACCGAAAAAGTAGGAAAGGAAATAACAAGCAATCTGGAGCAATTTGAGCTTGGATTGGCTGCACAGAAGCTTTATGATTTCATATGGAACGAGTTTTGCGATTGGTATATTGAACTCGCCAAATCAAGATTCTACGGAGATGACGAAAAGGCAAAAAAACAGGCTCAGGCGGTTATACTCAAAGTCCTCAAAGACCTGCTGAAACTTTTGCATCCCTTCATGCCTTTCATTACAGAAGAAATATGGCAGCATCTGCCCGGAATAGAAGGAAGCATAATGCTTCAGGATTGGCCGGGCAAAGAAGAGGGATTTTCGGATGAGTCGGCCGAAAAAGGAATGAGCCTCGTTATGGGAGTCATAAAGAGCGTAAGAAACATAAGGGCAGAGATGAATGTCGCTCCTTCTAAAAAAGTACGTATAGTGCTAATTGCGGGAGATTATGAAAAGGCGACAGTAAATGAAAATATGGAAACTGTTCTTTCTTTGGCAAATGTTACAGGAGTAGAATTCAAAGAATCTAAGGATGAAATAGAATCAGACACGGCAACTTCAATATTTGAAGGCGTAGAAATATTCATTCCAATGGACGATTTGGTGGATTATGAAAAGGAAATGGAAAGACTTTCAAAAGAAAAGGCAAAAGTTGAGAAAGAGCTTGAAAGGGTATCCAAAAAACTTGTAAATGAAGGATTCCTTAAAAAGGCTCCGGAAGCTCTGGTAGAACAGGAAAAGGAGAAAAAAAAGAAATTCAAGGATATGTATGATAAAATAATAGAGAGAATAGATATGGTTAATAGAAAGCTTTAAGTCTTAAAGGCATCAAATGACGAAATAAGCTTATAAATCATCCAGTCATATTGATAAGCCGGATTTTATCCGGCTTATTAACGCGTTTTCGGGTTTGGTTTTCTGTTCCATAACCAAAAGAATATTTGAGGTGGTGTTGGTTTGGATTACAAAGAAGCTATTGAATATATTCACGGCACTTATAGATTTGGAAGCAAATTGGGGTTGGAAAACATAAGAAAGCTACTTGAGAAGATGGGCAATCCCCAGGAAGGTTTGAAGGTAATCCATGTTGCCGGAACCAATGGAAAGGGATCGACATGTGCATTTTTGAATTCGGTTCTTTCTGAAGCGGGATACAAGGTAGGGCTTTATACATCTCCGTATCTTGAAATGTTCAACGAACGCATTCAGATAAATGGAAAGCCTGTCGAAAACGAAAGACTCGCCGAATTGACTCAGCGGGTCAAGGAAAAAGTTGAGTTGTTGATTTCGGAAGGGAATGCTCATCCCACTGAATTTGAAATAGTTACAGCTGTGGCATTTTGCTATTTCAAAGAGGAGAATGTTGATTTTTTAATTTTGGAAGTTGGAATGGGAGGACGACTTGACGCTACAAACGCAATTGACAAATCCCTTGTATCGGTCATTGTGCCAATTGCTCTCGACCACACCCAGTATCTAGGTGAGACGATAGGCGAAATAGCCGCGGAAAAAGCTGGAATCATAAAGGAAAACGGATTAGTGGTATCTGCCACTCAATCAATTGAAGCCGAAAAGGTCATCAAGGATATTTGCAATGAAAAAAATGCAAGGCTTGAAATAGTCAAGACATACAATTATCAAATAGGCAGGCGAAGTCTGGAAGCTTATGAATTCAAGTCCACGGGATTGAATGGTTTCGGGAAGTTGAAAATAGGGTTGTTGGGTGAACACCAGATACGCAATTGCATCTTGGCTGTGCGAGTATTGGGAATTCTTGTTTCCGAATACGGTATTGGCATTGATTCAGAAGCCATAAGGCGAGGTTTGGAAAACGCGAGATGGCCGGGCCGTTTGGAATTGATTTCAGAAAATCCTTGCGTGATAATTGACGGTGCCCACAACAGACACGGAGCAATTGTACTCGACAATTTTTTGAAATATCATTTTAAATCCAAAAAGAAAAGGTCAGGCAAAATGATAGCGGTAATAGGTGTTCTCGGAGACAAAGATACAAATGGAATAGTCGAGGAGACTGTGCAGTTTTTTGACTCGGTTATTGTTACCGAACCGGAAAATAAAAGAGCCATGCAAGTCGATGACCTCAAGGCTCTTGTTGAAAAGAAAATTGATTTGGTTGAAGGAATAAAGAATGCGCAAGAAGCCGTTGAAAGGGCTCTGAAATGCGCAGGACCCGAAGATTGCGTCGTAATATACGGCTCACTGTATTTGATTGGGCATGCAAGGACTCTTATTGCTCGCCGGTAAGCATCTCAATGATTGCGCTGTACACTTCTGTGGATGAGTTTTTCCAACGCGAGCATATCTCTTTTGCCTGTTTGTTTGAAACTACGTTAAGCTCTAGATTCATAAGCATAAGTTCGTTTTCCATTATTTTTAATTCCACGATATACTCGGAATCACTCAATTTTGAATGGCTGCAACTGACTTTTGACTTGACGGAACGGTGCTTTCTGTAATCAGATACATTTTCATCAATAAGTGAAACCAATCCTTCAGGCAAGCGGTTCTTGAAATATTCAAGAGAGTCTTTTCCCTTTGCGGTTATAAGGTAGAAGAAATCGGATTCACCTTTGCTGTATTCAAGCATCCCTCCGTCTACCAGTTCGACAAGATATTGCTGAAGCGTGAAATAATCCATCAAATCGAGTGAAACAACGAAATCTGTTATTTCGGCGTTTGTCAATGGATAGTCGATTTGTACGAAAAGGTGTAATAATTCAAGTTTCTTTTCGGCTTTGTCTTTTGAGTCTTTTTTAAACATCTGAATCTCCTTTCGCATGGTGCCATTGACAGTATAACACAATTAAAAAAAACACGCGATTTTGAATGGATTGATTTTTTAAAAGGGTGAAAATATATGAAAAATGGAAAGGTATTGATTGAAAGAGCCAAAGAAGAAGGGGCTTCGCTTGTTTCTTTCGGCTATGTTGGCGACATTGTGCCGCCAGGTTATGGCGATTTGACACATGCCGTTTCGTTTGCGGTGCACCTCTCGGACAGGATAATAGAAGATATAGACAATGGCCCCACTCACATGTATTTTCAACACTACAGGGCAGTCAACAGGCTGATAGACGAAATTGAATTGAAGATAGGACACGAAATTGAAAATATGGGCTACCGATATTTCCCGGTTGCATCTTCACAGTCGATAAATTTAAATGGCGCATATTACGAAGCTTTCTTTTCACACAAGACGGCTGCCACAAGGTCTGGATTGGGTTGGGTAGGAAAAAACGGATTGCTTGTCACACCGGAATTTGGACCAAGGGTTCGTCTTGGGACCGTATTGACGGATTGGGATTTGCCGGTTGGGGAACCCGTTACAAAGTCAGGCTGCCTTTCCTGCGATTTGTGCGTAAAAGCTTGTCCCGCAATAGCATTGACCGGCAAAAATTGGGAGGCGGGCATGGAAAGATGCGAAATAGTGGATGCCAAGGCTTGTTCCGACCACATGTCCAGACAATATAAGCACATAGGAAGAGGATCCGTTTGCGGAATATGCATTGCTGTATGTCCAAAGGGAAGGAAATATGAAAAATGAAAAAAATAAATATCAAAATAGTATTATTTGTTTTGGCAGGATTACTTTTTTCAATGGCCTTATACGGTTGTGCAAAAAAAGAAAGCGCCGCAAAGGAGCTGGGGGCTGAAACTGAAAAACCGGTTGAAACCGGATTTGAGGAATTGAATGAAAATGAAGAAACAAAGCCTGTGAATGAGATGCCGAGCGATGCGGATTTGAAGTCGATGGGCGTAAATGAAATGGGAAAGATAATGATAGTGATGTACCACAGTATTTCCGATGAAGAAAAAAACTATGTAAGGTCGAGGGAAAACTTCAGGGAAGACCTCGAAATTTTGTATGAAAAAGGTTACCGACTTATAAGTGTCGCAGACTATATTGACGGGAATATAGATGTTGAGGCGGGAATGACTCCTGTTGTTTTTACATTCGATGACGGAACACTTTCGAATTTCAACATGATTGAGAAAAATGGAGAACTTGTAATCGACCCCGATTGTGCGGTTGGAATAATCAATGCCTTTTCATATGAATATCCCGATTTTGGAAGGACAGCGGCATTTTGTATCTTCGGGACAAATCCTTTTAGACAGAGCGAGCATCTCGACTACAAGCTGAATTATCTCGCAGAAAATGGTTTTGAGATAGGAAGCCATAGTTTTGGGCATGAAAATCTTTCGGAATTGAGACCCGAAGCCATAATGAAAAGCCTGGGCAAAATTGACCGTTTTATTGAAGATAAGGTGCCAGGATACAAAATAAGGGCTTTGGCGCTTCCCTATGGAGGAAGACCCAAGGATGAAGATGGGCGAGCCGCCATAGCACAAGGGCTTTTCGAGGGTAATGAATACAGGAATGAAGCGGTTTTTGCAGTAGGATGGCAACCCGAACGCTCTCCCATAGATTCAAAGACGGATTTTCAATACTTAAACAGGGTTCATGCAAGCAATGAAAAGTTTGGTATTCGTTACTGGCTTGAGGATTTTGACAACAATCCGGAAAAAAGGTTCATTTCGGATGGAGACCCGGAAATATTCACAATTAATGAAAAGGATTTGGATTCTGTATCGGACCAAAAAGTGGGTGACAGAGCAATCAGAGTTATCGATTAAGGGCAAAGATATTAACGATATGCATGGAACTTATTTGACAATTATTTAACTAAGTTATAAAATATTATTGTGCAATTAAAAATGCGGATTGCAAATCGTCTATTGGATTGGATGGAATTCAATGTCGAAAAAAATCGATTAAACGAGATAATATGGAAATATATATGGAGGTGTAAGGTTGAACAAAGCAATTGGAATTATCGGATGCGGGAACATGGGCCGGGGAATTTTGGAAGGCATTTTAAGTAAAGGATTATTGGAATCAGACAAGGTGTTCATTTTTGACAAGGATTTAAGCAAGACCGCCGAAATGAAGGAAAGACTTGGTGTAAACGTATCCCTAAACAGTTCTGAATTAATGAAAGATGCGGATGTGGTTGTTCTGGCAGTCAAGCCGAACATTTATAAGCCGGTTCTCGAGGAAATAAAGGGATCCGTTCGGAAAGACCAGATAATAGTCACAATAGCCGCAGGAATAAATTTGGCTTTCGTGGAAGACGTTTTGGGCCAGGACAAGCGTATTGTAAGAACAATGCCAAACACTCCGGCGCTTGTTGGAGA
Organism: Clostridia bacterium; assembly: GCA_035269385.1. Taxonomy (GTDB): domain Bacteria; phylum Bacillota; class Clostridia; order Peptostreptococcales; family BM714; genus BM714. Next base: position 8,339 of record DATFJE010000101.1, read on the forward strand.
GGGAATGACTGCTGTTGTTCCGGGCAATGGTTCGGGACAAGAGGATTTGAAAACAGTAGTGGAAATTTTTAAAGGTATAGGAAAGGTCGAGGTTGTTCCCGAATATTTGATCGATGCGGTCATAGGTATCAGCGGCTCAGCTCCAGCATATGTTTACATGTTCATTGAAGCTATGGCAGATGGAGCGGTTCTTGGAGGAATGCCAAGAGACAAGGCCTATAGGTTTGCATCCCAGGCGGTGCTTGGTTCTGCCAAAATGGTCTTGGAAAGCGGAATGCATCCCGGAGAATTGAAAGACATGGTTTGTTCGCCGGGAGGAACTACAATCGAGGCTGTGAAAAGTCTTGAGAAAAACGGCTTCAGAGGTGTCGTCATGGATGCTGTAGAAGCTTGTATGGAGAAATCAATTAAAATGTCCAAATAAATGGACGAAAATACTTAGGGGGAATTATATGAGTACCAACAAGGAACAATGGGGAAGTAGATGGGGTTTCATCGCCGCAAGCATAGGAATGGCAATCGGAACAGGAAACATATGGCGTTTTCCGAGAGTCGCGGCATCTAACGGTGGTGGCCCCTTTTTGATTGCATGGACAGTAGCTTTGCTTGTATGGTCAATACCGCTTTTGATAGGTGAAATGGTTATCGGAAGAAAAACAAGACTTGGAGCGATAGGAGCATTCAGAGACTTTCTCGGCAAAAAATACACTTGGATGGGAACATGGATTGTAATGGTATGTCTGCTTATCATGTTCTACTATTCAGTGGTCATGGGATGGTGTTTCAAGTATTTTACAATGTCCGTAGCCGGAATTTTCAAGCCCGGAATGGATACAGTTGCGACAGAAGCCATTTGGAATACGTTTACAACAACACCTTCACAGACGATTTTGTTCCACTTTCTGTCTATGGCTATAGGCGGATTCATAGTATATAAAGGCGTTACCGGTGGAATAGAAAAAGCCAGCAAGATAATGATTCCCACATTATTCGGATTGATGCTGGTGGCACTATTTAGAGTTATGACACTTCCGGGCGCACTCAAGGGATTGGAATATCTCTTCAACCCCAGGATTGAAATGCTTGCAAACCCGAAAATTTGGCTGGAGGCATTCACTCAGTCTGCCTGGTCGACAGGCGCCGGATGGGGCTTCATAATCACTTATGCAGTTTACACTAAGAAGAAAGAAGATGTTGCCGGAAACTGCATGATTATGGGAATTGGAAACAATGTGGGCGCTTTGGTTGCCGGAATGACTGTTTTGCCGGCAATATTCGCATTGTCGCCGAGCATTGAGTTTGCAAACGATGCTTTGGCATCTGGCAATACAGGTATCACTTTCATATATTTGGCACAGCTGTTCACACGAATGCCTGCAGGAAGATGGATTTCAGCAGTTTTCTTCCTTGCCATGGGTGTTGCCGCACTTTCTTCGCTCTTGCCCATGATAGAGGTTGGGGTAAGGAGCTTCATGGATGCGGGATTCTCGCGCAAGAAAGCCACAAAAGTAATTGTTACAATGGGATTTTTACTCGGAGTTCCTTCAGCCTACAGCTTGAATTTCTTAAACAATCAAGACTTTGTTCTTGGAGTGGCTCTTTTGGTCAGCGGTCTTTTCGTATCATTCGCAATAACAAAATACGGAGCCGAAAAACTGCGCAAAGAAGAAATAAATACTCCTTGGGCGGATTTCAAAATTGGGAAATGGTGGAGCATCTGCATTTCAATATTCCCTCTTTTGTTTGCAGCAATATGCGGTTGGTGGGTATGGCAGTCAATCACATGGTATCCTGATTCATGGTGGAATCCGTTGGAACTTTACAGTACAGGCACAATCATTGCTCAATTCATAGTATATATTGCGTTTGGTCTATTAACCAACAATTGGTTGGCGGACAAGACGGAAAAGGGTGAATTCACAAAGGAAGCTGTATAAGGGAGGAAGAGTCATGTCTGCAACGGCAATAATAATGATGATGTTGGTTTTAGGATTTTACGGAGGATCTTTTTTCATCCTTATTAACAAGGCTTTCAATGCAAAATCATAATTATGAAGCGCCTTCGCCAATATTTGGCGAAGGCGCTTTTCCTGTTCGCCCTGCATGGGCATAGTCTAATAGGTGAAAGTTCTTAACACACCCTGATAGTGGGAAGTGTATAGCCAAAGACAAGGGTGTCCATCGTGAGGTGGAATCTGAAGGAAGTCGGATGGCAAATCTCTGGTCTGACGGACAGAAATCACATATAAGGCATGGCATATCGGGTAAGGT
>DATFJE010000102.1:0-2393 GCA_035269385.1 Clostridia bacterium
TCCACCGGTTATTCGACCCGCCATTCTAAGGGCCGTTGCAGCCGCTTGGGCTCCATCCATCGTCGGAACGTTTACTACATCCATATCGACAAGCTCCGCCACCAGACTCTGATATTCAAATAATGATTGGAATCTTCCCAAATCATTGTATGGCTCACCGCCATATGCCGTAAGAAATTCCCCTCGCGAATTGATTTCATCGCAGATGGCAGGAACGTGATGTTGCCAGCATCCTCCACCAAGAAAGTTTATGTTGTCTTCGCAGGTTTTATTTTTCTTTATTATTTTTTTTACATGTCTTTCAAGTTCGTATTCCGAAACTATGGGTTTCGGGAGATCCATGTTCTTCTTAAGCTTTATTTCTTCTGGTATCTCTGCATGAAGCTCCTCAAGATTATCAAGCCCTATCTCTTTTAGCATCTCGTTTTGAACACTTGGAACCGAGTTGGGTATATACGGATGCGCTTTAAAACCTTTCAATTTCATATTGTTCCTCCTGACTTTTTGCACTTGGCTTTTCTTGTTTTGTATTAGTTGGCAATATTATACGCATGTTTTATGCCAAAACAATTTTTTATATGCTTTTAAGTTTGTATTTATTGTCCAATAGCTTTCACAGCCTGCTTATTTGCTTAAATGCCCGAAAAAATATTTTTTTGATTTGTCAGATTATTTAATTCAAAAGAGATCGCGTTTTCGCATTTCTTTGCCAGTTTTGACAAATGCATTGACAAATCGAGCCTTTTGTCATACGATGTTTAAAATATATTTTAAGGAGTTTCAAATGATTTCTTTGCATACAATAAAGGATCAGCTCTACCAGATTATTAATGGCGTCCCCAACTCAAGAGATATTGAGTTTGCGATTTTCAGCAATAATTGCGATTTGATCGCATGCACCGACAACTATCTGGAAAAAAAGGGGACATCAGTTCACAAGCCCTCTCTCAAAGAAGTAATGTCTATCGGGCATGTTCTAGTCAACAATCCAGGCAATATGCCTTCCTGCATCGGTTGCCGCTTCAAGGACAACTGTCCTGCAAAAATTGAGCTTTTACAATGCATAAAAGCGGAAAACCAAATCATTGGTGTCATTTCAATGACATCTTTCACAAGCAAGGGACATACGGTCATTTCCAAAAATCTTGATTTTCACCTCGGATTGCTTGATCAAATTGCAAATCTGATCTCTATTATGGCTACCCACTTCGCACGAAGAAATGAATTCGTCTATCTTGACAAGGCAATGAAACTTATTCTTCAAAACGAAGAAACCTGCAAAATGATAGTCGACAAGGACGGTTTCATAAGCCACCAGAATAATTTAGCAATTAATCTTTTTTCGCATTGCAATCTTTATTCAAATTCAATCAAACTCATCTTCCCCGAAAACATCGTAAGTGAAATACTGAATGGGGCGCGCATATCAAGAGAATATGTCAATCTTGAATTTTTTTCAGGGATGTTGTCATCAGTACCTATAACGGAAAACAGCAAATTCATTGGTGCCGTGATGACAATCGAAAAACAGACAAAAAAAAGAAACTCCCTTGTCGAACCAAAAATTGGAATAGACAACATATTGGGTAAAAGTCCTTCCATCAGTAAAATAAAGGAAATGGCAAGAAAAATCTCCGGCAGTTCCTCCACTGTATTGATCATGGGCGAAACCGGCACAGGAAAAGAAATGTTCGCAAAAGCAATTCATTATGGGAGTCCAAGAGCCAACGAACCTCTTGTCTCAATAAATTGCGCAAGCATTCCTGAAAATCTATTTGAAAGCGAACTTTTCGGATATGAGGAAGGCGCTTTCACCGGTGCAAAAAAGGGAGGGAAAATAGGCCGAATAGAACTCGCCCAAAACGGGACATTGTTCCTCGATGAGATAGGCGAACTTCCCCTCTTTATGCAATCAAAACTGCTTAGGGTTCTTCAAGAAAACAAAATTGAAAAAGTTGGCGGAACAAGGTCTATACCTGTCGATATTCGATTCATTTTCGCGACAAACAAGAATCTGGAGACAATGGTTGCGGACAAAACTTTTCGTTCAGACCTGTATTACAGATTGAATGTTATTCCTCTTAAGATTCCGAATCTTGCCGGCAGACAAGAGGATATAGAAATTTTATCAATGGACTTTTTAAAGAAATACAACTTCAAGCTGAGTAAAAGAATAAGCGGTTTCACGGATGAGTCCATCTTGCTTTTGAAACAATATGATTGGCCCGGAAATGTAAGGGAGCTTGAAAACGCAATCGAATACGCTGTAAACATGGAAGAAACCGCTTTTATACAAAAAATCAATCTTCCTGATAAGATTTCTATATCCTCTTGTCTGCCGGCAAGATTCGGAATCTTAAGAGGAATAACATTCAATCTGTAATACAGGTCTG
>DATFJE010000103.1:0-5800 GCA_035269385.1 Clostridia bacterium
GCCAGCGTTCATCCTGAGCCAGGATCAAACTCTTAATTGAAATCTCAAATTTACGAGTTACGCTAGCAATTATTTATTGCTTTAATTCTTTGCTCTCTTGCTGTTCAGTTTTCAAAGACCGCTATTTCACTTGCTTTGCGCTATCTCTCGATCGGTTGACCCGTCTTTAACGCGCTTTATTATATTACCATGATTGATATGGGGTGTCAACAGATTTAATAATATTATTTAATAAATATTTTACATTTCAAGCTTGTCTTTTTTTATTTTGTCCGGGATTACTACGCCTACCGAAATTATGATTTTTATGGCCTCGTCAACACTCATATCGAGATATTGTATATCGTCTTTCTTATAAAAAAGCAGAAAACCGCTTGTGGGGTTGGGCGTGGTTGGAATAAATACCGGAAGCATTGTCCCATCCTTTGAAATAGACCTTTCATTTGTTATGAATCCTATCGCTTGAACCCCCGGTTTTGGATAGTCCACCAACACAGGCCGTTTAAAAGTAATTTTTTCCTTTAGTAAAAGCGAATTGCTTATTTCTCTTACGGTACCGTATATTGTCTGCGCAACCGGTATCTTGTTGAAAATGCGGTCAGCCATTTTTATCAATTTCTGACCCAGATATGCCTTTGCTACGAGTCCTATCAAAAATACAAGCGCAACAGTCATCAGAAAGCCTATACCCACCACGCGGTATCCGATTATTCGAGTGACAAGGTCTGCGAAAACCCCGTCTATTATTATGAAAAGTTTGTACAATATATATACTGTTATCGTTATTGGCAATACCGCTCCCAGTCCGGCAAACATCACACCAAAAAACTTTTTCATTCTCTCCCCTTTGCTAAATAGCATTTTTAGCCTTTTCAACTTGGCTCTTACCTGATTTCTTTTCAACTTGTGCCTTATAGATAGTTTCCATTAGCGAATGTCTATTGTATTCCGAAACACCTGTTTCCAATCTAACCCTTAAAACTTGCTGGCCGACACAAATTTCTTTATTCAAAAATAATTGTCTCAATTTTTCAGCCGTTCTTTCTGCATCCATCATCTCAGTCTCGGGAAGCAACAAAACAAAGGCTTCCCCCCCCCACTTAGCAAGAACATCAAGCTTTCTTATGTTTCTTTTTATCATTCCCATAACAAATCCCGACAATTCTTCTTTTTTTGCCATTGTTTCACTATAATTGCAATCTATAAACATTATCGAGAAAATTCTTCCATAACGTTTGAATCGAATCTCTTCCTTTTTCGCTTCTTCCATAAAGCCCTTTTTGTTCAATAAACCTGACGATGCATCATACTTAGCCTCAAATTCTTGAAATCTGCTCACTGTATCTTTCTTTTCCTTGATTTCCACCATAGCATTAAATTTGTTTATTACCGGCCTCAGATTATCATACCCCACCAATACACAATACTCGTTTTCTTCTTTAAGAACAATCTTTGTAAATGAATTCCGGGATATTTTGCTTGTAATATTGTTTTTTTCCATCAAGGAAACTTCAAATTCATAGGCGTTTAAGTGACATCGACCCGGACGGCTTTCAAAATTTTTATGCTTTTTGAACTCTTTGATTTCAATACTGCTTATTTCGATTATTTGTACAACCGCTTCCTGCCATTCCACGAAATCTCTTTCCCTTATGAAATTCTTCTCGTATGGAGTTATGTATTTGTAAGCCGAACCAAAATCCTTTCTCTCTAAAAATCCAAAATATAAATATAGGCACTTTAAAGCATCCAAATCTTCTTTTGTTGGCTTCTTTCTCCTATTTAAGCTTTCGTGGCTTTCCTTATCTTTTCTCGCCTTAGTCTTTTCAAGCCAGTCTTCATGAAATATTTTGCGTCGCCTTTCATCCATAAGAACCTCATATGCTAAATTTATCTTTTTCATTTTTTCTTCAGAAAAAGGCTTTTTGCATACGTCCGGATGATTTAGCGTTGTCAATTTCCTATAAGCGACCTTGATAACATCCTTGCCCGCTTTAGGATGAACTTGCAACATCTCATAATAATCAATCCAATCTTTCATAAAATTTTCCCCCGTCAAAATACTACAGATTTTCGGAATTTTATATTAACATTATATAACTATTGCAATAAAAAAGTCAGCTGAAAAAATCAATTTATCAAGCAACGCAACATCAGCATCCCATCGAATTCATGTTTCCGCCAATAAAACCAGGAATCGCAAAATGCTCTATTGCTTATCCATTGCGGCAATTCCCACGCCCGAAATCAGCTTATCCATTATCCTCAGTCATCCAGAAATGTATACAATTGCATTTTAAAAGAATCAGGACGCCTCTGAAAATAAATGATTTGAATTAGCATACATATTATTATATCACGAATATCATCAAAATCATCAGACCCCTATCCAAAGTCTCTTTGCTTTATTCGACTTAGGCCCCCCAAACCCCCTGTTATCAGTTGATAATCCTAAAAAATCCATCACCCGTGCGGCATCTCTTTTTTTATAAACCTTCTCTCCTTTTCATCTTTTTTTAAATTCAACAAGCAACTCAAAAGACCCTTCTCTGCTTAAATAGATCTTATTTCAAACTCTCAAAAGAACATTCATGTTTGTTTCAATTGACATTGGGATTCTCTATTAACATCTTAAACCTCTAAAATAGCAAAGGTTATCGCTTAAAGCTGATTGCCTTCCACAATTTTGTAAAAATATCCATATTTTTTTCAATAATTCGCAATTTTCTTTATTTTCTGTTATAATTAATGTATAGTTGTCCTACATTCTAACATTCTATCGGAGGGATTTATATGAAAAAATTGAACATGGCAGTAATTTTCGGAGGCAAAACCCAAGAACATGAGGTCTCACTGAAAACCGCCACAACAGTACTTAGAAACGCCGACAAGGAAAAATACAATCTGTTTCCCATCGGAATCACAAGAGAAGGTCGCTGGATGTACTACGACGGACCCTACGAAAATATTGAAAACGACACTTGGGAAGAAGTCGCGAAATCCTTGGTCGAAAACCAAAGAAAGCCCGGAGCCTTTTCACTCAATATTCCAAATCTCGACCAAAAAATCGATGTTGCATTCCCTGCCATCCATGGAACAAACGGAGAAGATGGAACGCTTCAGGGGCTGCTCGAGATGGCCGAGGTACCATATGTTGGTTGCCGCGTATTCGCATCGGCGGCGTGCCTTGACAAGGTTCATTCCAAGAAAATTTTCGAGGACAGCGGAATACCGGTAACGCCATATTCCATAATCTTTCGCGAAAATCTTAAAGACGAGGCTTACTGCATTAAGGAAATTGAAAAAAACTGCAATTATCCCATTTTCATAAAACCCGCAAACATGGGCTCAAGCGTAGGCATCACAAAGGTGGATACCCGCGAAAAGCTTATGGATGGTCTAAGGGCTTCAGCGCGTTACGACCGAAAACTGCTTGTTGAAGGAGGGCTCGACTGCCGCGAGATAGAATGCGCCGTAATCGGAAACTTCGAACCCAAACCATCCGTTCTCGGAGAAATAGTGGCTTCCCGCGACTTCTACGATTTCGACGCAAAATATTCGGAAGAAGCCCAGTCAACCCTGATCATCCCAGCCAAGCTTCCCGAAGAGCTTACAAAAGAAATCACGGAGTGCGCCGTAAAAGCCTACAAGTGCATCGACTGCACCGGACTCTCCAGGGTGGATTTCCTGCTCGACAAAAAGGCAAACAAGTACTACCTCAATGAAATCAATACTATGCCGGGAGGAACAAAGTTCAGCATGTTCCCAATGCTTTGGAAGGAAAGCGGTCTGCCCTATCCCAAAGTCATAGACAAGCTCGTTGAGTACGCATTGGAATTCACATATTAAAGCAACATAAAGCAATATCTTCAAAAACAAAAATAGGGGCGGGAATCCGCCTCTATTTTCTCTTTTTGTTTGATTTCTGTTCATTTCAAATATATAAAACCAAACAACTCTTATGCTCAAATCCTTTCACTTTTGCAGCAAAATTTTCCCGTTTGATATGACAGTTTTGATTGAAAAATCTTTTTCATCGAGAATAATTATATCAGCATCCCATCCTTCTTTTATCTCGCCCTTTCTCTTGAGCTTGAGAATTCCTGCAGGATTTGATGTCGCCGCTCTTATTGCCTGTTCAAGAGGCACATTTTCTTCATTTACCGCCTTGAAAACCGCCTCAAGCAACGAAGAGACATTAGCTGATGACATTCCTACATATTCGCCATTTTCATCGAATATGGGCAGGCTTCCCCCTCCGTCCGATGTGAAAGTGATGTTTTGTATAGGCACACCCGCATCGAGCATTCTTGCAAGGCCCTTGGCACACGGAACTTCGCCTTCCTTTATAAAATGCTCCGTAGTGCTTGCAGTCATGTCGACCGTTCCCCCTTTAAGGGCATATTCCACAGCTTCCATAAAGACTCTTTCGCTTCTGTTTGTGTGGGTTGGATACAACTGCCCTTTTGGCAAGTCGGTCTCATCCAATATTTCGCTCAAAAGACTCAAGCCCTTTTTGCCGTCTCCTATATGTAAGTTGACGATTCCCGCCTTTCCCGAAAGCATGCCGGCCACATGCGCTTCTGAAACAATCCTCGCCAATTCATGCGCAGTCGGCTGCGACGACCTGTGGTCAGAAACGGCTACCTCTCCGACTCCGATGACTTCTTCTATGAAAACTATGTCCCTCTCGATGCTTCCCGAAAGCGTTTTCACTGGAACACGATAGGAACCTGTATATGCATATGCATTTAAACCCGATTCCTTCAGTTCTTTAATCTTGGCCATGAGGTTTTCCATGCTCCTTGATGCAGAATCCGTTCCAAGGCAGCCTACAACCGTGGTCACACCCGATGAAACAATATCCGATGCTTCGAGCTCGCGTGTCCTTGTTGTAAATCCGCCTTCTCCGCCGCCTCCCAAGACATGAACATGCCCGTCTATGAGTCCTGGAATGGCAATAAGCCCGGTTCCGTCAAGAACCTCCACCCCTTCAATCTCCTTCCATCGGCTCAGGTCTTTTTCAATCTCAGCTATCTTTCCTCCGGCTATTAAAATATCCATCTCCCCGATGTTTTCCGGAGCGTAAACCTTTACTTTTGTTATAAGTTTGATAAGCATTTCATCCCTCCGCACATATGTAAATAATGGAATAGTATAGAACCATTATACCATGAATCGAAATGGTGCCGGTTTTTCATGGCATTCATTTTCCCTTCTACATAAAAACCTCCCCCCCGCTTCTAAGCCATCCTCCTAAACAAAATTTACGCCTGCAGTTCAAATGTAATATTTGGGGTATATAATATAAATGTAATCATTCAATCAAAGGAGGACCACCCATGAATTCTTCAAAACAATTGGAAAGCAACGAAATAAGGGCTTTGGCAATGATAGTCGTAGGCAGATGCGCGGAAGAGGCCGATGTGGAAAAGACGGCAAAAGCCGTGCTCGAGCAATATCTCAAATCAATTGAAATTTTCGAAAGCTACAACCACAATATTGCCAGCAAAAAGTACCAGAGCGATGGGATAGTGTGAGGAACATAGCTATCCAAATGAAATAACCATCAATTGAATTAACAAAATAAACCACTCCCAAATAAATTTGGGAGTGGTTATTGTTGCTTCCAAAAGGCTCAAAAAACAATTGAATGTGCAAATATAAATGCAATAGTATTGAATTTTCGTAACAAGGGTTCAACATACACTCCTTATTTATAGAAGGCCTCCATTGGAACATAGTCCGTCAGTTCGTCAAATGTAACGACAGCATAGTCGGAGTACTCGCTGCCGTCCCT
>DATFJE010000104.1:0-5129 GCA_035269385.1 Clostridia bacterium
AAAGCCAAAAAAACATTTCTCAAATAGAAGCCGGCCATAAAAAGCTTCTTCACATCCACCATGTGCAGTTTTTCTCTTTCTCCGAAAACCTCGACTCTTTCTCCTCCTATTACCGCCTTCATGTCAAGCGAATCCGTCCGGTTTCTAAGATAGGCTATTATGCCTGAGCTTATTTCGGATAGTTCCTTCGAATCTGTCCCTACAACTTCAGTTATGTTCGATTCTTCATGCATTTGAGCGTAAAAATTTTCATCAAAAGCAACCATTTCAAGGCTTGTGAGCAATAAAACCAACGGAAGCAAAATAGCCACCATAATCGTCAAGCTTCTTTCAAATATCCTATCCAAATGAATCCCCTTCTTCCGAAGTCTCTAATAGTGGATTTTGTCGGCAATATGTCGCCGTTCTTCAAAAGCCATCATAAGCCTTATTATCTGCTCTACCGAAAAAAGCAGATTTTCATTTGTCCTTTCAATGGCTGTTTTCAAGTCAACTGCTTCCCTTTGTATCGAAAATGCGGCAGTCAATCCGCTTTTGTTCAATTGGCCGCAATCAGCCGAAACCTCTCCCGCCAATGCTACAATAGGGACATTCTTTTTTTTGCATCTGGATGCAATTCCCGATATCGCTTTACCCATGAGGCTTTGCCCGTCGATGCTTCCTTCTCCTGTAATGACCAAATCGGCTTCATCAAGCTTGGAGTCGAAGTCTGCCGCTTCAAGAATCAAATCAATCCCTCTCTCGAGTTTTGCGTCAAAAAAAGCCATCAGGCCATAACCCAATCCTCCAGCCGCTCCCGCTCCAGGAATGTCCTTGAAGCTTTTACCTGTCTCCTTGGAAACCAATGTCGAAAATTTATCGAGATTCTTATCCAGTATCCCAATAATTTCCCGATCCGCTCCCTTTTGCGGACCATATATGAATGCTGCTCCCATTTCCCCCAAAAGAGGATTGTTTACATCGCAAGCGACCATTATGCATGAATCCTTCAAACGGGAATCCATATGAGCCAAATCAATCCTTGCTATTTCTCCAAGTCCTTTTCCCGTTGGCCTAATCTGTTCTCCTTTTTCATTAAGAAACAATGCTCCAAGAGCCGCCGCCGCGCCTGTGCCTCCATCGTTTGTTGCGCTGCCGCCTATTCCTATTATGAATTTCCGGCATCCCCTGTCAAGAGCGTCCCTCAAAAGCTCCCCCGTTCCAAAAGTTGTTGTGTAAAGGGGATTCTTGATTTTTGTAAGCGATAGTCCTGATGCCTGCGCCATCTCTATTACGGCAGTTCCATCCGGCAAAACTGCATAAAATGCCTGTACTGGGTCAAAATCCGGACCAGTCACAGCGCATTGGATTTTTTCGCCTCCGGCAGCTGCAAGATAGGCGTCGACCGTTCCTTCTCCTCCGTCAGCCAAAGGAATCTTTATGACGCGAACCCCCTTTTTTTTAGAGGCCGCTTCTTCGATCAAGTCGCAGATTGCAATCGATTCCGCACTGCCCTTGAAAGAATCCGGTGCTGCTAAAATCACATATTCTTTCATAAAGTCGCCTCCATGTCATTCTTTATATTCTGGCAACCCCAGAAGCCCTGGCGGCTTCCATTACTGCCTCGGATACCGATTTCATGATTCTTTTGTCGAATGGTTTGGGCAAAATATTGTCTTCATTGATTTCAGAATCGCCTATTACCGATGCTATGGCTTTTGCCGCTGCAATTTTCATAGCTTCGTTTATGTCCGAAGCGCGGACATCCAATGTCCCCCTGAAAATCGCCGGAAATGCCAAAACATTGTTGACTTGATTCGGGAAATCGCTTCTTCCCGTTCCTATGACTTTTGCTCCCGCTTCTTTGGCGAGGTTGGGCATTATTTCAGGAACAGGATTTGCCATAGCGAATACTATAGCGTTTTCTTTCATTGATGAAATCATTTCTTTTGTGACAATGCCAGGAGCCGAAACTCCAATGAAAATGTCCGAATCCTCCATTGCCTTTTTCAAGTCGCCTTTTATACCGGAAAGATTTGTGATTTCTGCAATTTCATTTTTCGCCCAGTTAAGCCTCTCGTCGCCTTTGCATATTATCCCCTTGCTGTCGCACATAACAATGTCTTTGAATCCAAAGTCCAAGAGCAGCTTTGTTATTGCAGTCCCTGCCGCTCCTGCTCCGTTTACGACAACCTTCATATTTTTTTCATTTTTTCCGACTATTTTCAATGCATTTATTATTCCAGCCAATACAACAATGGCAGTGCCGTGCTGATCATCATGGAAAACGGGTATATCCATAAGTTTCTTGAGCTTTCTTTCAATTTCAAAACATCTTGGAGCAGAAATATCCTCCAGGTTTATGCCTCCGAAAACCGGTTCAAGCAACTCTACTGTTCTTACTATTTCATCCACCTCATTGCTTTTTATGCATACCGGGAAGGCGTCGACATCCCCGAATTCCTTAAACAATACCGCTTTTCCCTCCATTACCGGCAAAGCCGCATCCGCCCCTATGTTTCCCAATCCGAGAACCGCGGAACCATCTGTTACAACGGCAACCATATTGCCCTTGCTCGTATATGTATAAATTGAATCCGGATTTTGGTGTATCTTTCTGCAAGGTTCGGCTACTCCCGGTGTATAAGCTGTTGAAAGGGCATCCTTGTCTGCAACCTTGACTTTCGAGACTACACTAATCTTCCCCTTGTGCTTTTCGTGCATTTCAATCGCCATCTTGTTGTAGTCTTTCATTTTTAAGCCTCCCATTGTCTTTTGTATTTTTCTCTTTCCGTTTCGTATATATTATTCCCATATGAATCAATGGCAACTATGGCGGGAAATCCTTCAACCCTCAATCTTCTGACGGCCTCAGTCCCCAAATCGCCGTAAGCTATCACTTCGGCTTCCTTTATTGAATCCGCAATCAGCGCACCTGCTCCTCCAATAGCTGCAAAATAAACAGCCCCGAACCTCATCATAGAATCTATGACTTTTTTCGAACGCATTCCTTTTCCTATCATTCCTCTTAGTCCAATCTCGAGAAGCGGAATTGTCAAGTCATCCATTCTATAGCTTGTTGTCGGACCGGCCGAACCTATTACTGATCCAGGCTTCGCCGGCGCCGGACCAACATAGTAAATTGTTGAATCTTTGAGTTCGAATGGCATTTCTTCACCTTTTTCCAAGGCCTCCACCATCCTTTTGTGCGCAGAGTCCCTGCCCGTATAAATAATTCCGCTTATCTCTACAACGTCTCCGACTTTGAGTTCCTTGACTTTTTCATAAGTCAGCGGCATCTCGATTTTTTTTATGGAATGCATAAATTCCTCCTTAAAGTATTCTTTCCTCATGACGCGTAGCATGGCAATTTATTGCCACCGCAGCCGGAAGACCGGCAATATGGGTAGGGTATGTCTCCACCTTTACGGCAATCGCAGTTGTTCTTCCGCCAAGTCCCTGAGGGCCTATTCCCAAACTGTTTATTTTCAACAAAAGGCGTTTTTCCATGTCAGCCAATGAGGAATCCATATTTTTGTCATCAACGTTTCTCAAAAGAGCTCTCTTGGCCATCTCTGCTACTTTTTCGAATGTGCCGCCTATTCCCACTCCCACAAAAATTGGAGGGCATGGATTGGGACCCGCTTCCGAAACCGCCTGAATCACAAAATCCTCTACCCCCTTCATTCCATCCGATGGCTTAAGCATTTTAACCCTGCTCATGTTTTCGCTTCCGAACCCTTTCGGCGCAACCACAATCTTAACACTGTCCCCCGGGACTATTTTTAAATGTATCACGGCTGGAGTGTTGTCTCCGGTGTTGTCTCTGACAAGAGGATCCCTCACTATCGATTTTCTAAGATAACCCTCTTCGTATCCCTTCCTAACACCTTCGTTCACTGCCTCTTCAAAATCACCACCAGTAAGAAATACTTCCTGCCCGAGTTCTATGAAAAGTGTTGCCATTCCGGTGTCCTGGCAAATCGGCACTCTGTTTTTCTTTGCCAGATCGGCATTCTTGATTATATTTCTCAAGATATCTTTGCCAATTTCAGACTCCTCGGTGTTTTCCGATTCGGAAAGTTTTTTATAAACATCTTCCGGAAGATTGTAATTTGAACTGATGCACATTTCCCTTACTGCATTCTCTATTTCTTTCACATTAAGTTTTCTCATCCGAGCATTCCTTTCGCCGCTCTAAAAAAAACAGAAAAGCCCTTAGGCTTTCCTGTTTCAACGGCCTTTTGATGTTATAAATATACACTAAAAGCCTATATATTTCAACTTTGGAAGACTCTATTTCTTTTCAAATATGCCAATGTATTCTCCATATCCTTCCTCTGACAATTTCTCTTTTGGAATGAACCGCAGAGATGCCGAATTCATGCAATACCTTAGGCCTGTCGGAGCCGGTCCATCTGTAAATACGTGACCCAAATGAGAATCGGCATTCCTGCTCCTTATTTCTATCCTTTTGCCGAAAAGCTTTTTGTCGATTTTCTCAACAACGTTGCCGGGTTCCAAAGGTTTAATAAAGCTTGGCCATCCGGTCCCGGACTTGTACTTGTCAGTTGAGCTGAAAAGCGGTTCGCCCGATACGATGTCCACATATATGCCTTCCTCATCATTGTTCCAATACCTGTTGTTGAATGGTGGCTCGGTCGCCTCGTTTTGAGTGACTCCGTATTCAAGTTCCGTAAGCTCTTTCAGTCTTTCGGTCTTGTCGAATTCAGCATTCCAATTTTTTTCCATGGTGTCCTCCTTCCTTTCTATCGTCGAAAATACGCCGTTTGATTGACCGCTGTCCGAATTTGAAGCGCAGCATTCGGAATCCGCCTCTTTCTTGCTGTAATAATCCTGATGGTACTCCTCTGCATAGTAGAATGTTTCCAATGGCAGCACCTTAACCGCAATCGGCTCTTCGAATCTTTCCGACAGCTCCAGTTTCTCCAATGCGAATTCAGCAAGATCCTTTTCTTCTTCGCTTGCATAAAATATCGCCGGGGCGTATTGCTGCCCCATATCCGGAAACTGCCCTCCCCCGCTTGTGGGATTTATCGACTGCAGATAGGCATCCAAAAGCATTGAATAACTTATTTCATCCGAATCGTAGAAAACTTCGACAGCCTCGTAATGACCGGTTTTGCCTG
>DATFJE010000105.1:0-6957 GCA_035269385.1 Clostridia bacterium
TATAGAGAATCTTTAAGTCCTCCTTGTGGTTTCTTAATGGTGGAATGGTCAGATATATCGCGGCAAGCCTATAGAACAGGTCGCTCCTCAAGACCCCCTTTTCAATTTCCATATTGGGGTCCAGGTTGCAGCTACTTATGAATCTTACGTCTATAGCAATCTCCTTGTTGTCCCCAAGCCGGGTTATCTTCTTCTCCTCAATTACCCTCAATAATTTGCTCTGCAGAAATCTCGGCATCGAATTTATCTCATCGAGGAACAATGTCCCTCCTTGCAGTTGCTCCAACAGACCTTTCCGGTCTATCGCTCCCGTATATATGCCTTTGGTAGTGCCAAAGAGTATCCCCTCCAAGAGATTCTCGGGTATTGCAGCGCAGTTTATCGCCATGAACGATTTTTTCGCCCGCCTGCTATTTGCATGTATACTCTGAGCAAACATTTCCTTGCCTGTGCCGGTCTCACCGAATATGAGGACTGACGAATCGCTTCTTGCAGCTGCATTCGCTCGTTCTTTGCTTTCTAATATATGGGGACTGGTCCCCAAAATATCTTCAAATGAATAGAGCTTTTCCGTTTTCGTTTCCTGTTTTCTTGCGCTTTCGCCATATTCCAAATCACTTTGGATGTCCAGCACTTTCTCCGCAATTTCCTTGTACTTTTTGTAATCCTTCGTTATCGCAAAGGCTCCTATCACATTGTCTTTTACATACAAGGGTATGCAGCTGCATACAACATCCACATATTTTTCATTCGTCGCAACATATGTTTGCCTCTGGTTGAGTATAGGCTCCCCATCCCTTAGAACCTTCAAAATCAATGATGTTTCCGAATTCAGATCATATACATCGAGCCAATGTTTCCCTACTATTTCCTCAGACTTGTATCCGTCAATTTCCTCCTGCACATGATTGATAAAACGCATGTAGCCGTTTCGGTCGGCCAAATGTATACCTTCATCAATCGAATTGAGTATTTCTTCGAATATTTCCTTCTCTTTCTGTAAATGTTGGAACTCTATTTGTAGCTCTTTGTCAACGCACTTTTCAGCAACGAAGAATACTTCCATTACGCTTCCGTCAATTATCAATGGTTTTTTCCTGACCGCGACCTTGATTTCCGAATTCCAAAGTCCGAATTCTATGCATCGATTCTCTTCACTCATTTCCATGTCCGGAACGACACTTCCCATTGCAGACCCTATAATTTCTTTTTCTGTTATACCGAATATGTCCCGGAATTTTTTGTTGCACATGGTTATGGTTCCGCTGTCATCAGCAACTGCTATGCCTTCATTCACATTGTCTAAAATGCATCCAAGCAAATCATTTCCCTTTCTTTTCATGATTTCCATCTTGCCTCCTATGCTGCCTCATGAAGTTGTATTGGAAGTTGAAAGAATTTTTATGTGTTATGCTTCGTGACATAATTATACAACAGGAAATCATAAATATGAATCATCGTTAATGTCTTATCAACTTTGCCTTGATCGAAAATCCCGCAGACACAAACTCAACTCCCTTGTAAATTACAAGCCTGCCTCAAAAAAACATGGAAAAAAAGAACTTTCCCCAGCGCTGACAAAATAGCGGTGGGGAAAGCGAACAATGAAAAAACAAATTCTATAGAGGAAGTTTCACACCTAAACCGCTCTTCAATGCCAAATCCATAACTTCCCTTCCGACTACAACATCACAAACCGCCATGCCGATATTGCTGCAGACGATTAACTCATCCTTTCTCTCTCTTCCTTTTTTCAATCCGGCAAGAACTTCTCCGGTCTCGCAAGCAACTTTTGGCAATCCGTCAGGAAAGTATCCCATGCCGTCAAAGAGCTCATGCTCTTCTATGCTGTCAACAATATATTTGTCGGCTCTTTGCGAGATTTTGGGATCCCAGAATGTGTTTAGGTCGCAAGGCAGGATGGTCTGTCCTTTAGATACCCATTCGTCCTTGACGATTGAAAGAGTGTCCTTTATGATAATAGTCGCTGAACTCAAGACTTCGCAGCTCTTGGCAACTTCTTCGGGATTCTTGCCCTTGATTATCTGAACGTCGGTCAACGGTTGAACCTTGCTGATAAGCCTGTCCATAGATTCTTCTCTTGTGTCGTACACATAAATCTTCTTGAGATTCTTCAGAGTGTGCAGGATATACTTCACATGCTCGGTTCCCTGTACTCCGCAACCGAACATTCCGAAAGTCTCAGCATCGGGATGCAAAGCTGCAGCAGCCAATACGGTAACCGCCGGAGTCCTCATAGCAGTAATCCAAGTCGAATCCATCAAAGCGATCGGGCAACCGGACTGTATGTCGTTAAGCAAGAGCAGCCCTGTAGTCTGCGGCAAGTTGAATTTTTTAGGATTTTGAGGATAACACTCTATCCATTTCATACCTATTGCTTTTTTCGAAGGTACATATGCCGGCATTGCGTGGAAAAAAACTTCCGAATACGGATGGATTCCGATTTTTGCGGGCATTTCATATTCTTTCTTCCCGTGAGCTATAAGAGTATCATTCACTAATGAAAGAACACCCTTTTCATCCAACCCTGTCTTTATTACTTCGTCCTTTGTGAGATACAGTAATTCGCTTCCGATTTCGAGTTGCTCCGAAATCCATTTTCGATCTTCTGTAAATTGCATTTTATTTCCTCCTTAATAATTTTGTTTTTGAATCGTCAAGAAGTCCCCTTCGCCGCACCTCCCCACTATCATGAAATTTCCATTTCGCTTTAATGATGTATACAGCTTCAAGAACCCCGATGATTTCTTTACCTGCCTATCGTATTCGCAACATTTGTGCCAAAATTCATATGGTCAATAAATGCATAAAAATTTCCAGTAAAATTTCGCTATTTTCAAAGCTTGCGTATCTTTAAGTTTATATTTTCAGGTAAACGATGTATAAAAAACCCACACCATTTCGGTGTGGGTTTTTTGACTATTCAAACAAATTAAACATTTTAAACATTTTGGACATTGTGCTTATCACTTAATACACATCCTAAAAGCCTTATCTACTATATCAATATAGTACAATGAAGTGTGCGAAAGTAGATAAAGAAAAAGCGTATCGCTTCCAAAACGAAAACGGTACACCTGTTAATTGTTGATGTTTAAATGGAGACAAAAATGTCTGTCCCTTTTTAGTTTTTGTTTTAACTTTTTTTCTTTCCACTTTTTACTGAACACTGCAAACTGCATGCTGCAAGCTGTCCTTTTTACTAGGCCAATCTCTTGACTGCCTCGAAACCGATGAAAACAGCTCCAAGACCGAAAAATACATTCATAAGCACATTTGCGATTGCAAGCTGGATTCGGGCATTCTGAATCAGCTCAACTGTTTCAAACGAAAATGTGGAAAAAGTCGTAAGAGCTCCAAGAAGTCCCGTAACAACTAAAATCTTCATGTTTGACTCAATTTCCGCCATATTTAAATGATATGACATCAGTGCCCCAATAATAAGACATCCTATCATGTTAACAGTAAGAGTCCCCAAAAAATTATGGGATTTGAAATTTGAATTCACCAGGTATGATATCCAATATCTAAGGTTGCTTCCTATAAATCCACCGATTCCTATGACAAACACCTTCTGCATTCTTTAATCCCCCTTTTGGCCTTCGAATGCATCCATTCTACATCAAAAAAACTGAAGAATCAATAATCAGGCCCGGCATAAGCCGGGCCTGTAGTTTTTTTAAACTTTTTGATTCGCATTATCTTTCGAATACGGCTCCGGTACTTGCCGAAGTAACCAATTTACTGTACCTTGACAGATATGTCCCTGGCTTGGCTTTTGTTGGTGGCTTAACCCAAGCTTTTAGTCTTTTTTCTATGACTTCTTCAGTGAGATCCACTTCAAGCAGGCGATTGGGAATATCGATGTTTATTGTGTCGCCCTCTTCGACAAGGGCTATCACTCCGCCCTCCATTGCCTCAGGCGAAACATGGCCTATGCACGGCCCTCTTGTCCCTCCGGAAAATCGGCCGTCTGTGATTAAAGCCACGGATTTTTCCAGTCCCATTCCCGCTATTGCGGCCGTGGGGCTAAGCATCTCCCTCATTCCGGGCCCGCCCTTTGGTCCTTCGTAGCGAATTACAACCACGTCTCCAGACTTAATCTCTTTTCCAAGTATAGCTGCATATGCTTCCTCCTCGGAATTATAGATACGTGCCGGCCCACTGTGCTTCATCATTTCAGGCTCTACGGCAGATTGCTTTACAACACTTCCGTCCGGAGCCAAATTGCCTCTTAGAACAGCTATTCCGCCTTCTTTCTTGTATGGATTATCCAATGGATGTATTACAGATTCATCTTTCACATAATCGTTTTCAACAACTATCGACATGGGCTTTCCTGATATGGTCATGCAGCTGCCGTCGATTTTTCCGTCATCCAAAAGCATTTTAGTTACAGCGGATATTCCCCCGGCCCTGTCCAAGTCGTCCATAGTGTGAAAGCCAGCCGGACTGAGCTTGGTTATGTTTGAAACCGTACGGCTGATTTCATCGAAGTCTTCGAGAGTTATTTCAACTTCAGCCTCATTGGCTATTGCAAGCAAATGAAGAGCCGTATTAGTTGAGCCGCCTATTGCCATATCAACGGTTATTGCATTTCTAAAAGCTTCCTTGGTCATGATGTCCCTTGGTTTAAGATCGTTTCTTACGGCTTCCATTATCTGAACTCCGGCATATTTTGCCAATTGCTTCCTTCTTCCGTAAGGAGCCGGTATTGTGCCGTTTCCTGGAAGAGCTATTCCCAGTACTTCCGCAAGAGAATTCATCGTATTGGCCGTAAATAGCCCCGCACAGCTTCCACAAGTCGGACAAGAATGAAGCTCTGTTTGATGAAGCTCATCTTCTGTTATATTGCCTTCTTTATAGCTTCCAACTGCCTCAAAAGCTCCGCTTACAAGGTCTATTTTCTTGCCGTTGGAATTTCCCGGAAGCATGGGCCCGCCGCTTATGTATATTGCCGGTATATTCATTCTCGCAGCCGCCATGAGCATTCCTGGAACGATTTTGTCGCAATTTCCAACCAAGACCATTCCGTCAAACTTCTGCCCCATGGTAACGGCTTCGATGGAATCGGCTATAAGTTCTCTTGTAGACAATGGATATTTCATTCCCGAATGGTTCATGGCAATCCCGTCGCAAATTCCTATTGCCGGAAATTCCATAGGGGTTCCACCAGCAGAATAAACTCCCATTTTTACTGCTGCAGCAATTTCATCCAAATGGAAATGGCCCGGAATAATTTCATTCTGCGCATTGACAACTGCTATCAACGGCTTTTCAAGATCCTCTTTTGTATAACCCATTGCATACATAAGTGAACGATGCGGGGCTCTTGCATCGCCTTTTTTTACTTCGTCGCTTCGCATAATCCCAACCTCCTATTTTCTATTGTTATGATGGCTTATTGATTTAATAATTAAATTATTAAATTCGACTTAACAAAAAATATGTTACTGTATTATACCACAAAACAAAAAAAAAGCACCTTAAAGGTGCCTTTTCACAAACATTATTCAAAAAGGATTCATGATTGCCGTTTTTCGATTATGCGCAATAAAATCCTTCTTTTTAAATAATTGAAATCATTTTATTTGACCATGTGTTTCACTGCCCGCAGTTTCACAAATCTTGTTGTCCCTGTCTACAAATACTATTTTAGGCACAAGTTCCTTTGCTTCTTCTTCATCAATCCAGCAATAGGAGATTATTATGACTTCGTCTCCCGGCTGGACCCTTCTTGCCGCCGCTCCATTCAAGCAAATTACCCCGCTGCCTCGTTCACCCTCTATAATATAGGTTTCTATGCGCTCGCCATTATAATTGTTGACTATTTGAACCCTTTCTCCCTCAATCATTCCTGCAGCATCCATCAGATCCCTGTCTATGGTTATGCTTCCCACATAATTGAGATTGGCTTCTGTGACTCTTGCCTTGTGGATTTTACCCTTATACATGTTAAGCATCATGTCATTCAACCTCCAAGCATATGTTGTCTATAAGCCTTGCCTTTCCGAACCTGACCGCCAATGCCACAAGCACGCTTCCCTTAAGTGTTTCAATCGGCTTTATGCTTTCCGCATCGACAACTTCCACATAGTCTATCGCAGACAAAGGTTCTTCCTTTATCATTTTTTCAACCATCGCCTTTATTTCGTGTCCGTTTCTTTCACCGGATGAAATCCTTTCAGCCGCAGCCCTTAGCGACCTGTTCAAAACAAGAGCCGCTTCCCTTTCATCTTTAGAAAGATAGATGTTTCTGGAACTTTTGGCAAGACCGTCTTCCTCTCTTACTATAGGACAAACGACAATTTCGACATCAAAATTCAAATCCCGCACCATCCGTTTGATTACCGCAACCTGTTGTGCGTCCTTTTGTCCAAAATACGCCCTGTCGGGATCAACTATATTGAAAAGTTTGCTTACTACTGATGTGACACCCCTGAAATGGGTTGGCCTTGATTTTCCGCAAAGGCCTTTTGTCAATTCTCCAGAAACCTCCACATATGTGCCGTAGTCCTCAAAATACATTTCTCCCGCATCCGGCGCAAACAATATGTCAGCGCCTTTTCCTTCACAGAGAGCCGCATCTTTTTTTAAATCGCGAGGGTAGCTTTCAAGATCCTCCCCCGGGCCAAATTGTGTCGGGTTTACGAACAGGCTCACTACAAGCAAATCATTTTCCTTTCTGGCCCTTTTTATCAAAGAAAGGTGTCCTTCATGCAAAAATCCCATAGTGGGAACAAGGCCAACGCTTTTGCCGTTTTTTAACGCTTCTTTCAAGCGGCCGCGAAGCACATCTATCTTTTTCACTGTATCCATCTAAATCCTCCTTAATAGA
The DNA here is from genome assembly GCA_035269385.1 of Clostridia bacterium. Classification (GTDB taxonomy): domain Bacteria; phylum Bacillota; class Clostridia; order Peptostreptococcales; family BM714; genus BM714. The sequence continues at coordinate 6,860 of DATFJE010000105.1, forward strand.
GCTTTTCCAATATTGAAGCGTCTATCTTGAATGTATGCTTCTTCTCAGGAAATGCGCCGCTCCTTGTTTCATCTCCATATGAAGCCACAGCTTCTTTT
>DATFJE010000106.1:0-3010 GCA_035269385.1 Clostridia bacterium
AGTGGTATCCGTTCTTTTTGGCATAGTCCGCAGCGAAACGCACTGCGTCGTCATAGTTCATGTCTGTTATCTCAACTTTTGAATCGCCTATGCTGCGTATGGCTTCCGCCCTGCACTCCATCGATCCTACAGGCATGAAAATTTCGGCGCGGGCGCCCAGCTTCATTGCCGCCCAAGCGACTCCCCTTCCGTGGTTTCCGTCGGTGGCAGTCACATACACCGCCTTTGAAGGATCGTCTTCGTTTTCTGCGATTTTTGATATTGCATAAGATCCCCCAAGAGCCTTGAATGCGTTCAGGCCGAACCGCTTGGACTCGTCCTTGACATAGATTCCCTTTACGCCAAGCTCTTTTGCAAGGTTTTTCAGGTTTGCCAGAGGCGTCTTCCTGTATTCGGGAAGCGTTTTGTGGAACTCTCTTGCCGGCGCCGTAGCCTCCACCGAAAGATATTCCGGAAGACACTTTTTCGAAAGTTTTCCTTCTATTATTGAGATTTTTTTCATTTTTCCCTCCCGTCCATTTGTGATTATGCTCCGCATAATCTGATTATATCCGAAAGAATTCTTTTTTCAAATTGCGCAATAAGAAACCGCGCGGATAATCCCTTCGCGGCAAACTGCAACACATTTTTATCGCATTAGAACAGACATTCCAATGCATATTCTATCAATTCGCTTGTTTCCTCGGTGTAATTCTTTTTCCTTTCTTTTGAGCGTTCTATAATTATGCCATTGATTATGTAATCAAAAAGACTTATAGATTTTGTAATCGATTCTCTCTTCTTATCGTCAGCCTTCAAAACCATCGAAATTTTGTTGTAGTAGTTGTAGAAAGGCATAAGCTCAAGGTCTTTTTTGAGTGCTGATCTTTTAGGGTCGAACATGAGTGTATATATTTCACTGTAATTTTCGGCAAAAGCTATTTTTTCCCATGCGCTTATCCTGCAAAAGGAACGTATACCGTTTTGCCCAAGTTCTCCCCTTCTATTTTCAACTTCGTCAAGTATTCGCCGATACAGTTTGCTAAAACCCATGAGAACAACTTCTTTTTCTATCGCAGCCATGTTCGGCACATAGTTGTAGAGGGTCATTGTTGATATGCCCAGATTCTTTGCAAGTTTCCTTGCCGATAGATTTTCTAGACCCTCGGCTTCAATTAAAGTAAAAGCTGTTTCTACAATCTGCCATTTGTCTTTTATAAGTCTGCTTCTACCCATATTAATTCGTTCCCCAATTTATTATATTTCTATCTCAGAAATGATTTTATTCATCTTTAGAAAATCACACAAGCTGTCTATCCTTGTTTCCAAATTGGAACTGTTAAAGTTTTTTCCATCCCAAATATCCCCTTCAATATAGAAGTGGGGAACTCCGGTTTCTTTTTCAACCATGTTTACCATCAGCTTCTGATGAGCTCCCAGCCATCTGTCGAAGCTGAAAAGACCAAACACCATGGCGTCCGGTTTATATCTTCGGATCTTTTGGCATATCATGTCCACTTCGTTCAATCCGTTTACGGCAAGTGGCATCTTAAGCCAATCCGTAGCAATCTGCTTATATGGATTATCTGCTTCTACATTTTCCATCTGCTTATCTGTCATGCTGAGTGTTGTGCTAAAAAACAAATCCACACCCTTGTCTTCGAACATCTTGGCAACCCACGGAACGCTGAACGGAACAAAATAGCATCCAACTTTGGGCCTCTTCTTACCTTCTTTCTCAATTTTACAAATGGATTCAAGATGCCCAATCATTTTGTCTAATGCCAGTTCGATGTGTTCAAGACCTGTACTGAACGGTATATGAATAGGTTGCGAAACAAGAGAGATTTCATTTCCGGTTATGTCGGCCCTTCCAACCATGGATACAAGACTGTTCAATCTGTCGATTTTTTTCATGAAGTTTTTTTCTTGTTTTATGGCTTGCCAAATATACTCGTCTTTTACATTGACTCCAATAATCTTTCCTATTTCAGCTATTCCGTCTTTTATAGAAGCCGCAACGTATTCCACCCGGTCTTCAATTTCATCGTCCTTTTCTCCAAAATGCGTATCGTGCGGCAAACGGGTAACTATATATTTCCAATCACTGTTGCAATTGGCTTCTATGAATTCGTCAGTTTTGGGAGCCTCATCGCAAGTATGCCCCCAGCTCCAAACCACATCCGGGTTGCGTATTACAGATTTGCAGTTGAGACCAATACGTGTCTTGTTGAGTCCGCAATGTTTGCATCCACAGCTTATTCCAGCATCATTTTCCGCCTGCCCTATGAATGGGTTTGTCATGAAAAGAACAGAAGAAAAAACTGTTGATATGATAAGATACGGATATCCCACATAAGCAGATTCGCCGGCCGCGTTTCTCACTGCATAGTAGCTGGTGGATATTGACGGAACTACTCCATATACTGATTTAATGGAATCCGGATTGTTCTCGTTAACACGAGTAAGATCCATAAGCTCCATCAAATAGGCCCTCAGCATGTCCTTGACGCCAGGGGTTTCCATTTTCCAGTATTTGGGCAGCATTTCATCCATTGCTTTTTTCAAATCCGAGTTTTTAATTCCAAACATCCTGGTCGTTTGCAGCCATTTGTCATTCAATTCCTTGCTTTCTTCGAAACCCAGATATTCAAGAAAGCTTATTTTAACATTTTTTTTCATATGCTCTCCACCTCTGTTGTTCAAGTCTCCTGTTATCCATTATATTTCATATGGCTTTTCAATGCAAAGAATTGGAAAAGATGCGGGCGCAACCCTAAAGTTGCGCCCGCTGATAAGGGGGGTATTTGACTATTTTATTTTTACCTGAGCCCCGAATATTACGGCTAGAATACCCAACGGGATAAGGAAAATTCCGGTTGTAGCCCAGCCCTGGCTTGCCAGGATGTTGCCGTAGACGGCAGGACCTATAAATCCTCCAAGATTTTGGAAGAATGCGAGAATGGCCATTGCTATTCCGGCAAGAGCAACACTTGGAACGGTTTCAGGAGCAGAAGCCATTATTATTGCC
>DATFJE010000107.1:0-5449 GCA_035269385.1 Clostridia bacterium
ATTGGAGTTTATAAATAGTAAACAAATTACTTGATATTTTGACTACAAGGAGCCGAAAATGAATATAGGCGAAAAAATTAAAGAATTGAGACTGCAGCATCAATTGACACAGGAGGAACTGGCGGACAGGGCGGAGTTGTCAAAGGGATTCATAAGCCAAATCGAAAGGGATTTGACATCTCCTTCGATTGCAACACTTGTTGATATATTGCAGTGTCTTGGAACTGATCTCAAAGGCTTTTTCAGCGATTCTGAAGATACACAAGTGGTCTTTCACAGGAATGACTATTTTGTAAAAGAAGACGAAGAGTTTGGCAACACCGTTGAGTGGGTAATCCCGAACGCTCAGAAGAACGAAATGGAACCCATTCTTCTGACCTTGGAGCCAAGAGGAAAAACATCCATCGAAAATCCGCATCAAGGGGAAGAATTTGGATATATATTAAAAGGAACGGTTTTAATATACAAAGGCCGCGAAAGACATAGGGCTAGAAAAGGCGAGTCGTTTTATTTTGCGTCGACCAGCGAACATTATATTGAGAATATTGGAAGTGGGGAGGCAAAAATAATTTGGGTAAGCTCTCCGCCAAGTTTTTAGGAGGTGGCGAAATGAATGAAAAAGCTCTCATAAGATTGGACGGTATAAGCAAATCATTTGATGAACAAGTGGTTTTGGACAATATCAGTCTTAGCATAAGAAAGAATGAATTTTTAACCCTTTTAGGACCAAGCGGTTGCGGAAAGACAACAATGCTTCGCATTCTTGGCGGTTTTGAAAAACCGGATGTAGGGCGTGTTCTTCATGGCGACCAAGATATTGTGGATATTCCTCCATACAAAAGAAATATAAACACAGTGTTTCAAAGGTATGCCTTGTTTCCGCATCTGAATGTTTTTGAAAACATTGCATTCGGTCTCAACATAAAAAAAATCGAAAAGACTAAAATACAGAGAAAAGTAAAAAAAGCGCTCAAGCAGGTGAACCTGAATGGTTTTGAAAAGAGGTCGGTTTCCCAACTTTCGGGAGGACAGCAGCAACGCGTGGCAATAGCAAGGGCAATAGTAAATGAACCAGAAATCCTTTTGCTTGACGAACCGCTGAGTTCTTTGGATTTAAAGCTGAGGCAGGAGATGCAATACGAACTTAAAACTTTGCAGCAGGAACTTGGAATAACATTCGTTTATGTCACCCATGACCAGGAAGAAGCATTGACCATGAGCGATACAGTGGTTGTTATGAACAACGGAATCATCCAACAATTGGGTAAGCCTGAAGCCGTCTACAATGAGCCGATTAATGCGTTTGTAGCGGATTTTATCGGAGAAAGCAATATTTACGATGGCGTAATGAAAAGAGACAAGGTTCTTGAATTGTTCGGCCACATGTTTGAATGTGTAGATACGGGTTTTGAAGAAAATGAAATAGTTGATGTGGTGATACGTCCTGAAGATGTGCGTTTGTCCAGAATATCTTCAAAAGAATCTTTGAATGAAACGGAATTGCTTGTTGGTAAAGTGACAGATTGCATATTCAAGGGAGTGCATTATGAAACATGCATAGACACCTACGGGTACGAGTGGGTTGTTCAAAACACTAAAAACTTTACACCGGGAGAATATGTCAATATAGAGGTAGACCCATATGACATACATATAATGAAGAAGCATAGGAAGGCGGTTGTCGATGAATCGTAGATGGCTCGCGTATCCGTATGTTGTTTGGATGATTGCATTCATACTTGTCCCTTTGTTCATGATATTTTATTATGGGGTTACAAAGGATGATGGCGGACAGATAGTTTTTACAGCGGAATTTATAAAGAAAACCTTTGAACCGATTTATTTCAATGCAATGGCCAAGTCTTTCTTGTATGCTGGATTTGCAACTCTAATATGCCTTGTTTTAGCCTATCCTTTGGCCTTGATTCTGGCCGGCAAAGCAGGGAAAAGCTCTGCCATGCTTTTTATATTTATTTTGCCTATGTGGATGAATTTCTTGCTTAGGACATATGCGTGGCTGACGCTGCTTGAGACCAACAATGGTGTAGTAAATACATTGCTAAGATTGCTGCATCTTCCATCCATAAACATTTTGGGGACACCAAATGCAATTATACTGGGGATGGTCTACAACTTTTTGCCATTTATGGTTTTGCCGATTTACAATACACTGGTAAAAATTGATCCATATATACTAGAGGCAGCTCATGACCTGGGGGCTGACAGCTTTCAGAGGCTGATAAGGGTGGTATTCCCTTTGAGTCTGCCGGGGGTAATGAGCGGAATAACCATGGTGTTTATGCCGGCAGTCACTTCATTTGTAATTCCAAATCTCTTGGGAAGCGGTAAAGTTAATCTTATCGGAAACCTGATAGAGCAGCAGTTTTTGATGACCTACAATTGGGGATTTGGATCGGCCATGTCACTGATTTTGATGATAATTATATTGCTGGCAATGGGCCTTATGAAAAGGTTCGACAAGGGTAATTTGGAAGGCGGTGCAGGCCGATGGTGAAGAAAGGACTTGAACGCATTTATCTTGGCTTGATTCTGCTTTTCCTCTATGCACCGATTTTTACTTTGATGATATTTTCATTCAATGATTCAAAATCCAGAGCCAAATGGGGAGGATTCACGCTTAAGTGGTATCAAAGCATGTTTAACGATCCTATTATTGTTAAATCGCTCTACTATACTTTGACGATAGCATTGATATCGGCAGTTATTGCCACAGTAATAGGTACGGCCGCCGCTATTGGAATTCAAGCCATGTCGCGAAAGAGAAGGGAGACCATAATGAATGTCACTTACCTTCCTGTGCTGAATGCAGATATTGTTACGGGTATTGCATTCATGTTGTTCTTCATTGGAATTGGACTTAAGCTCGGTTTCAGTACTATGCTGCTTGCGCATATAACATTCAATATCCCATATGTGATTTTAAGCGTATTGCCGAAGTTAAGGTCAATGAATAAGTACACATATGAAGCAGCACTTGATTTAGGAGCGACTTCCATTATGGCAGTAAGAAAGGTTATATTGCCTGAGATTGCGCCAAATATAATCACAGGATTTTTGCTTGCATTTACACTTTCTTTGGATGATTTTGTAATCAGTTATTTTACCGCAGGAAATGGAGTATCGAACCTATCCATTACCATATATACAATGACGAGAAGAGGCATAAAGCCCGAAATAAATGCCATATCAACCATAATGTTTATGGCGATATTGATTTTGCTTTTGACTATAAATAAAAGAAGAGAAAAAGCAGTACGAAAAGAAAAATACTAGGAGGATGAAAATGAAAAAATTATTAATTGTTATTTTGGCGGGTGTCCTAATTTTAAGTGCGTGCAGCAAAGGACCGGAAACTGATACTTCCAAACCCTATGCCGGCGCAACACTAAATATTTATAACTGGGGTGATTATATAGCAGAGAATACATTGACAAGATTTACTGAAGAAACAGGTATAAAAGTCAATTATGAAATGTTTGATTCGAATGAAATAATGTATACCAAATACAAGTCGGGGGCAGTGGATTACGATGTGTTGATACCATCCGACTATATGATAGAAAAGCTTATACTGGAAGAAGAACTTGTGAAATTGGATTTTGACAACATCCCCAATTCCGAGTATATCGATGAATCCTTCAAGGGATTGGCATATGATAAAAATGATGAGTATTCGGTTCCGTACATGTGGGGAACGGTTGGAATACTTTACAATACTTCAATGGTAGATGAAGAGGTTGATTCGTGGAATATATTGTGGGATGAAAAGTATTCGGGACAAATAATAATGCAAAACTCTGTAAGGGATGCTTTTGCGGTAGCTCTTAAGAAGCTGGGGCACTCAGTTAATTCAACATCAAAAGCAGAAGTGGACCAAGCTCTTGAAGCATTAAAGGAACAGTCTCCCTTGGTTCAGGCATATGTAATCGATGAGGTTAAGGACAAAATGATAGGCAACGAAGCCGCATTGGCAGTAATCTATTCGGGAGAGGCGATATTCACAGCAGATGAAAATGAAGATCTTGCTTATGCCATTCCCAAGGAAGGAACTAATCTTTGGTTTGATTCAATGGTAATACCAAAATCGACCCAAAACCAGGAAGCGGCGGAAGCTTTTATAAACTTCATGTGTGATCCTGAAACGGCATTCAACAACACGGATTATATAGGTTATTCCACTCCGCATAAAGAAGCAAAAGAAATGCTTGCGGATGAGATAAAGAACGACCCTGCCGCATATCCGTCAAAAGAAGTGTTGGACAACTGCGAAGTGTTTGTAGATTTGGGTCAGGAGATGACTGAATACTACAATGAAAAATGGAATGAATTGAAAGCGTCTTTGAATTAAAGTACTATTTATAAGAACAAAAAAGCTGTCCTTAGGGATAGCTTTTTTGTTGCGCCAAATGAATTATTAATAAAGTAAAACTGCATTGACATAATTGTCTAATTGTATTAGACTGATTATAGTCTAATATCATACGACAGGAGGCCGGTATATTGGAAAAATACAAATTAGGTATTAAGGAACGCAGATTTGCCGAAATGATTTGGCAAAATGAACCAGTAACTTCGCGTGAGCTTACGGAGCTATGCGTTGAAGAATTTGACTGGAAGCGTACAACCACATACACAATGCTTAAACGACTTTGTGATAGAAAAATCTTTGAAAACAAAAATGGAACGGTTTATTCAATAATCAGTAAGGATGAATTTTTAACTGCTCAGGGAGAGCAGTTCATCAAAAGATCCTTCGGCGGATCTCTTCCGCAGTTTATCGCCGCATTTTCGCGTCGCAATAAATTAAGCAATGATGAAATTAATGAAATACAGCGATTGATCGACAAGCACAAGGAGGACCGAAAGTGATGGAAGCTTTGTTTCTTGGGGTAATCAACATGAGTATTACAGGGAGTTATGTCATTCTGTTTTTGATAGTCGCAAGACAGTTTATTAAAAAAGCTCCAAAGTCATTTTCGTATGCGTTATGGAGCGTTGCTTTAATTCGTCTTATCTGTCCCTTCACTTTAGAAAGCATTATTAGTATAATTCCCGTGAATGTAAAATCGGTTTCAGCTGATATGCTTTATTCAACGAATCCTAAAATTAACATAGGAATTGGAGCCATAGATAATGCGGTGAATGCATATCTGCCTTCAGGGACTCCATATGCGAGCGTAAACCCTATGCAAGCGTGGATTTTTATTGGTGAAACAATTTGGATTGTCGGTATAGCCGCAATCATAATTTATAGTCTTATTTCGCTTATAGGACTTAGAAAGCGATTGAAAAATGCAGCGAATGAAAGCGGGAACATATACACTTCGGAAAGTATAGATACACCGCTTGTTCTTGGGGTCTTCCGTCCAAGAATTTATTTGCCTGCTGCTATAAGGGGTGAAGAAAGGGAATACATACTGATTCATGA
>DATFJE010000108.1:0-15864 GCA_035269385.1 Clostridia bacterium
CTCCCCCTCCGCTTCCCTTTGTAGAGGAATAACCCGTTGTAGACTCGGCGTAGCTTGCCGAAAGGTCGCCGCGGTTTAAGAGGTCTCCCGCATAGGGCGGGGATGCCAGAACTGCCAGCACCTCGGGGTCTGTGTATGTGAAGTAGTGGGAACCAGGTCCCGGAGTATAAACCATGTAGGATGTATCTGTGTCAGTATTTGGCATGCATATTGATGTTGCCGCATCCTTTTCAAAATAATCAATTTCCGCTGTTTTGCTGTCTATTGTCATCATTGCAGTTTCACCAGGGGTAAATTTGCTGCAATTGTCTGTGGAAGCAACCTTAGGATAATAGGACTTCCTGCCAATCCATTTGTGCCACCAGTTCTTGTAATATGAAACCCATTCTATGCTTTCACTTGTCATCTTCTCTGTATTCGAGGCTTTCTGCTTCATTGTTACAAGGGTTTCGTATCCCATTCCAACAAGGTCTCCTGAAACAGCTCCGTATTCCACAAAATAATCAGAATTCGTTTGTCCTTCCCATTGTTGGTCTAAGGCCATAGCAATTTCAAAGCCTTCGTCTCCATATTCTATTAGAAGGCTATCAATATAAAGATAGGCACTCTCTGTCAGACCACGCGAAATTACCGCAAGGTTTGATGGACAAAGTGGCATTGACATAAATATATCTTCACCATCTTCTGTCCTATTCCTGTTATCCATTTCGTCGTTTTCATAGTTTCCATCGCTATCTTTAGCAAAGAGTTCAATATTTTTACTTGTGTTGGCTTTAAAGGAGCTTCCATCCCAAGAGTATATGGCGATATATCTGGATATTATATTGTTCTCAATATCCTTGTCGTATTGTCCCCCGAGCACTAAAACTTCGTCTCCGCTTCCTGTGATGTCTCCATATGTAAAGGATGCCCTTACGATTTCGGAGTCTCCGTATTCGAGATCAAACTCCTGTGACTGCTGGAGCATGCTGCCCCTGTTTCCAAACATTATGACAGCCTTGCTGCCATTGTTATTGTCCGGTCCGTAGTAGTATCCCCATGTAGCTCCAAGATCGGCAACACCGTCCTCGTTGAAGTCTCCGGAAACCAGGGAAACCATGTTTGATACATAGCCGGTTTCCTTGAGGGAATATGTCCATGCTATCTCCCATTGGTCAGGACTTAGGTAGGCGTCTTCCGCCTGTCCCGTAGTAGTCTTTTGCTTGTAGACAAGAATCCTTGAGTTGTTTAACTCTGGCACAAATACGGCAAGCTCGTCTGTTCCGTCTCCGTCGTAGTCGCCTGTTGTCACTTGCATATAGTTTTGTATCAGATAGGGGTCGGCTGTAAAGTCTTCGTTTACTCCCTCGACAGACCCACTCGGGTTTCCTATTGAGCCACTTGTAGATATTAGCTCAATCTTGTCTCCAAGCTCCCCTGTATTTATGTCTCCAAAACGCATGTAAAGACCGCCGTGTTCATCGAGGTCTCCCGCATATAGCATTGCCATTTGAGACGATAGGCCGTCTCCGTTTCCGTCGAAGTTTGCATTAACAAGCTTGGATGCCTCAAAGGACATGCTCTGCCCGTCAGGTATTTCAAGCGTTGTATCTGAATGGTAGCCATTCTCCTGAAGATATGAATATCCGCCGGGTTGCGTATCGCCTGTCAAATAATCATAATCGCCATACGTATGGGAGCTTCCTTCCGCAAGGTTTTTGATTATTCTACTTGCCAGTATTCCCGCCGCGTTTTCACTACTGTTGTTGTCGTGTCCAAAAAGTTTTCCTTGAAGTTTCTGTGGATCTATTGTCTCACTGTAATCCGATATTTCTCCGGATACGCTTGAGTCGAGATTGTTTGTGTTATTCTCGAGTCCAAGAACATATAACTCGTTTACTGGGTTTACTGTCATATTGTTTTTCCCGTATGGATTTGATGTATCATTTTCATCAAATCCCTCAGGTGCAACGCTAGTATCTATGCCAAGCGCACTAAGTGCATCCATATCGGATATGTCCGAACTTTCCGCAGCCCATGCGTTTCCGAATAAATCACCCGGCAAAAGTGAAATCACCATTGAAAAAGCCATTATGATCGATAGTATTCTTTTTTTCATGTTTTACTCCCCTTATTATATGTATTGATATTATGTTTTTTTAATTCACCTTGTATTTATACTATTACATCAAAATAAAAAATCGCCATCAACAATGTGCTGACTTTTTTGCACGCACTTATGGCAATGGCGGTGTTGCCCCGTCCCCCTCTTTTGTTTATATATTAGTTTTTCAATGTTTTTTCTTTTTATTGTAAATATTTAAATTTAATTATATCTTTAAATTAGTATCATTGCAATATCATCCCAAATACAAAAAACGGCAATAACCCCTGTGATTATTGCATTTAAAGGGGTTTTGCCTTTGTTAAATATTTGTTGATATTTTTCGATTATTCTCTTTTACCGTCGGTTTCTATTCTTTTTCGTCAAGACGGGTTTTAATGCTCGCAAGTCTCTTTTCGAGATAGCTTTTTTCTTCTTCAAGATATTCTTTCTCATCTACGGGCTCGGTTTCGTAGTAAACCCCGGCTCCACGTCCTGAAAAACCTCTGTCTGCGCCGTAGAATCCGCGGCCTCTGGCCCCACGGCCAAAAAAACCTCTGCCTCCTCGACCAAAAAAGCCTCTTCCACCTCCGGCTGTATAGCCGGGTTCGTCGTAGCCTGCACAATATCCCAGGCCTCTGCCTGTCAAGGGACCTCTTCCGTCTGGTCCTCTTCTGTCTCCTCTAGCCATGATTTCGCCTCCTTCTTATAGGGCATATGCCCTTTTCTATTATCATAGTACACCCGTTATGGGCATATGTCAATAACTTTTCTGAAAAAAAAGGAGACCGCTTTCCATGCTCTCAAGCATGGCTTGGTCCCCTTTGTCATCTGTTTCTTCTGTTTCTTCCCCTGCCCATTCCCGGGCCTCTTCCTCTTCCCATTCCCTGGCCGGGGGGTGTTTCTCGGTAATCCCTTTCAAAATGCCTGTCGCAGCTCACTCTGGGATCGCCGCACTCCGGACATCTTACGCTTTCCATTTCCCTCAGGTTTTCAACCTTGTTTTCCCACTCGTATCCGCAATTCTCGCAGACGAGAAGGCATATGTTTCTGGTGTAGTCGCCCCCCTGGATCCTTATTGCTTTTCCGTTTATGAGGCTGTCCGCCACTTTTACTTTTGCGGCGTTGTATATCCTCTGAAATGTCTGCCTTGAAACCCGCATGGCGGAAGCGCAGCTCTCCTGGTCCAGACCCTCAAGGTCCTTGAGTCGTATGGATTCGAGCTCTTCTATTTTAAGTATGTTTTCGTCAAGGCTTTCACCTTCGATGCCCTCCGGAGTGAAATACCGGTGGTCGGGCATTTGGGCTATCCGCCTCCATTTTACAGGTCTTGGCATGGTTGGCTCCTTTTTAAGTAGAAAGTGTATAAGTACAGTTGAAAGTAGAAAGTAGTAAGTGGAAAGTAAAAGATTAAAAGATTAAGTACAGTTGAAAGTGGAAAGTAGAAAGTAGAAAGTAAAAGATGCAAGTACAGTTGAAAGTGGAAAGTAGTAAGTAGAAAGTAAAAGATTAAGTACAGTTGAAAGTGGAAAGTAGAAAGTAGAAAGTGGAAAGTAAAAGATTAAAAGATTAAATGAATTCCTTTTCTGTCCAATTACTCACACCAATGAATTTTCGGCTACACCCTTCTTGCTGTTATTCAAAGCCGCAAGTAACTGCCTTTTGCTATTTCTTTTCGCTTAATCTTTTCCTGACAACTGATATCTAATATCTGCTCTTTAGTATTTGTCTTTTGTTTTTACCTTTGTTCTTTCTTTCCACGTTCCTCTTTCCACGTTCCTCTTTCCACGTTCCTCTTTCCACTTTACTCTTTCCTCTTTCTACTTCCCTATTGTTTCTGTCATTATGGCTTTTATTGTATGCATTCTGTTTTCGGCTTCGTCGAAAACGACTGAATATTTGCTTGTGAATACTTGGTCGGTGACTTCCATTTCGTCTATCCCGAATTTTTCTTTGATTTCGCGTCCAACTATTGTGTTGAGATCGTGGAAGGAAGGCAGGCAGTGCATGAACACCACGTCTGGATTTCCTGTAGCCTTGACCATGTCCATGTTGACCTGGTAAGCTCCAAGCAGCTTTATGCGCTCCTCGAACAGTGCTTCTTCTCCCATGGACACCCATACATCTGTGTAAAGCACGTCGGCATCCTTTACGCCCTCTTTTATGTCCTCTGTCAGTTCAATTACAGCACCGGTTTTCTCGGCCAGAATTCGCATTTCCGAAACAAGCTCGTCGGAAGGGAAAAGTTCCTTTGGCGCAACCGCCACAAAGTGCATTCCCATTTTCGCCGCTCCAATCATGAGTGAGTTGCCCATGTTGTTTCTTGCGTCGCCTATGAATACGAATTTCATTTTGTTAAGGGGCTTGTTTACATTCTCCATTGCAGTCATGAAGTCGGCCAGTATCTGAGTTGGATGGTAAAGGTCTGTGAGCCCGTTCCATACCGGCACTCCTGCGTTTTCGGCCAGTGCGTCTACTGTTTCCTGCTTGAAACCCCTGAATTCGATTCCGTCGTAGTATCTTCCAAGAACCTTTGCCGTATCGGCTATGGATTCCTTTTTACCCATTTGGCTGTTTGAAAGGAAGGTCACATTGGCGCCTTCGTCGAATGCCGCCACTTCAAAAGCGCAACGGGTCCTTGTTGATGTTTTTTCGAAAAGCAGAACCACGTTCTTGCCTTCCATAAGGTCTCCCTTTATTCCCGACCTCTTCTTTTTTTTCAGGTCTATTGATTTGTCGAGAAGGTGCCGGATTTCCTCCGGCGAAAAGTCCTTTAGAGTTATGAAGCTTCTTCCTTTGAGATTTACTGGCATGGTATTGTCCCCCTTGAGTACAGTTGAAAGTTGAAAGTAGAAAGTGTATAGGTACAGTTGAAAGTTGAAAGTAGAAAGTGTATAAGTACAGTTGAAAGTTGAAAGTAGAAAGTAGAAAGTAAAAGATTAAAAGATTAAAATATTAAATACAAAAACTTAAGTACAGTAGTAAGTGTAAAGTGTATAGGTACAGTTGAAAGTTGAAAGTAGAAAGTAGAAAGAAAAAGATTAAAAGATTAAAAGATTAAATACAAAAGCTTAAGTACAGTAGTAAGTGGAAAGTGTATAGGTACAGTTGAAAGTTGAAAGAAAAAGATTAAAAGATTAAATACAAAAGTTTTAAGTCAAAGGATTTCGAAGTTTTGCTCTTTTGCTTTTTCTTTGTTCATTTTGTTCTTAATCATTTGTCTTTTGTTTTTATGCCTTTCCTTTCTACTTTCCACTTTCTACTTTCTACTGCTTTTCCTATTCTCTCACGAGCGGCATGCTCATGCAGCGTGGACCGCCCCGTCCTCTGACGAGTTCGGATCCCTCTATTTCTACGACTTCGATTCCTCTTTGCCTGAGGGTTTCGTTTGATGATTCGTTGCGGTTGTATGTGATGACTACTCCGGGTGCTATTGCAAGTGTGTTTGTGCTGTCGTTCCACTGCTCTCTTGCGGCGGTTATTTCGTTGCCTCCTCCGCTTTGTATGAACTCTATAGCCGGAACTTTAAGCGCTTTTTTAAGGGCTTTCTTAAGGCTTGGCATCGGATCGACCTTGAGTGTACCGTTTTTTCCCGGACTCAATTTGTATACCAAAACCGACTCCTCGACTCCCGGATATATTGTGAATTTGTCGTAATCGAGCATTGTGAAGACTGTGTCAAGATGCATGTATGCCCGTGCAAAAGGTATTTGCACTGCGTAAACTTCCCTTATGCCAGAGTTTCCATCGAAAAGGTTTTGGGAAATCTTTTCGATGGCCTTTGGAGATGTCCTCTCGCTGCAGCCTATGAGTGCCACGCTATCGCTGACGACGAAAATGTCCCCACCCTCTATGCTGTTTTTGCAACTGTAGTCATACCAGAGGGGGCTTTCGTTTTTCCTGAAGAGGGGATGTTCCGCGTAAAGGTATTTCAGCATCATTGTTTCGCGGTTTCTTGCTCTTGTATTCATCGAATTTATACTCAGCCCGTTTCCTATTACTGCTCCGGGATCCCTTGTGAAATAAAGGTTTGGAATCGGGTCCATGTAGAATGGATAGTCTTCCTCTATGTAGTCGGCAAGTGTCTTGGCTTGACCCGGGTCTGGAAAATCCTCCTTGTGGATTCCCGCTATCAGGACCTCGGAAAACTCGTCGGCCTTCTTTTGCATTAGAAATTCCGATATTTCGTCTTTTAGTCTTATGCTTGAAATGTCGCTCAGCCTGAGGGCTTCGGCAACAAGGCTTTCTTTCACCTTTTTGCTCCCGAGTATCTCCTCGAGGAGCTCTTCGTAGTAATATACCCGGCAGCCTCTTTTGCGCAAAACATCTGCAAATGAGTCGTGTTCCTTTTGCATCTGCTTGAGCCATGGTATGTCGTCAAAAAGCAGTTCATCAAGAGATTGGGGCGTAAGCCTCTCAAGCTCCTTGCCTGGACGATGCAGAAGTACTGCCTTGAGTTTCCCTATCTCCGATTTTACATTGAGAAAAGCCTTCGAATTGTTCATTGGCGCCTCCAAATTCCCTTTTATTTGTATTGATTCCGATTTGCAAAATTCCACGCCATGCTTCTTATAAGTATAACACTATCGGCTTGGATTTTAAATCGGCCTTTGCCATCATTTGTCATTTCGCCTTCCATGTCTTGATACCCAAAAAAGCCATGATGAATGCACTCTATTTTGCAAAACTATGGCCTGCAGTTTCCTGCAGGCCTTTTGTTTATGATGCGAAAAATATATTGCGTTCATTTCTGAGAAGTTTGATCTCCACTGTTTCGGTAAGAACATCGGAATAACTGTATGAAACCGTTCTTTCCGAATCGAGACCGTTGTTGATTCTTACGATGAAGATGTTCGAATATACTTCCTCAAGCACGCCTTCCTTAACAAGCACTTTTTTTCTACCCTTGTTGGTCTTGAGAACGACCTTTTCCCCAATACAATCCTGTACGTTTCTCTTGATGATAGATAGAGTTTCTTTTGTCGCCAAAGGGACATCACCTTCCTCTGTTTGTATACAGTATTATTGTAACACCATTGTCCCTAAAGGTCAAGTGAAATAAAATATTTTACTATAACGAAACTTCAATGTCAAAAGGTTTCGGGAATTTTCTTTAAAAAAATTTTTTCACGCCTGAATTTGCACAAAATCCCTCTATTGGTATTTATTTTTTATATGCGTCCATTGAAATATCGAATCGATTTCGAGCTGCTGACGGCATTGACACACGCCTCTTTTCAGGCTTCAAGCGACACATTGCCTTCGGTAAAAGGCCGGATGTATATTGTTTTTACGGATAGAATTTCTTCAAGCTCTCTATTCCCTCTCTTATGTATTCTTTGCCGCCGTATTCGCACGAAGCTTCCATGAGAGCAGGCTTTTTAAAGCTCGAAATGACTTTCATGGCCTCATCCGAATCAAAGGCCCATCCGTCCTTGCGTCTCTGCCCCATGTGCATGGGTATGTGCCGGTATTTTACGTAAAAGCTGTTTGAGCAATACGCTTCCCGCCCCTTTGTCGTCCAAAGGTGGAAAGCCTGTGCGCTTTGAGACAAAAGCCTGAGCTCGTCCATGAAATCGAATTCCCTGACTACTGATGCAAAATAAAGGTGGCCAGTGTCCAAAAGTATGCCGAGGCTTGAGTATTTTCCTATTTCTTTTTTCCAATCTTCTATCTCGTAAAACAACTCGTTGGATCCGAAGTATTCGAGCAGCAAAACGGCGTCGAATTCTTTTGCCATGGAGTCGAGCCTGATCAGTGCGTCTTTTAATATATTGTTGAAGGTTCCCGGTTGGTAATCTCCGCTTTCGTATCGTCCGGGGAAATGAATAACGAAATATTCGCAATCGCTGGGCGTAAGGCGTTCCAGATTGTGCTCAAGAAGCCTGAAGGAAAGCTCCCTCTTCTTCGGATCGGGGTCAAGATAGAAAGCGTCAAGAAAATAGTGTCCGAACCACTCGGGAAGAAAGATGGGCAGATGTATGCTGTATGCAAAAGACGCCGCTTCCGCAATTTTCATGTCCTCAAGTATCTGTTCGGCCTTGCTCTCCCAGGATTCCATGCCTCCGAGGCAAAACTCGACCCTGTTCAAATCAAGCTCGCGGGCTTCTCCGAGTCCTATGAATACTGCATTGGTTCCAAAATTGTTTTTCATTGTTTGTTTCCTCTTCCTTGATCTCCATTGATGTCCTTGTAAATATTGATTGCGCCTTTATGATACTCGCAAACTGTTAAAAGTTGGACGCTGACGCTGAAATCGGACTTTAAAAGCAAAAAATGGAGACAAAAATGTCTGTCCCTTTTTACTTTTTAGTTCGCGGCGTCAAGAAGGTAGGCTTTTCCGTCCTTTATTCCCAGGAATGTGAAGTTTTCTTCCATCTCGAGTTTTTTCTCTTCACCTGTGCCGAGGTCCTGTATTACTAAGACGTTGTTGTTGTCGACCTTTTGGGGGTATACGAGCTTGTTCTCCCAGCTCCATATCATTGAAGAAGGGGCGTCGTAGACCATGCCGCCTCCCGGGCATTCCGTTTTAGTGTATCCCTCTATAGGGTCGTAGGTCTTCATCTGGTTGCCGTATATTCCAAGAAGGATTATTTGGGAGTCTCCATGCCAGTCTATCTGTTTTTCTTCTTCTCCATCCTTGGCAAATGTCCCTTGTCCTGTCTTTTCCAGCTTTATTGCGGAAAGCATGTTGATGCTCTCTATGAAGCGGGGCTCCCTGGCTTTTTTTACAAGCGCAACCGCCATGCCCGTCTCGGCGTTTATTCCGTATATGTCGGACACGTTGCCCATTTCAGAATAGCCTTCCGAGAATATGACCTTGTCGCTTACCCAGTCGAAGTGAAGGTCCATCGGAACCGTGCCGTCTCCTGCCGCATATATGTGGAAGGGCATTTCGTAGAGCGAGAGCATGGTTCCGCTCTCCATGTCTATCAGCATCAGGCTTGCGGCAGTCTTGCCTATCTCGTTTTGGGTCATGAAGGCCGCCGCGGTTTCGCCTCCAGGCGAAAGGCGTATTCCCCTGAATCTCCAGCCTTTTGGGACCAGTTTTTCAAAACGGCTTTTGAGATTTCCATTCTGCTCTGTTTCAACGGTTTCGCCGGTTTCTTCCCAGTATATGACCTTTTCAAATGAAAGGTATTCTGTGTAAGCATTAGGATCGCCATACCTGTGCAGCATAAGGAGTCCGTCCTCGACTCTTCCGGAAAGGTATCTGGTTTCATCAAAGGCTTCTCCTTCGAGAATTTGCACGTTCTGCCCCATGAATTCCGATTCGAGGTCGACTGATTTTATGCTCTGCCTCTCGCCTGCATCAAACCTCCAGGAATTGCCTATTCCGAATTCCCCCTGCATCTTGAGTCCTATAATGTCCTCGGCTCCGGAGAGATTTATTTCGTATACTCCCTTTGAGAGGTCCTTGAGTGTTATTTCCACAGACGAATCATTTTCCCAATCAAACGATATTTCGGGAAGGGCATGTTCTGTTTCAAGAGTCATATTGCCGAGTATTGTCCTCTCCACGCTCGGTATGTTTACCGGGCGCTTGAATGAAAGGTTGAAAACTTTTGTGCCTTCGGTCGTCCAATACTCCGGGTCCGAAAGGGATCCGTCCTCTGAAACTCTTTTCATTTCGGCTACATTGGGTTCGTATCTGTTTATGTAAAGCTCAACGGGCTCGCGGAGTCTTGCCCCTTCTTCGAAAAATATGTCGCGGTTCACTCTTATATTGAGTGTCTCCGCCTCGATGTCCGAAGGGGGAATATTCATCCACACCACTGTCCTGTCAACTCCCGCATATCCTATCCCTATCCGGTTTATCGTTTCCATGTCTTCTGTATCGACCGAAAAACCTCCGGGTTTCTCTATGTTCACGGGTTCTGTGAATTTGAATGTAAGGCTTATGTTTCCAGTCATAACCTTTGTGCTTCCGGATTTTATGAGTTCGCTTCCCGCAGGGCTATTCAGATAGATCTCCGGAGGCATGACCTGCCTTGCCGAAACTGTCTCGCCCTCCGTATTTTCGGGCTCCTCGGAAGGGCCTGAAACTCCCATATAGTCTCCTGTCGCAAAAATAATCAATGCGACGACTATTATAGTTATCAAAATTCCAATTGCAACTTTCGCCATGTTCATTTTATCTCCTCCATTAAACGCACAGATGCGGCTGCATTTTTATTGGCGCACCCCTTTTAATTATAGACTATGTTTTGGGTAAAAGTGTTTCAAAAATATTAAAAGTTTTTGGAAAGGTACCTTTCATTGCAAGATAGCTTATGTTATTATGTAACTGTAAAAGGATACAGCTATGGCCGCTAACAATATGAAAGGACGGTCTTATCATGAATATACAATTCAAAAAAGGCGTATTGGAACTGCTGGTTCTATCCATACTGAAGGAAAGAGACTGCTACGGATATGAGCTGGTAAACGAGATATCCAAAAACATAAGCATTTCGGAGGGAACAATATATCCTCTCCTGAGGCGTCTGACAAAGGAAGGGTATTTCGAAACATATCTGAAGGAATCCAAGGAAGGACCGCCCAGAAAATATTACAGGCTGACAAAGCAAGGCGATTCCACCAGATTCGATTTGGAATTGGAGTGGTACGATTTCATAAACAAGGTCAACAACATTGTGGGAGGCGACAAGACTGATGAATAAAAAACAATTTCTCCAGTCCCTGGACAAGGAGCTTTCCGGAATACCGGATGAAGAAAAAAAAGACATATTGTTTGACTACCGGGAACATTTCTCGATGGGTGAGGCCGATGGAAAGTCGGAGGAGGAAATAGCAAAGGCATTGGGCAATCCGAATGCGCTGGCGAAAAGATACAAGGCCGAGTATTATGTGGAAACCGCTGAAAAGAACCGGACTGCGGGAAATCTTTTTCGCGCAGTGCTTGCAACTCTTGGGCTTGGCTTTTTCAATCTTGTGTTTGTGCTCGGCCCGTTCATAGGGCTGTTGGCAATAATTTTCGCGCTCTTGGCAGTATCGGCGGCTACTGTCATTACAGGGATAGCCGTCTTTACCGAGGCGACTCCGCTTCCCTTCATTTTTGAAAACGTCCACCTTCCGGCATTTGTTGCTGAAAACATGGCGGCTTCGGCATTTCTTTCGATAGGGCTCATGTCCCTGGGATGCCTTATGCTCATTGCGGTAGGATATGTGTCAATGTGGGTGTTCCGGATTACTTTGAAATATCTCAAACTCAACATAAACATAATTGCAAGGAGGTAGCAAAATGAAAATTGATTTCAAGCGTGCCATGCTTTGGCTTGCCGGCATATCCCTCGTATGTCTGGGAATTTCTTTTTTCCTGTTCAGGCAGGCGGGAATAACCCCCTCGGACCTTGGCCGTTTCGACTCCGAATCAGGTAAAGGATACTCGAGAAGAATAAGCGACACTATGGGCCTCGGAAATGAAACTTATGAAAGCATACAGATAAAAACGGTAAGCGTTCCGGTTGAGGTGGTTACGACACTCGGAGAATTGAAGGCGGAACTTAATGGCAATTTCAAGGCGTCCAACGAGGAATCCATGCCTTATCTGGACGTGTCTTCAACCGATGACGGGCTGTTTATCGAGGTAAAGCATCCGAAAGGGCTTTTTGCGGGTGCAGTTTCAACCGACTCGCTGCTTTCGGTCTACATTCCGGAGGATGACCTCGACGAATTGCTAATCAAAACAGTATCGGGAAATATAAATGTGGGTGCCTTCGAAATCAAAATGGCAAACCTTAGCTCGGTTTCGGGGGCCATAAATGCAGAGCGCTTGTCACTTTCGGAGGGTATTTTCGAAACTTCATCCGGCGAAATAGAGATCCGGTCGCTTTCGGGACGGGTGCTGTCTAAGACTACTTCGGGCAAAATGAATATCCACTTCGAAAAACTTGAAAACACTGTCTATATGGAAAGCATTTCCGGCAATCTGAATATTTCGTTTCCTGAAAACGCCTCATTTACGCTTAAGACAGAAACTGTTTCGGGAGATCTTGTATGTGATAGGCCTTTGACAATCAAGGGCGGAAAGGACGACAACCTTCTTGCAGACATAGCCGGAGGCGGTCCCATAATGGAGATCCGAACGGTTTCAGGCAACATGAACCTGCATTAGCACTACCTGAAATGCGCACTTTGTAGTATAATTTATTAATACTCAGGAAAAACAAATACAAAAAGGAAAGTGATTTCATGAATTACCGTAAAGAACTGAAGAAAACAAAGAGGCTTGTTGTCAAGCTGGGAACCTCTACCCTGACCCATCCGAGCGGAAAACTTAATTTCGGAAGGATAGACCTCATAGCAAGAATTTTATCGGATTTGAGAAACAAGGGATTGGAAATTGTTCTTGTGACATCGGGTGCCATAGCAACGGGAACCATACGCCTGGGTATGAAGGAAAAACCGATCGACCTACCGGGAAAGCAGGCGGCTGCCGCAATAGGACAGGCTGCCCTCATGAGAATTTACGAAAGGTTTTTTCAGTCATACGACCAGGTTGTTGCGCAGGCTCTCATAACGAAATCCATTCTGGATGATCCATTGACTAGAAAGAATGCCGAAAACACATTCGACAGGCTTCTTGAATGGGGAACGATACCCATAGTGAATGAAAACGACACCATAGCCACGGACGAGATAGAGGCCGGATACAAGGGCCGCTTGGAATTTGGAGACAACGACACTCTTTCAGCCACGGTTGCAGCCCTCATTAATGCAGACCTTCTTGTCCTGATGAGCGACATAGACGGTTTGTTCACCGCGGACCCACGAAATGACCCCAAGGCAAAGATTGTGAGAATTGTTGAAAAGATCGACGATAAGATCGAAGAAGCTGCTGAAGGCGCCGGATCGGACTTTGGAACAGGCGGAATGGTGACCAAGATAAGAGCGGCTAAAATATGCAAGAGTTCTGGAATAAGCACGCTCATCATGAACAGCGATTCCCCGGAGCTTCTCTATGCGGCTCTCGACGGAATTGAGATAGGCACGCTTTTTCCTGCAAATGCTTAGTTTATAGTTGAAAAAACAAAACCGCAGAATCGGCACTCTTCATGCCGGTTTTGCGGTTTTTTGCCGTTGATTCAGAAAGCCTGGCAGACTCAAACAAGCTTTCTTTCGAGCTTTACTGCCCCGGAGCCGAAAACCCTTACGCTTTCTTCGGGTGTCTTTTCATGGGCGCATTCGGCGTATGCATCCACTTCGTTCCTGTCCTTGCGGCCGTGATGGAGCGATGCAGGTCCTCCTATGCAGCCGTTCTCACAGACCATGGTCTCTATGAAGTTGCCCTGAAGCCTGCCGCAACCATACAGCTTGAAAGCCTTCTCGCATTCCTTTATTCCGTCGAAGCAAAGGGGCCTGAACTCTACCTGCGAGTCCATTTTTTTCACGATTTCGCCAACCGTACTTGAGAGTCCTCCGCTCCTGGCAAAGATTCGCCCTCCGTAAGAGGCATTATTGAGTGGACTCTCCTCAATATGTTCGAGGGAAATTTCCGCGGCTTCAAAAACGGCTGCGACTTCTTCGAAGGTCATTACAAAATCGATATCCTCCGGAAATTCTTCCGCCTCGCCTTTTTTTGCTATGCAAGGACCTATGAAAACGACCTTCGCCTTGGGGTCGGTTTTTCGAATAAGCCTTGCTGAGGCTATCATGGGTGAAACCGTCTCTGACATGTTTTTCAATATTTCGGGGTGGTGTTTCTTTACAAAGAGAACATATGAAGGGCAGCAGGAATTGGTCATCATGCCTTTCTCTCCTATCTCCTCTACAAAATCCTCCGCCTCCTTGAGAGCAACGAAGTCGGCGCCGAGAGCCGCCTCGACAACATCGTGGAATCCAAGCTTTTTTAGTGCCGCAACTATATTCTCTATTCTGTATCCATAGAACTGGCTCGATATTGCAGGAGCCACTACTGCATAGACCTTTGAGGACGAATCCTTTCGGGATTCCTCCAGAAGCCTTATGACGTCTGTTATGAAGGATTTGTCCATTATTGCGCCGAAGGGGCATTGGTATACGCAAGCTCCGCAGAGTATGCACTTTTCTTCGTCTATTATTGCCTTTTTGTTTTGGTCCATCGAGATTGCTCCAACCGGGCACGCTCTCCGGCATGGCCTCATTACGTCAGAAATGGCATTGTAGGGACAGGCTTTTCGGCAGGCTCCGCATTCTATGCATTTTTTTGAATTTATGAAGGCCTTTCCGCCTATATTGACTATGGCATCTACAGGACAAGCCTCGGAGCAATAATGCGCAAGGCATCCCCTGCACGCCTCGGTTACAACAAATCGGCTTATGGGACATTCGTCGCATGCCGAATCTATCACCTGGATTATGCTGTCATCCCCTTGATTTGTTCCCGCAGCCAGTTTTACGCGGTCTTCGATTATTGCCCTCTCCTTGTATATGCAGCACCTCGTTATTGGCTCCGGCCCTGTGATTATCCTTTCCGGGATTCCTTTTAGCGATCCCTTCTCGCCGTCATATGCCGCCTTGGCAACTTCTTTTAGTACGTTGTGTTTTATCAACTGGACATTGTTTTCAAAAGTTCTCATTTTTTCTCCTTGTTTTCATATCGGAAAAAGCCGTATGCGGACTCCATGCAAAGCCCTTTTCTTTCTATATATACTTGAAAGACACTTCCTTGCCGAGCCGCCTCATTATGTCAGCCAGACGCTCTACCTCCTGCATCTTTATGCTGAGGTCTATGGGAAGGTCAGGATTCTGATGTGCGGGGTTTATTGCCTTGCCCACCCAAAGGGTAAGATTCGTGCAGTCCTCCATAAGCATCCTTGCCAGTTTTGCCGCTCCGTTCTTTTCTTTGAGTTTTACGATCTGCCCCTCATTGCCCGCGAGAAATCCTTTGAGTATCTCGACTGTGCGGCGCAGCGTAAGGACTCCCTCTGTCACAAGATCGAAGCCTTTTATGCTTCCCACGGGCGGGATATCGGGGCTTAGGGTGTCATAGTCAACGACTATTTCCTCTTTCAGCTCCCTTGCAACTATGTTGGCGGCTGTGCCTCCGCAAATTACGCGCTTTCCGCTCGACTCCACCAGCTCTCGCACGAGCCATCCGTCGACTCGGCAGTCCTCCGGTGGACCGGTGAAAAGATGAAGCGTTTCGGGGCGTCGAATTTTTATTGTGGCAACTGTGGTGTCGTCCCCCGGTTTGTCCATGTAAAGGCAGCTGCAGGCTTCGATGAGGTCCTTTGAAATTATTTTTGCGCTTTTCTTGCCTATTCTCCTGTCTAAAAATTCCTTTACCTGGGGCCATTGCCAGCCAAGGTTCATGAAGCCGCCCACACCTGCATGTATAACGCCGTCCGAGACGAGAACAAGTGTGTCTTCTTCCCGCAGCTTAAAGCTGCTTTCCTGTATTGTCTTGCCTGATATGACCAGGTTCTTTCTTGGCAGGTCCTCATATTTTCCGTTTCTGTAAAAGAAAATGGGAGGATTGTCGTATTCCGCTATATAGACTTCCCTGTCGCCTTGTATCTTGACAATGGCGAAGGTCGAATATGCGAGTTGCCTTACCTGGCATACTGGAAGGGTCTTGACTATGGTGTCGACGGTTTCATATATGTCGGCTCCTTCCCTGAGCATTGTGGCGGCGATTTTTGTTGTGAGGGTCGCCAGTATGTTCGCCTTGACTCCGCTGCCCAGCCCATCGGCAAGGACTACTATAGTGCTGTCGTCGGTACGAATAACTTCCACTTTGTCACCGCAGAGTTCCTCGCCGTGCTTGTTGAGGCTGTCCACCGATACATCGGCAAAAT
>DATFJE010000109.1:0-31700 GCA_035269385.1 Clostridia bacterium
CTCAACCTTGCCCCTATCAACAAGAGACGCAGTTTCTATAATCACACCATCTCCGGCGATGCATTCAGGCTCTTCCTCTTCAAAAAACGGTTTTTCTTCAGTCGATATTCTATCCAAATCCGGAAAAACCCGATTTTTAAACATCAAACTCAAATTCTCTCGCGAAATCGCCTCAATACCAGTTTCATTAAAAGAATTTTCAGCAATTTCCACATTCAAAATTCCTGACTCTTTGCCTGCCTTGACTCTGTCATCCACAAGCTGGCGCATGAGCTTTTCAAAGGTCTTTTCAGCAAGTTTCCCTTTTCCATTTTTTATCAGTTTTCCTGGAGCTATGGGGCAACCCGTCTTATTTCCTATATTCAGTTTTGTTGTTTCTTCCATATGTTCACCTCCCTTTTTCCTGTCTTTCTATAACTCACGCCTTCTTTTGAAGGCGGTTACAGCCATTTCATCAAGCATTCGTTCCTCTTCGCGCTTCTGCTCCCTCTTGTGAACTACAATTTGCTTTTCCTTATGGGTCTCGAGGGTTTTGCGCTTGATTTGAGCTTTTTCAAAAGCCTGACGCTTCATTTCGCATATTTTTCCGGCTTCGTTAACTGTATTTTTACATCTCTCTTTTTTCAATCTGAGATTTTCAAGATAATAATAATTGTGTTTTCTATATGCCAGTTGGTTGGTTTTGTCACTCTGTCCGGACTTTTGAACTTCACTTATTTCCTCATCGATATTCTCAAGAAATTTCAAATGTTTGAAATAACTCTGTTGTGCTCTGGAAAAGTCAACGAGCCGATCGTCCTCAGTTTTGATTCTAAGCTTGAGAACATTTTCCAAGGTATAGTCGAATTTCTTCATCCCCATCCCCCCTAAATATCATACAGCTGGTTCATTGTTTCCAAAGTTTCTTCAAAAGAACTCATCTCATCCACTTCCTGCTGCAGAAAGGCCATCAACCGGTCGTGTAAAAATATTGCTTGATCTATCTTTGGATTGGAGCCCTTCTCATAAGCTCCCACATTAATCAAGTCCTCGGATTTTTCATAAACTGCAAGGCTGTCTCTGATTCTACCCGCAAGCTCATATTGTTCTTTGTCTACTATCTGCTTCATCAAGCGGCTGATACTTTCCTGCACGTCAATGGCTGGAAAATGGTTCTTGGCAGCCAGCTTTCTGGAAAGCACGATATGTCCGTCCAAAATACCCCGTACAGCATCCGCAATCGGCTCATTCATATCGTCTCCGTCCACCAAAACCGTGTAGAAGGCCGTTATCGAGCCCTTGTCAGAAGTTCCTGATCTCTCAAGCAATTTTGGCAAAAGCGCAAAAACCGAAGGCGTATATCCCTTTGTTGTCGGTGGCTCACCAATTGCCAAGCCCACTTCCCTCTGGGCCATTGCAAAACGGGTGACTGAATCCATCATAAACATTACCTTGAGTCCCTTGTCCCTGAAGTGTTCGGCAATGGCGGTGGCAGTGAATGCCCCTTTAAGCCTTACGAGAGCGGGCTGGTCCGATGTGGCGCAAACCACAACCGATTTCTTCAGTCCTTCCTCCCCCAAATCCTTGTCCAATACATTCCGCAACTCCCTGTTTCTTTCTCCAATGAGAGCGATGACATTGACGTCGGCATCAGAAGCTCTCGATATTTTACCCATAAGAGTGCTTTTTCCAACTCCACTTCCTGCAAAGATGCCCAAGCGTTGCCCTTCACCGCAGGTCAAGAGTCCGTCGATAGCTTTTATCCCGGTACACATGGGACTTTCAATACGATTTCGCTTCAGGGGATTGGGCGGCGCCCTGTAGATATCCACTTCGCTTTCTCTGTATACCTTCCCTTTGTCAATGGGGTTCCCCAATCCGTCGAGGACCTTTCCCAAAAGATTTTCCCCGACCCTTATGCGAAGGGACTTTCCTGAAGCAATCACTCTGCATCCAGGTCCAATACCGCTAAGTTCACCCAGCGGCATCAAAAGCACTTTTTCGTTTTTAAATCCAACCACTTCGGCCAGAACATGCTGGCAATCGTCAAGCTCGATGCGGCAAACCTCACCTACAAATCCCTTGACCCCTTCCACCTGTATTGTCAGTCCGATAACCTGCGTCACCTTCCCGACTTTCTGGCAAAAGGACCTTCCTGTCAATTCCCTGTGATATAAATCGAAGTCAAGGCTACTCCCCATGCTTTCGCCCCGCTTCCACCAGAGCTCGTTTCACATTTTCAAGCTGCTTGTCGACAGTGGCATCGATAACATGGATTTCGGTCTCTATGATGCAACCTCCATCCTTAATCGTTTCATCCCTCAAGATTGTAAACACTCCGTTCGGGCAAAGTTCCTGAAGTTCCAACAACCTATCCTGAAGCATCATCGACTCCTGTCTTCCTGCCCTGACAACAATCTGGCTCCGATTTCTCACCTCGGCCAAAGCCGCTTTTGCAATCCTCATAATAATACTATCGTCCACTTCAACTTCTTTTTGAATTACTGATTCAGCTATTTTTATAGACAAATCGATAATTTCTTTTTCCGTCTTCTCTATGTAATCCCTGGACTCCATGTGGGCTATTCTCAAAACTTCTTTCGCCTTATCGACAAACTCCCGGCCTTTATTAAGGCTTTCCTGCTTTCCGACTCCAAAACCATCTTTATAGCCATCCTCAGCCCCTGCTTCAAAACCGGCTTTATAGCCACTTTTCTTTTTTTCTTCAACCGACTCGGCAGCTTCCTCCATTGCCCGGGAAATAATCTCTTTACATTCCAGTTCCGCCAATCGTATCAACTCGTCTGCCCTATGCTTCGACTGTCGTATAAGGGACTCCGCCTGACCTGCTGATGAATATTCCATTTTGCTCACCGGATTTTCATTGACAGGGATAGGGCAATTTTCCGTGTAGTCGTTTTGCTGATGGTTTTTATATATTTTATGCAATGATTGCATCCTCGCCACCTCTATTCAGGAATATTTCTCCTGCCTCATCCAGCCTTCTAATGACGCCAACAATTTTTTGTTGAGCCTCTTCAACTGCCATGAGACGTACGGGACCAAGAAATTCAATATCGTCTTTGAGTGTTTCAGCTGCCCGCTTGGAAATATTGTTGTATACGATATCCGCAACGTCCTTAGACGCTCCCTTGATTGCAAGCGCCAAATCTGCATTGTCGACATCCCTGAGAACCCTTTGGATGGCAGAATTGTCGAGACTGATGATATCCTCAAAAATAAACATGCTGTCTTTTATTTCTTCGGCAAGCTCAGGGTCTTCCATCGCCATGCTCTCTACTATATTCTTTTCAGTGGACCTGTTGACCGCATTCAATATCTCCACCAGAGTTCTGACCCCTCCATAGTATTCGAAGTTGTTGTCCAAGACATTTGAAAGTTTGCCGTCAAGAATCTTTTCAACCTGTTTTATGACCACGGGAGATGTCTTGTTCATTGTGGCTATTCGGTAGGCTACATCCGTTTTTGTTTCATCCGATAGTTCGGATAAAATCTGCGCCGATTTTTCCGGTTGCAGAAAACATAGGATAAGCGCGATTGTCTGAGGGTGTTCATTCTCTATCGTCTTCAGCAATTGCATTGGATCAGTTCTTCTGGCTATGGAAAAAGGCTTTTTCTTCATTGCCAAACGACTCGAATTCTCGATTATGGACAATGCCCTTTGGCTTCCCAGGGCGCGGGTAAGAATATCTCGGGCGTAATCTATTCCACCCTGCTTGATATATTCCCTCGCCTTGTTCATTTCCACAAATTCAGTAAGTATGCCGTCCCGAACTTCAGGTTCAACCGTAGTTATATTAGCGATTTCATATGTGATTTTTTCTATCATCTGCTCCGGCAGCATCTTCAATACCTTCGATGACTTATCTGTCCCAAGGGATATGAACAAAACAGCCGCTTTTTCCACACCTGACAATTCCTTAATCTTATTATGTGTTTTCAACTGTATCACACCTCATCCTTCAGAATCCAAGTCTTCACCAATTCCGCCAATTTTTCAGGATGTTCCTCGGCATATTTCTTAACACTTTTTTCAATTTCCGGATCTTCCATGAATTCAAACTTATATGTAGCGTCTTCCAATACATCCTCTATTGGAAGCGGTTTCTCCATGTTCATATCCAACCGCTCACTGAAACTAGCTTTTCTTCGGCCGTTTCTGGCAACAAAAATTGCCACAACCATAAGAATTAGCAGCACAAATCCACCTGCAATTCCTCCATAAAGCATCATCTTCTGGCGACTTTGCGTGTTTTCCAAGTATGTTGCTTCCTGATTCTGCATTTCAACTATCAGTTCATCCTGATATGTCTTGTCAAAGGGCAATCCCTCCACGCTGATGATGTCCCCCCTGCTTTCGTCGTATCCCACAGCGGCCATAATGATATTATTAATCGCCAATTTTTGTGCATCACCGAGGGCTCCATCGTAAATTACAGATGTCGAAATACGCCTGACCTCTCCGGGCGCCTTGATTCTGTGTATTCTTGTTTCTCCGATTTCATAGTTCCTAACGGTTTCATAGCTGCTTATGCTTTCATCCTCTGCCGCATATTCAGGATCCTCTATGGTATAATCCAAATTATTGTCTACCGGACTCGAGCTTTCCTCTGCAACCGAACCATCGGCCCTTACCAAATGATCTTGCTGGCTCCGAATAACCTTTTCATCATCGTACTCAATAACAGTTGTTTCCTCCGAATCAAAATCCATGTCGGCATTGACTTTCACAACAACCTTATCTACTCCCAAGGCCTGTTCAAGCATAATCTGCAGCCCACTCTCAATATTTTTCTCAAACTCGTCCTCCATGCTCATGCGTCGATCGGCCAAGGCCGTTGCCGGCAACTCCGACTCTTCCATAAAGATACCGGCGCTAAGCAAATTGGCATTGGTATCCACAACCCTAACATTTCCCTCAGGAATATCCCGGAGAGCGCCCGACACCAAAGCAATTATCCCCTTTATTTGCTGGCTTCCCAAACCCTCAAGAGGATTTATCTTGACCACCACTGTCGCATTGCCGGACTTCGCATCCCGAGTGAATACTGATTCCTGCGTAAGCGCCAAATGAACCCTGGCGTACTCTACCTCTTCGAGGGACATGATTGAACGTGCCAACTCACCCTCTAAAGCTCTTTGATACATGATCTTGCGATCCTCGTCCGTGACGGCAAATCCTGCATCGTCGAAAATCTCAAAACCCTTGCCGCTGTTCGGCAAGAGCCCATCCATCGCAAGGTCAAGCCGCAGCCGGTCCACCTGTCCATCTGGAACCATTATGGTCGCCCCTTCATCCGCAATCCTGTAATCACTTATCTTTAATTCATCAAGTTTTTTGACTATATTGGCAGAGTCATTCATCTCCAAACCTGAAAAGACCGGCACATATACTGTTCGACCAAAAAAAACATAATAAGCAGATACCGCAATCAAAAATGCCAAAAATAGCCCGACCATCCCGATGCGCTTTCCCCTATCCATTTCTTTCCATATTTCATCCACTCTGTTCGCCATCTGTTTCGGATTTTCCATTTGCCACGGCTCCCTCGGCAATATATTTATATCTCTGTTTTTATTAATCCATGCATATAAAAAGACCTTATAAAAAGGACTCCCTAATTTCATCAGGTAATAGTCCGGCCATCTTTGCGTATTCGCTTAAGACCCGTCAACTTTGCGTCCCAACCTTTCGATTGGTTTGCCCTTTCCATAACATTAAATTTGTATTTTCATTATTTCCTGATACGCCTCAATAACCTTGTTTCTGCGTCCACTCTTTCGATTGGTTTGCCCTTTCCATAACATTAAATTTGTATTTTCATTATCTCCTGATACGCCTCAATAACCTTGTTTCTGACCTGTACAGTCATTTCAAGGGCCAATTTAGCCTCCTCGGTACGAATCATCACTTCATGGATGTTGTCAGCCTCGCCCAAAGCCAAGGCTTCAGAAGCCTTTTCAGCCTGTACTTGCAACTCGTTAACTTCTCCAAGTTGCCTTTTCATAGCTTCTGAAAACGATTCGGTTTTGCCAGCCGATTCGGTTTTGCCCATAGCATTCCTTATTCCGCCCGATACCGATTCTATTCGCATTCGCTTTTCACCTCAATTCATCACTTGCCTATTTCAAGGGCTTTTGCATACATTCCCTTGCTTGAATTTATTACTGTGACATTTGCCTCGTATGCCCTTGTGGCCGCAATCATATCCACCATCTCGTTTAAAAGATTGACATTTGGAAGCTCAACATATCCTGCCTCGTCTGCATCCGGATGGCCGGGATCATAAACCCTCTTGAAAGGACTGTTGTCTTCTATTATTCCAACAGCTTCGACTCCGGCTCCACCGCTTTCTTCGTCAAATCCCATTCTATGGATTTCATTTCTTAGTTTCTCTTGAAATACCGCCACTTTTCTTCTGTAGGGGCCACCCTCATCAGTACGTGTAGTATTTGCATTTGCAACATTCGAAGCTATCGTATCCATCCTCAAGCGTTCCGCAGTAAGACCGCTGGCGCTTATTGCAAAGGTATCAAACATCTTCATTTCTATCGCCGCCCTTCATGAATGGCGTATCTTAAAACGGAAATCTTGTTTGAAACCTGCTGCGCCAAGGCATTGTACAAAAGCTGGTTGGCTGCCATATCCACCATTTCAGACTCAATATCCACATTGTTGCCGTCGAGGCGCTGTGAAACCGATTCATCCCTTACGATTTCAGGCTGGACCGACGACCACTCCGTACCGCTCCCAATATGACATTCGTCGGTCTTCTTCAAATCCATATCTTCAGAAAAGCCTATGGCGGACTTCATGGCTTCCTCGAAAGCCACCTTTTCAGCCTTGTATCCTCGAGTGTTGACATTGGCAATATTATTCGCCATCAACTTCTGCCTTAGAGACGCGACATCCATGGCTTTTTTTAAAATTCCAATATCCCTGTCTCTGGTTATCTTCATACTCACTTTCGTCACTCCTCTTTAAAAGGTTGCCCACCGTAAATATTGTTTGACTATAATTCTAAACATCAAAAATGGAAAAAGCAAGCGCTTTTTCCATTTGCCTGATTTTTAATTATTCTCCATAGGCCTGCCTTTCCACCACAAACCTGTTAATACCAAGGGTTAAAGATAAAAATAGTTTTATAAATAATTTTTATCTTTCGTTATTTTGATTTTTCATCTATGAAACAAGCATCACTGACCTTGGCATAATAGGTCTTGATATTCATTTTCCCCTTGGATGTCTCCTTCAAACGTTCTCCAATCACCGTTTTTTTTCCCCTTGCCGCATCGATAACGCTTTTCTGAGAATCCATAATGTCTTCAATCGCCTCCGTCAAATTTGAAACCGCCTCATCGAAGGACCCCAGCAAGGCATTCTTCACGCAACCCTCAAGCGAAATTCTCTCGAAAATCTCCAAACCCAGCATTTCCGACAGATGTTTCTCCATAACCCGCCGCTCATCTGCCAAACGGCTAACTGAATCTATTGTATCCTGGCTTCTTCTCAGAACTTCCAACATCTCCTCCGGGGATTTCTCTGACCCTTCCCGAATCCCTTCCATGACAGGTTTCAAAGACCTGTACAAATTGGTTTGGCTGTTTAGGTTCTCAATTAAAAATTCAAACTGTACCACGACTCATCCCTCCCGTCAAGAAATGGCAATCCACGATTCCCGAAGTTCCTCGAGAAAGCCCCGCACGCCCTGCACCTTCTCGGCGTCCATGTGTATGTTGGCGTCAACCAGCTCCCGCGTCATGAAAGCGTAAAGAGCACTCAGCTGATGTGCCGTTTCCCCAGCCTCAAAATTGAGGGTCGCGGCGAGCTCGGTCAGTATGTCCTGCGCTCGCTTGAGATGCTCGTTCTTTTTTTCTATGTTATTCTCACGGATTGCAAGCTCCGCGAGGCGACAGAAACGTATCGCTCCGTCATAAAGCATTATAAGCAGTTTTTTTGGCGATGCCGTGGTCACATTGTTGGTTTCATAAGCTTTATATGCATTCGAAGTGTTATACATGATTCCTCCTAAACTCTTTTGTCGAAAATGATGCCCGCATCCCCCATTATTTTTTTAAGGATTCGGTCCATCTCATCCTCGTTCAATACTCTAATAAGTCTATTGCTTGATTTTTCAAACACCTTTACTTGAATCCTGTTTTTTTCATGATTCTCCGCCACAAGCAAGAATATGTCCACCCCTTCAGACTCGAACAAATCATTCAGACGGCGAATTTCCTGCTTTAGAGCTTCGGCATCACGCCGTTTGTCCCTTTCCTTGTGCCGCCCGTCCTTGTCCACGAATGGCTCGTCCTTCTTGTGCACGTAATCCTTTCCTGTCTTGTCCAGAATCAGCCTCACAATCTGTGAGTCCACCTTGTCTATGTTCATCATCTACATGGCCCTGCGCTTAGCCGTCGCCGCTTGTGGAAAGGCCCGAAAGAGAGCCAAGCTGGCTCGTAAGCCATGACATCTGGCTCTCGGCCTGTTGAAGCGCCACATCGAGCCTGGTGAACATGCGGATGTAATAGCTCTCCCTCATTTCCATGCGGTCGTTGAAGGCATCTATCCTGTCGCTTAAGGTATCAAGCGACCTCTCAAGTCCGTCCTCCCTGACCTCCGTTATGCCCGTTCCCGTCGCTATGAGGCTGTTTATATAATTTTCCAGATTTGCAGTCAGCCCTATTTCCTCTCCCTCGGCATCCGTGTCGTGAAAGAAATTCTTCACGGCCTCCGCATCCTCCACGAGAGCATCGGTAAGTTCCGATGAATCGAGCTGAAGCTGCCCGTCTTTGTCTATTGTCGTAATTCCCAGCTGTGAGGCGTTTGTAAATTCCGAATCAAGCCCGGAAACTGAGCTTGAAACCATGGTTCTGAGGCTCGAGATAATCCTCTGCAGAGTCGAATCGCCCGCCAAAGCTCCCGCGCTTCCTGCCGTTTCAGGATCCCCAGCGTTTGATTTCTCCTGCAGGAAGGAAAGCGTTGAATTGTACTGGGCTATGAAGGCCTCGACCTTTTCCACCGTAGTCGCAGTATTATTGGCTACCCTTATGCTTTCAGAAGTCCCTTCCTCCGTTTCCGCGCCAAGAATTATGGTAAGCCCCTCCACCGCGTCGTCCACACTGTTTGTATCCCTCTCGACAGAAATCCCGTTTATGGAAAACTGCGCGGTTAAACCCGTCTCCGAGGTCACATCCGGATCGGTCACGTCCAACCCGATCGTGGCAAGAGGCGTTCCGTCGGTGTCTGCAAGCGTAAGAGTTCTTGCGCCCGTGTTGTCGTCCTCAATCACCAGGCGGCCGTCAACAACCGTCGCGCTCACCTCAAGAGTGTCGTTCAGGTCGTTTATGGCGCTCACTATTGTAGAAAGGGTGTCCGTCGCCTCAAGCGTTATGGTCTCGAAAGTTCCCTCATCGTTCGTAATTGTGAAACTACCCGTCACACCGAGCACGGTGTCGTTTGTCTCCCCATCCGCCAAAACCTTGCTCCCAATTATGCGCGAGGAAGTCGCCAGGCGGTCCACCTCGAGCTCATAGCTTCCATTCATGGCATCCGATGTTGCCGAGGCCGAAACTGTTTCCGAATCGGTGCTATTCGCTGTCTTGCCTTCATAAACCGACCCATATTGTAAATCCCTCACCTTGGTCATCAGGCTGTCGAGACGAGTGTTGATGTCCCTCCATGCACCCTGCTTGCTCTCATATTCAGTTTTCTGATTCGCCATCTGCACCAGTGGAAGTCTCTCCATTTCCATCAGGGAATCGATGGTGGTCTGGTCTATTCCTGAATAGGATCCCAAAAAATTTATTCCGCTGCTCATGAAATCACCCCTAAGCCTTTTCGTCCACTATTATTCCTACTAATTCCCATATTCCCGCCACCATGTCAAGAATCTTCTCCGATGGAATCTCTCGAATGGTCTCGTCTGTCTCGCTATCCACCAGCTTGCACATCATTGTTCCGGTCTTCTCGTGGAGCTTGAACTCGTAATGGCTGTCGCTTCCGAAAATGACCTCACTTGCCACTTTTAATATTTCCTCGAATTCCTCACGGCTCGGCTCTTTTTTTTCCGACTCCGGAAGATGATCCGATGCAATCCGTTTTATTTCGACGATTGGCTTGTCCAAAGCCTTTTGCGGCGACTCCGCTTTCGGTGCCCTCTTTGCAAAAGTTTCACTTGCGACACCCTTCGATTCATTTATCCTTATCACTCTGAAACACCTCCGCTCATTTTTTACCATATGAATCGTATTCATAATAATCCGAGTTCTGCGTAATTTACGCATGTTATATATCACATACGCTTGTTTCAAGCCTCTATATATAGGAAGAAACTCGGTCTGTTTTTATGAATATGATTCATATCACTCGCCACATATAAAAAATGCAAGCCGGCCGACGAATCGGCCGGCTTGTTGTAGCTGCAAAATTTTTTCCTTATCTGAGAAGCTGAAGAACTGATTGAGGTTGTTGATTGGCTTGAGCAAGCATTGATGTAGCTGCTTGGCTGAGGATGTTGTTCTTGGTGAATTCCATCATTTCCTTTGCCATGTCAACGTCCCTGACTCTGGATTCTGCAGCAGTCAAGTTCTCGGATGCAGTTCCAAGGTTGTTGATTGTGTGCTCCAGTCTATTTTGAATTGATCCCAAAGCGGATCTTTCGGATGAAACGGAGCTTATAGCGGTGTCGATAACCGCGATCGCGGCTGTCGCTTTGTCAGCTGTAGAAAGGTCCAAAGCGTACTCTGTAGTGCCACTGTCATCGGTCAAAGATGTCGAAGTGAAAGAAGTTCCGCTTGTTGTTGATGAAACTGCCAATTCGAGCGCTCTCATGTCATTGATTGACATCTCCATCGTTTGGCCGTTGTTTGCGCCGATTTGCAATTTTGCCACATCCGTAGCTCCCGTACCGTCTGTAGCATCCACTTCGGTTGCTTTTCCAGTATAGGAAACGCCTATGATGCCGCGTATGTCGTCATCGCCTGCAAAATCTCCGGCAGCTGTTGCTTCAATTTCAATTCCGCCTGCTGAGGAATCAGTGAAAGTGAAATTCGCCAGATTCGCATCAGCCGAACCCGTCAAAACAACTTCGAGTTGCGAAGCCAATGTATCTGCGTCAAGTGTTTCTGCTCCTGTATCATCAATATTTATCGTGATTGTCTTGGCACTTGTATCAATAGCATCAGCTGCCGCACTATCAGCAACCGTGACCGCATATGTGTCTTCTCCAATTGTCAAACTAAAGCTGTCTCCATCAGCTGGAGCAGCTGTAAACTGAACGGTCATACTTCCGCCTGTTGCCCCGGTTGTACCGCTCATGTCACCGTTTATGACACTCTTAGTATTGAACTCAGTGGTGTTTCCTATTCTTGTTATCTCGGAGGTAAGCTGGTTCATCTCCTCCTGTATGGAAGTTCTGTCTTCAGCAGTGTTGGTATCGTTTGAAGACTGCACAGCCAATTCTCGCATTCTCTGAAGAATGGAGTGGGTCTCGTTTAGTGCGCCCTCTGCTGTCTGAACCATTGAAATGCCGTCCTGCGCGTTTCTCGATGCCTGGTTGAGCCCGCTGATTTGTCCGCGCATCTTTTCTGAAATGGCCAGACCTGCGGCGTCGTCCCCTGCCTTGTTGATTCTGAGGCCAGATGACAGTTTTTCCAGCGATTTTGACTGCATGTTGCTTGCATTCGTGAGTCTTGAATAGGTGTTGAGCGCTGCGATGTTATGATTTATTCTCATTTCTTTTTCCTCCTTGAATTGTGTTTTTCGGCATCCTTGCCTTTGTTTGTTTGAGAAGCTTCGGCCGAAGGCTTCGTCTAATGTATATATCGGAAGGCCCATCTGTTTGTTTAGCCTTTTATAGGAAAAAAATGCAAATAAAAAAGGAAGCCTTGATTTTCGGTTTCCTTTTTTTATAGATTCTTAAGTTTCTTAAGTTTCTTAAGCGCATCCATCATTTCAGCAGCCGCTCTGGACGCCTCCCTGTTTTCTTCTTTGATTGCCTCGAAAATCTCTTCGCGGTGTATTGGCACTTCCCTGGGGGCCTCTATGCCCAGGCGCACCCGACCGTCCTCTATGGCCATCACGCGTACTACGATTCCTTCCCCTATTACTATGCCTTCGTTTTCCCTTCTGCTAAGCACGAGCATAAACTACACCCCTTTTTCCGGAAAGAGCCGGTGTTTAGTCTTATACTCTGTTTCTGCAAGCACAAGCTGTTTTCCTTCATTTTTTTCGCCGCCTACGACTATTGGCGCCAATAGGTTGGCCGTGATGTGCTTGATTTCCTCGGGGACCGTAAGAATGCAGTAGAGAGACAAGTGTTCGGGCCTTGTGATTCCCATGGCAGACAGCTCACTATCTGGAATGTCGGCCTCGTAATCGGGAAAGAAATCCCACGGACGTATCACAAAGAATGCCAGATCTGAATCCTCTATGCTTTGCAGGCAAAAGAATTTGTCATTGCCTGGAAGCTCAAGAAGCACGTAGTCATTGAAATCTTCAAGACCCAAAAGCCCTTCCTTAAATCTTATGACAGACTCGTTCGCCACTTCAATTTCTCCCAAAATTTTCGTGTCAATTTTCACAGCAAAAACACCTCTTCTCATAATCATAGATAGTTGAGCAGCGTAGGCTGGAGTATTTTCGCCCCCGTTGCGAGCGATGCCTGGTAGACGCTCTCCATCATCGAAAACTCCATTATCTTCTCGGCCATGTCTATGTCCTCGGTCTTAGAAAGGAGCTCGGTCATGTTCAGGGTCTCGGCCCCGTTCTTGGATTCAGCTGCCTGCAGCCTGTTGTATTTTGCACCGACCTCCGCGCGAAGGCTAAGCATATTCTCGAGGTGGTCGTCAAGTTTCGCGATGGAATCGGATGAAAGTTCAGAATTGCCGCCAGCCTCAAGCCTGTCCATTATGTTTTTCATCGTATCGGCAAGAGACTCTCCCACCCCGTTTGTTATTCTGTCCCCGGAAACATTCACCGACATTGTCACGTTCTCTGAAAGCTCGCGGCTGAGCTCTCCATCGCCTCCTCCGTATGCAAGCACATTCCCCGACACCGAAAACGGTGGACTCGTCGTTTCCCGCCCCGCCAAGACGTAGCGCCCGTCATAGTTTGTGTTTCCTATCTGGGCGAGCGCCTCTATGTTCTGCCCCATTTCCTGGGCTATTGCCTGCATGTCGTCCGGAGCCAGGGTTCCATTGGCTCCATATACCGTAAGCTCCCGTACTCTCTGGAGTATGTCCGTCATGTCGCTAAGAGCGCTGTCCGTCACACCCATCCATCCGATAGAATCCTCGATGTTGCGGAGGTACTGTCCGTTGCGGTCTATGGATGTCTGAAGGTTCATGGCGCGGGTCGCCAGGAAGGGAGCATCAGAAGGCCTGGTTATCTCCTTGCCCGTAGAAAGCTGGTTCTGATACTTCTGCATATTTCCCAGGTTCCTGTTCAGATTGTGCAGATAATTATTCATTATATTTCCGTTTGTTACTCTCATTGTGTCCTCCTAAGCTCTCAGGCCGTTTATGAGGGTGTCGAGCATCTGTGAAAGCGTTGACATTACTCTCGCGTTTGCCTGATAGGCTGTTTGATACTGTATGAGGCTTGCCACTTCCTCATCTATTGAAACCCCTGAAATGGAGTCTTTTCTCTGATTTAACTGGAGCAACAGGATCTCCTGGTTCTCCGAGCCCCTGCGTGCATCCTGGGTATCGATTCCTATAGTCGCCACTATGTCTTTGTAGAAACTATCGAAGGTTGTACCCGCAGGATTCGTGGTAATCGACATGTCACCGGCATCATATCCGGCAACATCCGTTTCGATGTCTGTCATGTCGAACCGCCCGTTCCTTAGCTGGGCTATAGCGAGGGCGCGACTTCCGTCGCCCGCAGGACTGTCCGAAGCTTCTCCCGCCTGCACAAGATTGGTATCATCCAAAATGTCCGAGTTTACGGATATGTTGTCGGCCGAAAAATCATTTGCCCCGTCCTTTGTCAAAAAGAAATCCATCGTGGAAATATCATCATCAGCTTCACCACTATCAGGATTATGGATTTTGTTAACCGTCTTGGCTATACCGTTCACGAGCGAGTCCAGCTTGCCCTGGTAGGCTGTAATATCCTCTATCGCCAAACTATTCCCCGCCAGAGCGCCTTCCTGAAGATCCGGTCTTGTCAATGCCACGACTCCATCGTCCCAATCCTCCTCCGGATCCGTGAAGACTACATCCCCCTGCGCATAATCGGCAACATTCGTTTTTATAGTATATGTGTCGCTCGAATCGCCCTTTCGT
Source organism: Clostridia bacterium (assembly GCA_035269385.1). Taxonomy (GTDB): domain Bacteria; phylum Bacillota; class Clostridia; order Peptostreptococcales; family BM714; genus BM714. Next base: position 14,293 of record DATFJE010000109.1, read on the forward strand.
GCGACTGTAAGATGATATTCTCCATCAATATCACCTTCCACATACTCTACGGATTGAACCGCCGACATTTCATGCTCGGCAGGCTGTTTGGGATTCGAATCGAGAAGGATGCCCCCTGTCTCTCTGTTTGTTATCTCCATGCTACCGTTTTCGTCCAGGCTGGTCTCTATGTTCACTATGGTCGAAAGTCGGTCGACGAGAAGGTCTCTCCTGTCCATCAGGTCGTTGGGCTCAAGGCCCTTTATCTTGACCCTGTATATCTGGTCGTTCATGTCGTTTATCTGTCCGACAAGCACGTTGGCATCGTAAACCTTGGAGGTCTGAAGCGTCGCCAAGTCGGCCTTCAGTGTCTCCATCTGCCCGTCCATGTGGTTTGCCGCATCACAAAACGTCACGGCGCTCTGTGCCACTATGGTCTTTGCGTTCGAATTTTCGGGAGTCTTGCTCAGCTCCTGCCACGAATTCCAAAATGCATCCAACACCGAATTAAGGCCCGTGTCGCTGGGCTCGAGGAAAACCATCTCGACCTGTTCAAGTGCGGACTCCCCGGCCTTGTACCGTCCCTCGATTGAATTTTCGAAGCGTATCTGGGAATCCAGAAATTCGTCGCGGGTGCGTGTTATTGAAACTACTTCGACGCCGGTCCCGAATTGTCCTATGCCGGCGTAACTGAAAGGCTGGGTTGTCTGAAGATTGACCCTCTGCCTTGAAAATCCTTCCGTATTTGCATTTGAAATGTTGTGGCTCGTAGTGTTTACGGCATTTTGCTGCACCTGCATTCCGAGCTTTGCCACATTAAATGTCTGAAATATTCCTGACATGTCTTCCCCCTAAACCGATTTATCCATCGACGCCATAACACCTTGTTTGTTCGATAACGATCCATCTTGTCCATAGGTGATTCCACTCTTTTGGACAGTCCGCTGCAATATGTCCATTAGCCTTTGTGAGTATGCGGCTGACTGTCTGGTAAGCATCATGTTAGTTTCCTGAAGAATCTTGATTTCATTCATGCGGTTCTTTATTGTCTCTCCGGTCTTTATAAGCCTCTCGCCTTTACCATTTTTCAATCGATCAGCCATTTCTTTGAGTGAACAGTCGCCCCAATTTTCTTTTCTGCATATTTCCGTGCGCTCCAAATCAGCCTGAAGATTTTCCTTCAATGCAACGAGTTCCATGAGTCGCCTTCCGTCTTCACGTATGAGCACTTCCCTTTCCTCTTTCAGCAAATCGACAAGCCGCCTCAAAATATTCTCCTGTTTTTTTAGCAATAGCTCCATATTCTATTTCTCCTTGGAAATCTGCTCTTTGATTTCAATCAATATGCGGTCTGCCAATTCCTTAGAGGATATTTTATAAGTTCCCGAGCTGAGTTTTGCCTTGATGGTTTCAATTTTTTCCACATTTTCGGACTCCATTGTTTTCATGGTATCGGCATACTTTTTGATTTTTATTGAAGCCTCGGATAATTCAATGGTATCTTTTTCATCATACTTTCGGCTTGCCTTATGCGCGCCTTTGCCGTTTTCAAGCTTCCGCACCAGCTGCGCATATCCGGTTCTGTTGATTTTCATATCATCCCACCTTTTTTTCCGTCTCGAATGTTCCTATATTCTCCTATCGGCATCACGCTGCCCGGAGTTTAGTTCATTGTACGACTTTATACGTTGTTATCCCAATTTCCTGACTCTATCTTCAGCGCTAAGTATATTTGTTATCCTTATGCCAAATTTTTCATCTACCACTACGACTTCACCCTGGGCAGTATGTTTCCCGTTTACATATATTTCGAGAGGCTCTTCTGCCAATTTATTCAACTCAATTATGCTCCCCGGTTCCAAAGCCAGAATATCCCTGATGCTCTTTTTGGTTTTTCCCAATACTACGCTTAGCTCAAGGGGAACATCGAGAATCAAATCTATGTTTCTCGGGGATCTCTGCCGCGGTTGCTCCTTGAGTTCGGAAAATACGGGCTTTTGTATTCGAACCTCCTCCTCCGGCGATTGCATTTCAAGAACTTCATCTTCGAAAAAGGCCTCCCTTTCAGGTTCTTCATGATAAGTGTTTTCAACCTCATTCTCAGGTTCCACTGCACTTATGCCTCCAAGCATTATTTCCGCAATCCCTTTTGTTGTCTCCAACGTATACACTTGCATTATTTCGCTATCGATCAAATCCTCTATCGTCAATTGGAATGATATTCTTACTATTTTCGTATCGTTTGAAATTCCCTGAAGTGACATCTCCTCACTGTTGTCCCAAATCTGTGTGAATGGCGGATCTATGTCCACCGGCCTCGACAACATTGTCGAAATGGCGGTCGAAGCCGATCCTATCATTTGATTCATTGCTTCAGAAACTGCGCTAAGCTCAATTTCCGACAATTCCTCGTTTGGATTGCTTCCGTCGCCCCCCATCATAAGATTGGCAATGATGGAAGCATCCTTTATATTCATCAAAAGGATATTGGTACCATGCAGTCCCTTCTCGAATTGAACCTGCAATAAAATATATGGTGTTTCGAAGTTGGCAGCCAATTCCTTGAAGGTTGTAGTAATCACTTTAGGCGTCGTTATATTAACCTTTTTGTTCAGTAAAGTGGACAGGGCCGTGGCCGCCGTCGACATGGAAATATTTCCAACCTCTCCCATAACGTCTTTTTCTTCCAGGCTTATTTCTTCTGTTTTAGATTCTTCTAAACCGTCAACCTCCATGCTCTTTCGAAGCAAAGAATCGATTTCTTCCTGAGATAAAAAATTGTCGCCCACCTATTCCACTTCCTTTCCTGCATATTCAACAACTTGAACAGCCAGCTTGTTTTTATGTAGTCCTGGCTGTACATAAAAATGTTCGGAATCTTCAATATAAAGCTTCATAGGCTCCCCTGCCAATATATCCAATTGAAGCACATCTCCACACCTAAGACCCATAAAATCCTCTACGGTTATTTCCGTTTTACCAAGCTCCACTCTCATATCCACCTGCCCCTTGTTTATTATTTGCTCAATATCCGAGCGATAACGCAATTCTGAAGTCATATTTTCTACGATGGTATAATGATTTGTGTGCAACTTGTCTATGTACCTTCCAAAAGCCCTGTATGGAATGCACATGTTGATAAGGCTTTGTTCTTCATTGATCTGCATCTTGAAAGTTATAAGAACCACCGCTTCCTCATAGGAAAAAATCTGGTTCAATTGCGGATTGGTAACAAGCCCGTCGACAATCGGCTCCAAATCCAAAAAGTCATCCCATGCTTCCTTGTTCTTTCCGATCATCATGGTCAAAACATCTTCTATGATGCTGATTTCAATTTCCGTGAATTCACGCAAATCAACTTTTTTTCGCAAAGTACCTCCACAAAGGAGGTCCACTATATGAAAGCCAAAATTCGGATTCGCTTCAAGAACCATAAGACCCATTAGTGGTTCCATACTGAAAATGCCCATGACGGTAGGATTTGGAATTGAATGAATGAACTCTCCATAGCTGATCTGCTCGATCGATCCCACCACCATTTCCACATTTGCCCTCAGCTGATTGGATAGAAAGTTGGAAAGGACTCTTGAATAATTGTCATATATGGATTTAATGGCATTGACATGGTCTTTTGAAAACTTGTTCGGCCTCCTGAAATCATAATTCTTTATACGCCGCTTTTCGCCAGCTTTCGCCAATTCTTCAGATTCAACCGTTCCACTTGATATAGCATTTATCAACGAATCAATTTCCTGTTGTGATAATGTTTTATCCATTTAACCACCTCATTTTGCGGGGTTTATTTCAATGCCTTGCTGATTGCTTCGACTACACGTTCTCCATTGAATGGTTTTACAATAAAATCTTTTGCGCCCGCCTTTATGGCATCCATGACCATACCCTGTTGACCCATTGCGCTGCACATGATCACTTTTGCTTTAGGATCAAATTTTTTTATTTCCTTGAGCGCTTCTATTCCGCTCATCTCAGGCATTGTTATATCCATTGTCACTATATCCGGATTCAAATTTTTATACTCCTCAATAGCCTTTAATCCATTTTCAGCCTCTCCTGCAACCGTAAACCCGTTTTTTTCCAGTATATCCTTCACCATCATTCTCATAAATACCGCATCGTCCACTATCAAAACACTATTAGCCATTCTTTAAACCTCCCGAAAATTATAGTTCTTTTATTGCAATCTTTTCATTTTCTATTTTTCTCACGGTCAAAAGACCTGTTTCAAGATTGAAGTGAAGTGTGCGGCTTCCATGTCCTCCGACATCCATTATTCTCACCGGAATACCCATGGCTTTAAGTATATCGCAAACCGCTTTAGTATTCTGCTTTCCTATATCCAATCCACGGCATCCTTCCGAGGTTCCGAACATGCTGGCGCCTCCGGCAATTTTTGCCCAAAGACGTCTTCTATTCACTCCTGTGTTTTCAAGGACTTTAACCATCCGAGGCAAGCCTATGTCCGCAAATCGAAGATCATGACCGCGTTTTTCAAATAATCGGCTGTCAGGAAGAAGTATATGGATCAGCCCTCCTGTTTTTGTGGCTTCATCATAAAGAACCACACCCATACACGACCCCAATCCATAGGTTGTCAGAACGCTTGGCGCAGTAGCTGTCTTGAAATCTGAAATACCTACAATTAATTGATTCATTGGCGGCCTTTCTGTTCTTTGAGCAATCCGGCCACCACCCCGTATATTCCATCCAGGGATTCCTGCCATTCCACTGCGCCCAAATCGTATGCCACTTTCGGCATTCCGTAAACAACGCTGCTCTTTTCGTCTTGCCCCACAGTTCTGGCCCCCGACTTTCGCAAAGACAATAGTCCCGCGGCTCCGTCATTCCCCATGCCGGTAAGCAAAATTCCGATTGTTCGTTTCCCCGCTATTCTTGCCAGTGATTCAAACATCACATCCACCGAAGGACAATGCCCGTTGACTTTATTATCGGTTGTTTCTTTTTCCATTTCAATGACAAAGCCACCTTTTTTTTGAACCGCGCGAATATGATATCCTCCAGGAGCAATCAAAACCTTCCCCGGAATTATTAAATCTCCGTCTTCTGCCTCCTTCACCTCGACTCTGCAAAGGTTGTTAAGGCGATCGGCGTACAGCTTTGTGAATACCGGAGGCATGTGTTGAACCACAACGGTTCCGGGCATATTAGCCGGAAAAGACTGCAAAACTGTTTGAATCGCTTTTGTTCCCCCTGTGGAAGCTCCAATGGCTATGATCCTGCGTTTGGCTCTTTCGAAATCATCATGTTGAATGTTGAATTTTTCTGCTCTCTTATGGTAACCTATCTTTGCTGTTGAAGCAATCTTGATCTTGACAACAACTTCGTTTATGAATGCCTCCAGATTCTGGTTTCTTATCGGTTTCCCAACAAAATCAACGGCCCCGGCCGCCATGGCATCAAACACCCTGTCGGTTACCGAACTTATCACCACGGTTGGAAGAGGATACTGAGGCATCAGTTTCTTTAGAAAATCTATTCCGTTCATCATGGGCATCTCTACATCAAGCGTCATGACATCCGGCCTAAACTCAATTATTTTATCCCTCGCATCATAAGGATTGGCAGCCACGGCAACCACTTCAATCCCCGGATCATTTGACAAATGCCGCCTCAAAACTTCTCTGAAAACATTTGAGTCATCCGCCACAAGCACCCTGATTTTTCTTTTTTTATCCATCCTTATTCCTTTCTGTAAATGGCCGGTTTAATGTATTTTAAGGTCGATCTTCTTCTATCCACACTTTCGGAATGACCGATAAAAAGATAACCCCCCGGTTCCAAACAATCATAAAACTTGTCTATCAATTCCGCCTTGGTCTCTGTGTCAAAATAAATCATTACATTCCTGCAAAATATAACATGAAACTTTTTCTTATATGGAAAATTGCTCATCAGATTGAAACGTCGATAAATTATCTCTTTTCTCAATTGATCGTTTATTCTCACAAAATCTCTGTCATGAGACACGAAATACTTCATTCGCCAAATATCCGGCAAATGCCCCAGGCTGCTCTTTGAGTATATGCCCGCCTTGGCTTTAATCAAGGCACTGGTTGAAATATCTGTAGCAAGTATCTTCGTATCCCATAATCTCTTTTCATTTGCGAAAAACTCAGACAGAATCATAGCTGTTGTATACGGTTCCTCCCCACTGGAACAACCTGCACTCCAGATTCTGATATCTCTTTCATTACGTTCACTTATACTGAGTTCCGGAAGAACTATATCTTTCAAATATTCAAAATGCTTTTTCTCTCTATAAAAAAATGTATGATTGGTTGTGATTCGATTCAACAGCTCAACAACAGATTCACCCGAGGCATCGCCTTCGATATAATGGAGATAATCCATGAAATTATCGAACCCATGCTTTTCGATTATATTGTTCAACCGACTCGTTACAAGAGTCTTTTTTTTACTTGTCAGATTTATTCCGAAATTCGCTTTTATATATTCTGAAAATACAAGAAATTCTTTTTGGGTAATTTCCATGCTGATCACCTTTTCTGTTTTTATTCCTTGTGTCGAATAAGCTCTGCGCAATTTAGAAGCGCCACTACTTTTTCTTTTTTCTCGTAAAATCCGTCCAAATAATCCTCCTGACTGTTGCAGCCGAATTCCGGAACTTCCGTTAGTGAGTTTTTCTCTATAGACACGACCTCAGCGACACCGTCAACTATAAGACCCACAGTCATCTCTTCGACACTTAATACTATTATACAAGTCCTGTCATCATATTCAATCGCCTTTCGCTTGAATTTACTTCGAACTTCCATAACCGGTACGATTTTTCCCCTCAGATTAATAACTCCTTTGACATAATCCGGTTGCCCCGGTATCTTGGTAATCTCCAATATGTTGATGATTTGTGTGACAAATCCGATATCCAAACCATATATTTCTTCACCGATGACAAAAGTCAAATAAGTCTTCGCCTCGTTGTCGGTTTCTGCTTTCCGCTTAATTTTCAATACATCCTTCATGAATACTCCCCCTCAGTACTTACCGAAATCGTTGTCGTTCAATTCTATGTCACTTAAGCGTTCTTCCAGCTATTGCTCTTTTCTCATGAGATTTTTACCGTTCGAATAAATACTCATTACAGTCAAGGACTTCGAGCCTTCATCGCCCTTTAGTTCAAACCTATTGGCAAGCTCAGCAAGAACCCTTGCCTGCGATGTCATTTCTTCGCTTGCAGAAGCGCTTTCCTCGGCCGTTGCCGTATTGGTCTGTGTAACGCTCGACACCTGCTCTATGCCTTCGCTGATTTCTGCCGCAGCCGTAGCCTGTTCGTTGGAGGCCTCGTCAATTTGACCGACAATTTCCTCAGATTCTCCAACTCCATCAACTATCCGCCCAAGAGCCTTCGATGTATCAATGGCTAATTCGGTTCCCCTTTTTACTTTTTCAATGGAATCGTTTATCATGTCCGTGGTCTCATTGGCAGCATTTGCACTCCGCGTCGCCAAATTTCTGACTTCTTCCGCAACTACCGCAAATCCCCTTCCATGCTCTCCCGCCCTTGCCGCCTCTACGGCTGCATTCAATGCAAGTATGTTTGTCTGGAAAGCGATTCCATTTATGACTTTAATGACTTTCGATATGTTCCCTGATGCCTCATCGATGGCTTCCATGGCTTTAAGCATCTCGTTCATTTTTAGGTTGCCTTCTTTAGCAATTTGGCGGGTAAGCATCGAAATCTCGTTGGCTCTTTTGGCATTAGTCGCATTCTGCCGAATTTGTTCTCCCACTTTGGTTATTGACGCCGATATCTCTTCAACAGAGCTGGCCTGTTCAGTTGCTCCCTGTGAAAGGTTCTGGCTTGATCCCGCAACCTGCGTCGATGCTGCTTCCACCTGATTGGCGGCCATGTTTATATCCCCCATCATGTTGTTAAACTTTTCTATAATGTTGTTCAGCGATTCTTTTATCCTTGAAAAATCCCCCTTGTAATCCTGCTCTATTTCGATGTTGAGATTATTTGCGGCCATTTGGTCAAGCACGCTTGAAATCTCGTTCACATAGCTCCCGATTGTTTCACTCATGGAATTCAAGGCATTCTTGATTGCCCCGTGATCGCCTTCATAGTCCCCAGTGACGCGGCTGTCAAGGCGCCCTTCCGCCATGGACTCCAGCACCATCGATGACTCTTCAATCGGAGCAATCACCGTATCAAGCATGTGATTGATGCCTCCCAGAATCAATCCATATTCTCCAGGAACCTTCCCCGAATCCACCCTATAACTCAAGTTGCCGATATCGGCCATTTGAGTCAATGTCTTGATTTCATTATTTATGGCATATATATTGTTTCTGATACGATTGACCAATTCCATGAATCCGATAAATTCACCTTTATAATCTCCTGTATCTATTTCCTCAGGGAAATCTCCTTCAGCCATCATGGAGAAAAAATTTGCCAAATTATTCAGCGGATCTCCCAAATGATCCAAAATAGCATTTATCCCTTCAAGTATTTCCGCGTAGCTTCCTTTCAAAACACCGATTTTCGCTCTTTCTGAATGATTGCCAAGGTCGCCCTGCTCCTTCATGTAAAGCAATTCATCTATGAGCGCCTGCAGGTTTCCTCTCATGAGATTGATATTTTGACTCAATACATCTTTTTCCGAGACGACTTCCAAGGCAATGTCAAGATTTCCATTGGCAATCTTCTCCACAGCTTCCGCCTGCGCTTTCAGTTTTTCTGCCATATTTTGAAACGCTTTTGCGAGTTGTCCAATTTCATCATCCGATTCTCGCACATCAAATGCCATATCCAAATTCCCCAATGCCATTTGATTCGCCTGTACCTTCAATTTGTTGATTGGTCCGACTATTTTTTTCCCGACAATATAGGCCGGTATCATAGCCAACAGAATGACAACCCCGAAGGATATGACTGTAACCAAAATAAAGTCGCCCAGTGACTTTCCTCCGGTTTGACCCGCCATTCCAGATAACTGTTGTATCTCCATGCCGTCTTGTGCCATATTCATTGCCTTAAAGGCATACGAACTGACGATTCCAGCCGTCAATTGAGTAAACAATGCAACACAGACCACTAAAAGAATGATTTTCCAAATAATTTTCATGTTTTTCATATCAATAATCTCCCTCAATACTTGTCAAAATCGTTCTCGTTCAATTCTTTCATGTACAGTATTATTCAAAAAATTATTATCGTATCAATCCAGAAGGATCAAGTATCATGCTGATTCCACCGTCTCCAAGGAGGGCGCACCCTGTAAGACCTTCCGTTTTCTTTAAAAATCTCGAAAAATTCTTAACCACCACTTGGTGTTCTCCGACCAATTCATCAGTAAACAAACACGCCACCTTGTTGTCATGTCCAACCATAATCAATATGCCATCCTCTATATCGATAATGTCGGTTTCCAATTCAAACCGTTCGTGCAGCCTTATTATTGGATGGCACTTTCCTCTGACAAGAATCATTTCATGGTTTTCTGTATCCCTTATGATATCCTTCTTCTGTGCTTTGAATGATTCCTTGATGGAAATTATAGGCAATGTAAAATTCGATTTGCCCACTCGCGTTATCATTCCGTCGATTATGGCCAAAGTCAAAGGAATTCTTATTACGAACTCGGAACCCTGTCCCTCTTGGCTCTCGACTCGAATAGCACCTCCAATCTTTTCAATATTCCTAATTACCACATCCATTCCTACTCCACGACCGGAAAATCCGGTTATTTCTTCGTTTGTAGAGAATCCCGGCTTAAAAATCATATTGAAAATTTCCTTGTCTCCATACTGATTTCCTCTTTCTAAAAAACCCTTTTCATACGCCTTTTCAAGAATTTTTTCCCTATCGAGTCCCTGCCCGTCATCCTTTACCGTAATCCATACATCTCCGCCTGAATGCTTAGCTTCCAATATCACTTTTCCCTTGACATCTTTGCCTTGCTTTATTCGACTATCTGGCTCTTCTATACCATGATCGATGGAATTCCTTATCAGATGCATGAGAGGATCTGATATATGCTCTATGATATTTTTGTCCACCTCTGTTTCCTGCCCTACCAATTCAAGAGACACGTTCTTCCCCGTCTTAGAACACATATCCCTAACAATCCTATTCATCTTTTGAAAAGTCAATGAGAGTGGCACCATTCGTATTTCCATAACTATATCTTGTAAATCATTTATTATCTTGCGCATTTGATTCGCCGCTTTATTGAAATTGTCCAGTTTCAAGTTCTGCAATTCCGGATTTCCTGTTACCATAGCTTCCGATACAACAATTTCACCCACCAGATTCATCAAATTATCCAGTTTTTCAACATCGACACTGATATATTTCCGCTTCTTCACAGTCTGATTCAACTTTTCGACTTTTTCGATTTCATTCTTGTCATCTGCTTTAATGATTTTCTTTTGTACGTTAACTTCCGATTTCTCAGTTTTGCAACCTAATCTTTCGGCAATAGATATGTATTCATCTTTATTGATTTCATTCAATTCCAAGTCTTTCAATAAAGAAACTCTCGAAAAAAAGTTTTCCAATTCTTTGTAGTTCTGTTCGCAACCAATAACGATTTCAAACCCGTTTTCCCGTATAAACTCTTCACTGGCATCGCTTTCGAAATCCATCAGATTATGGTGCAACTCTTTGCTGAATTCACCAATACCATTAACAATTGAAAAAGCTCTGACATTTTCCATCTGGCAGTCTTCTTCAAAAATAATTTTCACATGATAGAATCTGTCATCATTGGAAAAATTCAAATCATCTATAATCTCTTCTCTTGAAACTTCTTTTCCACCTTTGATTTCCTCCTCAGGATTCCCGTTCAAAAACATCAAGGACTCCAAATAATCCTTCAAAGCATCTATTAGAACTCCCGCATCAGCAAATTCCTCTTCTCCGCTTTGTATTTTATCAACTTCATGTTTTATGAAATCCACCGCCTCCAACATCAAGTCTGCAATGCCTTTGAAATCAATCTCCTCAGGTTCTTCTGTCCTCAGATAGTCAAACAAATCTTCCGCTGAATGAGCCAACTTCGCGATGTTGTCATAGTGCATCATCATAGAATTCCCCTTGATGGTATGCATCAGTCTGAATATCTCTGGAATACCCGAAGTCATATCCTGAGTCTTCTCTCCTTCTATGATTATGGTCTCCAATTGCTCGACCAATTGTTCCGTCTCGTGGATATAAATTTCCACCATGCTGTCATTATCTATTCCTGATGACACTGCAAGTCCCCCTTTATCTAAAGCTGCTGATCTTTCTAAATTTAGTTGTGTCGCCCCTAAAAGATCGCTTCGTTTATCCTATCGGTTTTTTAATGAATTCATTTATATCAATTAGATAAAGTTCTATTTTTAAACATAAAAAAAGCCCCATATAAGGCAACAATTTCCGTTCTATGGCTAAAAACAAAAAATAGTCTATACAACATCGACCTCGGGTAAAATGGAGTTGTCTAAAAACCATAAACCCGAGGATAAAATACCAAATGACTGAGATTAATATTAACCTCTATTCCAAAATCTTGCATATGCTTTTTCATCAAACAGCAAAGATGAAACTTTTGCCAAATTTATGGAATCTGTTGCGAATACCGAGACTTCTTTTTTAACCATAGCTGGCCGTCTACAATAGCTCGTAACTGCTTCCTATCACCGGGAGGTTCAACGTGCTTAAAACCCGCTCAAGCAAAACTCCCTCGCGTTTGGGATACTCGAATCCATAGCTCGCACGTATCGCGGTTGTTATGAACTGCACCGCCCTTTCCATTGCAACGGGCAGGCTGTCTCCCTGAAGGAGGCTTCCCACCACTATGCTAGCAAAAGCATCTCCTGTTCCGGGAAAATGCGCCGGTATGTACCTGCAGCTTACTTTCCAGTACTTGTCGTGCCTCTTGTCGTATGCTATGACGCTTGTATTCTTGTCCCCGACCGGATTAGGGACACTTGTCAGTATTACTGTTCTCGGTCCCATTTGGGAAAGGCGCTTGAGCCAGCACTTGACACCCGCCCCGTCTATCGACTCGTCGTATTCTTCCCCAAGCAGATATGCCGCTTCGGTGAAGTTTGGCGTTATTATGTCGGCCTTTCCCACAAGATTGCGCATGTTGACAACCATTTCATTGCTCATAGTTGCATAAAGTTCTCCGTTGTCACCCATTACGGGATCGACCAGTACTAGATTTTCGCTGTTTCCGAAAAAATCAATGAAGTCGGAAACTATCGCAATCTGCTTTGGCGAACCAAGGAAACCGCTGTATATTGCATCGAATTCAATTTCGAGTTTTTTCCAGTGGTTTACATACGCTTCAAGCTGGTCTGTAAGGTCGACAAACGTGTAGTCCTTAAAATCCCCGGTGTGGCTGGAGAGAACAGCCGTAGGAACCGGGCATACTTGTATTCCCATTGTCGAGAGTATGGGTATTATGGCCGTAAGGGATGCCCTGCCGAAACCCGACAGGTCATGAATTGCAGCCACCTTTTGAACAGGAATTTTCATTGGCCCCTCCCCTTTCATTTCATTCTGTATGTTACATATCCTTTGTATTCCAGCTTGTCTATTGTTTCATCCTCACCCAGGCGGTCGAGAACTTCTTCCGGGTTTCCACTGCGGCTTTTTATGAAGCTCGATATCTCATGCTGGTTCATGGGGTGCCTTCCTATTATGCTTATCACAGCCTTAAAATCGTCCTTGATTCCACTTGAGAACTCGCTTTCGGTAAGATGGTTTATCGAATAGCCATTCAGCCCTCTTGCGAATTTTTCAATCACATCATCGTCGGGAGTCTCTACGTATGATTCCGCGGGCGGCCTGACAGGAGCATTTATGAAAACTTTTTCGTATTTGATTTCGCCAAGCATTCTCCTGAATGCCTCAAGAGCTTTTTGTGAATCGTTCATTCCCTTGACGAGCATTATTTCAATCCAAAGCTGTCCCCTATACTGACTTGAAAACTTTTTCAACCCATCTAAAACTTCATCGAATCTTATTGTACCATAAGGCCTGTTTATGGACTTGAAAGATCTTTCGTCATATGCGTCGAGCGAAGGCAATACGATATGGGCCTCGCAAAGATCCTCCCTCACGGATTTTTCGTACAGGAGTGCGCCGTTTGTTATTACTGCAACCGGTTTGTCTGTAATTGCCTTTATGCCTCTTATGAGGTCCCCAAGGCCTTCAAAAAGCGTCGGCTCTCCGTCTCCCACAAGCGTGACGACATCGTATTCCTTTACGTCCCTAAGATACATTTCGAGTTCTGAAAGCATATTTCCCACTTCAAAGAAAGGCTTCCTTTTGTTGCTCATGTGTCTTGTCCGCCCCAATTGGCAATAAACACAGGAATAGTTGCATGTATCGGCTGGAATCGGTTCGATTCCCACCGAAAGTCCCATTCTCCTTGACGGCACCGGCCCGTATACGTAATTATAATGCACTCTTACCATCCCCTTTTAAAGTTTTATCAATTCATAATCCGAACTCCCCAAACCTATTTCCTCTCCATAGCTTATCTGAAGCTCCCCGTATGTCCCATTTCTCATTGCCTTGAAATGGTCATCATGGCATTTACATTCGCTATCTACACATGTTCTGTCGTGGAGCATTGAATTCCTGAGCGCCGGTTCGCCATTCACAAGGTCAAGGCTCGCCTTGTCTATTGCGACCGGATCTGTCGATGCCAATATTCCAATGTCGGGAACTATCGGCGCATCGCTCCAAGGCACACAATCGCAATCCGGAGTTATGTCCATGAGGAAATTGAAGTAAAGGGTTTTTCCTTTCTTGTCTTTTACGGCCGCATATGCGTATTCAGTCATCTTTTCAATGAAATCCCTTGCCTCGCTGCCCCATTGGTCGAGCTTTATAGCCTGCGCGGGACAAACAGTAAGGCATTCCCCGCAGCCTATGCAGCTGCCTTCGTGTATCAATGCCTTTCCGTCGTTCATCTTTATGGCTCCCTCAGGGCATACATTCGCGCAAGCTTTGCAGCCTATGCATTTGTCGCCATCCACCTTCGGGCGTGTCGAATGCTGGTCTCTTTTTCCTATTGCCGGGGCGCATCCCATTGCTATGTTTTTTATGCTTCCTCCAAATCCAGCCATTTCATGTCCTTTGAAATGGGATACCACTACCATGGCGTCAGCATTTACTATATCTGAAGCTATTCTTGCGATGCTGAAATGCTTCAAGCCCAAGTCTTCAATTTCGAAACTGCCGCTTTTAAGGCCGTCGGCAATGATAATCGGAGCTCCTGCAACATGCGGAGTAAAACCGTGTTCGTATGCCGTGTTCAAATGATCTACAGAATTCTTGCGGCTTCCGCTGTAGAGAGTGTTCGTATCCGTAAGGAATGGATTGCCTCCGGCTTCCTTTATCTTGTCGACTATAGGACGGATAAAAATGGGCCTTATGAATCCGTCCCCTCCGCTTTCTCCGAAATGCAGCTTGACTGCCGTCAAATCCCCATTTGAAATAACGCTTGATGTCTCAACGGCGTCGAAAAGACGCATTATCTTGTTTCGCTTGTTCTCTTTTTTTCTTCTCGACCTGAAATCCATAAAATATACATTGCTCTTCATTTCCATTCCTCTCTTTCCATATATTCTCTCAATTCAAGACTTTTTTCCGCCAAAATGTACGGATCAACATAGACACCCATCAGCTGTGTCTCAAAATGCAGATGGGATCCGGTTGAAAAGCCTGTGCTTCCCATTGTCCCTATTTGCTGTCCCCTGTTTACGAAATCGCCTTTTTCCACCGACATGGTTTCAAGGTGTACATAAGTTGTGAGCAGACCGCGCCCATGGTCTATCACTATTGTGTTTCCGGTGAGGCTCTGGATTTCGGAGAGCACAACCTTTCCAGAATTTGCAGCCTTTATTGGCGTTCCAAGCTTATTTGCCAAGTCAATTCCTGAATGTATGTATCCGTATCCTCCGTTTAATGTCCTTCTTGCGCCGAATGGAGTAGAAAGCCTTCCCTCAACCGGCATCAAGAATTGCTCATCCCAGTATATTTCATCCGATCTGACCGACTTGGCAAGTGTCATTCTGAGCTTTTCGCCACCTTTGGACAAGCCTTCAATACGTCTTTCAAGAAGGCTTTGGGATATTCGAAGCTCCTGACTTGAAAAATTTCTGTCCGAAAAGCCTATGTCAAGCTTCTTTCTGAATATGTTTCGTCCATCCCTCTTGACGTTTACAATGAATGTGCCTTTTTTACCCGAATTGAGGGTATCGACGGCAAAAATCCTGTTCCATACGTCCTCATCCTCCGTCATTCGGAAAAACGTCTGCATATGAACCATGTCTGTTTCTATCCGTATCTGGTCGCCTTTTTCAAGATTTTTCATTTCGAGCGAAAATACCCATCCCGGAACTGTTCCGGACATCGATATCCCGGCTTCCGGCAAAAAAACTTTTTCTTCGATTTCCGCCTCTTCCAGTTTTCCTGCCGTGCAGGCGGCAAGTATCATCGCAGCCATTATCAATGCCACTATTTTAAACTTCTTCATTCCTTCACCCATTACCCTTTTTATTAAATTATATCACAGAAAAACGAAAGGGTTTGCGATTTAATATCCGCAAACCCTTATGGTATCTTGCTTTTTTATGATTGTTTTAATTTCGAAAACAGAATAGCTATTTCATCATCTGTGCCTGAAGCACTGTAAGAGCAACTGTTCCCACTATATCCTCGGCAGAACATCCTCTTGAAAGGTCATTGACCGGCATTGCCAAACCCTGGGTTACAGGTCCGTAGGCATTTGCTTTAGCCAATCTCTGCACAAGCTTGTATCCGATGTTTCCTGCATCAAGGTCGGGGAATATTATTACATTTGCCTTGCCTGCAACATCGCTGTCCGGAGCCTTTTTCTTTCCTATTGCCGGTACGATTGATGCGTCGAATTGAAGTTCGCAGTCTAATTTAAGATCCGGAGCCATTTCCTTTGCAAGCCTTCCGCCTTCGATTACCTTGTCTACATCTGGATGATTCGCGCTGCCCTTTGTCGAGAATGAAAGCATGCTCACTACAGGCTCAACACCGGTGAGTGCTTCAAAGGTTGCGGCTGAACTTATTGCGATGTTGGCAAGCTGCTCTGAATCGGGATTCGGATTTAGTGCAGTATCTGCAAATATGAAGATTCCGTCCGATCCGAACTCGCAATTCGGAACTTCCATAAGAAATGCCGCTGAAACAAGTTTTGTTCCCGGAGCAGTCTTTATGACCTGGAGAGCCGCCCTCATTACATCAGCTGTTGCGTTTACCGCTCCCCCAACCATTCCGTCAGCATGGCCAAGTTTGACAAGCATGCATCCGAAGTAAAGAGGATTGGCAAGAACTTCTTTTGCCTTCTCAGGAGTCATTCCCTTTTTCTTTCTCATCTCGACAAAAGCGTCTATGAATTCACCCATTTTTTCGAAATTTGCCGGATCAATGAATTCAGCTTTCGACAAGTCATATCCTTCCGCTTTCGACAATATCTCTTCTTTATTTCCCACAAGAACTATTTCAGCCATTCCGTCTGCCAAAATCATGTCAGCAGCTGCAATTGTCCTCATATCTTCCGTTTCAGGAAGTACAATCTTCTTGATGTCTTTTTTCGCCTGAATCTTGATTTTTTCCAAAAAGTTCATATGTAAATTCCCCCTTGTTTTGTTTTTTCAAGTCTTATTATATGTTAATTCTTTATCTGTTTCAATGATTGCAGCCGTTTTTGCATAATGTATACAGAAATACTTGATTGGATTCCATTCGATAGTTTTTACCGAAAATCATAAGAAAGAACCGCCCACTAAATTGAGGCGGTTCTTTGATGCATGCTGTGAAACAGTTGTCGGCAGATAGTGATCAGTTGGCAGCAGGCAGTTGGCAGAAAGTGCAAAAGCCTTAAGACCCAAAATGCCTCAAAAAGCTGTCAGTAGTCAGCGGGCAGGAAAAACCTGACACCTGATATCTGAAATCTGATATCTGCTCTTTTCACTTTTTTTGCTCTTCCTGACATCTAACAACTGACAACTGATATCTGCTTTTCCTGATACCTGATATCTGATATCTGTACTTTACGCTTTTCCTTTCCACTTTCCACTTTCCTCTTTCCACTTTCCACTTTCTACTTTCCACTGTACTTTACTCTTTCCACTTTCCACTTCCCACTTTCTTCTGTACTTTACGCTGCAAGCTGCATACTGCTTTTCCTGACACCTGACATCTGATATCCGACATCTGCTTTAAAAAAATGGAGCAAAAAATGTCTGTCCCTTTTTAGTTTTTGTTTTTACGCTTTTTCTGCCAGCTGCCCACTGCCTGCTGCATGCTTTTTATTCTTTGGTCTTTGTTCTTCCTTTCCACTTTCTACTTTCTACTTTCCACTGTACTTTACTCTTTCCACTTT
>DATFJE010000110.1:0-15119 GCA_035269385.1 Clostridia bacterium
CTTTCAATGCAAGCGTTGTGGAGACTCTTGCAGAATCGGATGCGATTGTGCTTGGAAAACTCAATATGGACGAGTTTGCAATGGGTTCAACCACTGAAAATTCTTATTACCAGAACACGAAGAACCCGCATGACCTTTCAAGGGTACCGGGAGGAAGCTCTGGAGGGTCAGCTGCGGCTGTCGCCTCAAAACAGGCCTTGTTTGCTTTGGGGTCGGATACCGGAGGGTCCATAAGGCAACCGGCAAGCTTTTGCGGAGTTTTAGGACTGAAACCGACTTATGGGAGGATTTCGAGGTATGGTTTGATAGCATTTGCGTCATCGCTTGACCAGATTGGTCCTTTTACAAGAAATATTAGCGATCTGGCATACGTGATGAATGTCCTGTGCGGCTTCGACGAAAAAGATTCAACTTCCGTAAAAACCGATGATGAAAATTTCATGGAATCGCTTGACAATGATATTAACGGAATGAGGATAGCTCTGCCTAAAAACTATTTTGACGAAGGGATAGCTCCGGAGGTCAGGAATGCGGTTTTGGCGGCTGCGGAAAATTTTAAAAAACTGGGAGCTTCTGTGGAAGAAGTTGAAATAGAAAGCGTAAAGCATGCTTTGCCTGCATACTATATTATTTCATCGGCGGAGGCATCGTCAAACCTTTCCCGTTTTGACGGAATACAATACGGCTTCAGGCCGGAAGGTGATTTTAGCCTCGATGAACTATACAAGGAAGCAAGGAGCAAAGGTTTTGGCAAAGAGGTGAAAAGAAGAATATTGCTTGGGACATACGCTTTGAGCTCTGGATATTATGATGCCTACTATAAAAAGGCACAACAGGTAAGAAGCCTTATAAAAGCCGAGTTTGACAATTTGTTCAAGACTTTTGACCTTGTTTTGTCTCCTACCGCTCCAACTGCTGCATATCCGTTTGGGTCCAAAAGTGCCAACCCGATAGAAATGTATATGGGGGATATATATACCGTTCCAGTGAATATAGCGGGTTTGCCGGGACTGTCGATGAATTGCGGATTCGATAAAGACGATTTGCCTATCGGAATGCAGTTGATTGGAAAAGCATTTGACGAAGCGTCAATATTGCGTGCGGCTCACGCATATGAAAGAGGTGGATTTAATGATTGATGATTATGAAATTGTAATTGGCCTTGAGGTTCATGTTGAGCTTAAAACCGATACAAAAATATTTTGCGGATGTCCCACTTCATTTGGAGCAAAGCCCAACACTCAATGTTGCCCGGTATGTTTAGGCTTGCCCGGTTCTCTGCCTGTTTTGAATGAACAGGTGGTCGAGTATGCTGTTATTTCCGGATTGGCAACGAAATGCGAGATTACGAAAATTGGAAAGCAGGACAGGAAAAATTATTTTTACCCTGATTCGCCCAAGGCATATCAAATTTCACAATATGATTTGCCTCTTTGCCATTCGGGACATGTTGATATAGAAGTCAAGGGAGAGTCGAAGAGAATAGGAATAACAAGAATTCATATCGAGGAGGATGCCGGAAAGCTTGTCCATGATTCGGAAGGCGGCTCATTGGTTGATTACAACAGATGCGGGGTTCCACTCATAGAAATTGTATCAGAGCCGGATATACGTTCCGCAGAAGAGGCAAAGGCTTATGTGCAAAAGCTTCGAGCCATACTTCTTTATGTTGGAGTTTCAGACTGCAGAATGAACGAAGGCTCTCTCAGATGTGATGTCAATCTGTCTGTAAGAAGAAAAGGCGAAAAGAAGCTTGGGACTCGAACGGAAATGAAAAATCTGAATTCATTTGTTTCCATTTCCAAGGCTATTGAAAATGAAACTTTGCGTCAAATCAAATTGATTGAGTCGGGAGGTGCTGTTGTCCAAGAAACAAGAAGATGGGAACAGTCTGCGGGCAAGTCGGTGTCAATGAGAACGAAGGAAGACGCCCACGACTATAGATATTTTCCGGACCCTGACTTGATGCCGATAATAATAGGAGAACCTTTTATTGAAAAATTGAGGCAATCTCTTCCCGAACTTCCGGATGAACGAAAAGCGAAATATATAAAGGACTATCAGTTGACGGTATATGATGCCGAACAAATTGTATCAAGCAAATATCTTTCGGATTATTTCGACATGACTGCAAAAAAGGTCAAGTCCCCCAAGATAGCCGCAAATATTCTTATGACAGACATAATAAGGCTCATGTCAAAGGATGGCGAGGATGCTCGGATACCATTCGTTAGTGATGATTTCGCACGGCTTGCCGATTTGATTTTCTTCGGAACAATCAACAATACGTTGGCAAAAAAAGTGATAGAAAAGATGTGGAAGGAAAATCTTTCCCCGGATTTCATAATTGAAAGAGACGATTTGCGACTGATAAGAGATGAAGATTACCTTTCAAGCCTTGCGGTGGAAATAGTCGGTCAAATGCCCAAGGTTGTTGAAGATTATCTTTCCGGAAAAGAAAAGGCTCTGCAGTCTTTGATAGGACAAATAATGAGGAAGACATCCGGAAAAGCGGATCCTACCATGGCAAAAGTAATATTGCTAAAAACAATAAACGATTTACGTTAAAAGCAAGTATGATGATTCGACCAATTCAAACAAAAGAGTCTGCCTAATGGCAGACTCTTTTGTTTGAATTTTATAGGCAAAGCCATATTTAATCTGACTTTAAGCTTTTCCGCTGCATCCCAAAACATCTTTAATCTTATGGGCCACCATTTCTTCTATTGCGGTTCTTCCCTTGCCCAAGTATTTTCTTGGATCGAAAACATCCGGATTTTCTACGAATGCTTTTCGGATTGCGGCCGTCATCGCCAGACGCAGGTCTGTATCAATGTTTATTTTGCAAACACCAAGTTTTGACGCCTGCCTGAGCATAGGTTCCGGAACGCCCTTGGCTCCGGGGATCTTTCCGCCGTAATCGTTGCACATTTGAACAAACTCGGGAATGACAGTCGAAGAACCATGCAGGACAAGCGGGTATCCAGGAAGCAGCCTGGTAATTGTTTCCAAGCGATCAAAATCAAGTTTAGGTTCGCCTTTGAATTTATAAGCACCATGGCTTGTTCCTATTGCTATAGCCAATGAATCGACCTTTGTTCTTTCGACAAATTCAACAGCCTCATCGGGGTCTGTGAATGTTGCATTTTTTCCGGACACCTTAATATTGTCTTCTATGCCTGCAAGTTTGCCCAGCTCGGCCTCGACGACCACTCCTTTTTCATGAGCGTAATCGACTACGCGTTTTGTTAGAGCTATGTTTTCTTCGAAAGGATGTTTTGATCCGTCAATCATAACAGAAGTGAATCCGTCGTCTATGCACTGCTTGCAGATTTCAAAATCCTCACCATGGTCAAGATGAAGAACGATGTCAAGCCCCGTATCTTCGATTGCCGCCTCAACCAGTTTTTTAAGGTATACAGGTCGCGCATATTTTCTTGCGCCTGCGGAGACTTGGAGAATCAACGGCGCATTTTCCCTTGCCGCCGCCTGTACGATCCCTTGAATTATTTCCATGTTGTTGACATTAAAGGCTCCAACGGCATATTTTTCGGAATATGCGCGCTTGAACATATCGGTAGATGTTACTAAAGGCATGATAGCCCCTCCTTTGTATGTATTGAATAGTTTTTATTCCCAATTTAATTATATACCTAAGACAAAGAAATTTCTACAATGCAACGACTAATTATGATATATTGAAGCATAATGAAAGAAAGAAGAGGATTTCAAATGAACTTGCCGGATAAATTTGCATCCAGAATAAAAAGAGATCTTAAATCGGAATATGAAGATTTTATCGAGATTTACAATCAAAAGCCATTGCATGGAATAAGATTGAATACCATAAAGATTTCGAGGGAAGAATTTTTAAAAATATGTCCATTTGAATTGGAATCTGTTCCGTGGGACGATAACGGCTTCATCTATGATATTGAAAAATGCAAACCTTCAAAACATCCGCTTTATCACGCGGGTTTGTATTATATACAGGAACCTTCGGCAATGGCTCCCGCCAACCTTTTAAGTCCGGAACCGGGGGATGCGGTATTGGACCTTTGTGCCGCACCGGGAGGAAAGTCTGTGCAATTGTCCTCAATGATAAATGATAGCGGGCTGCTGGTTTGCAACGATATCAATCCCAAAAGGGTAAGGGCGTTGATACGGAACATGGAATGGTTTGGGTTAAAAAACGTAGTGATATTGAACGAAGAACCAGCGAAGATGGCTGGAATGTGGAAATCTTCATTTGATTGCGTTCTTGTTGACGCTCCTTGTTCTGGAGAAGGAATGTTCAGGAGAGACTCAAAGGCAGCTGCAAACTGGGAACAATATGAAGGCAAAGTCTGCACCGACGTCCAAAGCGAAATAATTCGCGCGGCAAGCGGAATGCTTATGGAAAACGGAAGACTGGTTTATTCCACTTGCACATTCTCAAGAAGTGAAAATGAAGAAATCATATCTGATTTCATAAATGAAAACAACAGGTTTGAAATGGGCACAATTCCTGATTCTTGGAGAATATCAGGAGAGTTGGCGCTTGATGCAGCGGATGTTGTTTCCGGATTCGGAAGAATATGGCCCCACATGCATAGAGGTGAAGGTCATTTCATGGCAAAAATTCATTGCGGAAAAGCTACGGGGGCTCTAAAATCGGAATTTCATAAGGCAAGAAAAGCGGGATTCGACAGCGGGCTTGAACCTGCAAAGGATTTTATTGAAGAAAACATATGGGGTTTTGAAGATTGCATTGCGAGAATGGATATTCATCAAGGCAAAGTGTACATACGCCCCGAAAAAAGTTTTAACCTTTCTGGTTTGAAATACGTGAGAAACGGATGGTTGATCGGGGAAGTCGCAAAGGGCAGATTCATGCCTTCACAGTCGTTTGCAATGGGGCTTAAAAAACAACAGGTTTTAAATTCTGTTGATTTGAGCATAGAAGACCCGGATGTGTACAAATACCTGAAGGGAGAAACCTTGGGGGTAAAGTGCAAGAAGGGGTGGAATCTTGTTTGCGTCGAAGGATATCCATTGGGATGGGGAAAAGGACAGGGCGGTTTTTTGAAGAATATGTACAACAGGAATTGGAGAATGCAGGGGTGAATCTGCATGATTATGAAAAACACAGGTTGCAAAATTCAGAAGCACATTGTTTGAGATGAAAATCAATATAAAAATAGCATCAATACGAATTTAGGTATTAATGCTGTTTTTCATTTATTCAATTGTCAACAATTCTTGATTCATTCTCGGGAATATTCAAATGGCTTTTGATAATTTCCATTTCACTAATTAAAATTTTGGTATTTATCCAAGCTGCTATTGTTGCAAGTAATAAAACAATAAAACCGGTAATAAATAGTAAATCCAACATTGTATATTCTCCTTTACTATTGCCCCGTTAGTATATTGATTATTTCATCCAAATCCATGTCCGAACCTATTTTGAACGAACCGCTTTGAAGTTTTGAGCTTAGTCCCCTTGCTTCGGTTCTGTTTATGAAATCGGTAGTGCTGTCTATAATGCCTGAATCCTTTAGTATGCCTGCTATTCTTACGCCAGTGCTTCCCGAAGGTATTTTAACGGTGGTGTATACAACCGGTTTTTCAGTTTCGGGTTCGGTTTCGGGTTCAATTTCGGGCTCAGGCTCAGGCTCTTCCGAAGGGTTTTCATTGACAATTGGTTCGGTTTGTTCCGGTTCGGTTTCGATTTGCTGGAATGAGGATAGGTTTTCATGATTTGCAGGAATATTTGCGCTTACTTCAAAAGATCCGGCAAATTTCCATGAAATAACAGTCGCCATGATTGCTATTATAAATAGTGCGAGTAAAATGTCGCTTATGTCATACAAAAAATCCTTTAGTTTTTCCATGTGTTCGCCCGCCTTTCAAAAAATAGAATAACACAGTTGTTGCTTCTTATACATAGCTGTCCATCAATTGTAATAAAAAATTATTATTAAAGTATTTTTTATATAAAAAAAATATTATACTATAAGAGAAGAGAGAAACTTATAAGAAGAGGATGTGCTGATTTGAAGGAAATTATTGTTCAAGAAGATGAAAGAGATCAAAGAATAGACCGTTTTTTGCTTAAATTGTTTAAAAACACAACCAGAGGGAATATATATAAGCTTTTAAGAAAAAAAGTGATAAAACTGAATGGAAGCAAGGCGAAACCAGAGGAATTCATAAAGGAAGGAGATGCAATACAGATATTTTTGGCCGATGAAACCTTAAATGCATTTGTAAGAAAAGAGAAAAAAAACGACGCCGTTTCTTCTGGACTCGATATTGTTTATGAGGATGAAAATATTTTAGTGCTGAATAAACCGCGAGGACTTTTGACTCATCCCGACAGCAAGGAATATGCTAATACATTGTCAAGCAAGGTGATTGCTTACCTCGAAGAATGCTGTTCAAGAACCTTTAAACCTGCTCCGGTTCAAAGGCTTGACAAGAATACAAGTGGAATAGTGCTATTCGGTAAAACATATGACGCAATGAAAAAGTACAATGCATTGATGAGAAAGAGAGCCTTCAAAAAATATTACCTTACTGTTGTAGAGGGTGAAATTTCAGGTTCCGGAGAGGTATTGGGATATCTGGAAAAGGATAATGCGAGAAATCGGGTTGCACTGACTTCAAATAAGAGGAATCCGGATTCAAAAAAAGCCCATACAAAATTTAAACCGTTAAAACGTTTTGAAGGATATACACTTATGGAAATAGAACTACTTACAGGAAGGGCCCATCAAATAAGAGTTTCAATGGCATCGATAGGACATCCGATAGTAGGAGATACTAAATATGGAGGGTCAAAGAAATATGGCGTGTCAACACAATTGCTTCATGCTTATAAAATGATAGTTGAAGAGCAGATATTCGAATGTGAAAACAGAGAACTTAATGATTTTATAAAAAAACTGGAAAAAAAGAAAGGAAACAAATAAATGGCACATGAAATTATGGAATGGGTTAAGACAATATTATTGTCAATAGCCATTGCATTTCTTATAACGCTTTTTGTAAGACCCACGCTTGTAAAGGGATACTCCATGTATCCGACTCTTGAGCCAAACAATTATCTGGTAATAAACAAGATTCCTTATACATTGGGAGAACCATCAAGAGGAGACATAGTGGTTTTCAAATCACATCTCCTTACAGATGACGGAAGGGAAAAGGACCTGATTAAAAGGGTGATAGCAGTCCCGGGTGATCATTTGGAAATTGATAGCGGGAGGGTTTATGTAAATGATGTTGAGCTTGAAGAATCATATATAAATGGAAGTTTTACACGCGGAGAGATGGACATAACAGTGCCGGACGAAAAGATTTTTGTTATGGGAGACAATCGCGAAAAGAGCTTGGATAGCAGGGATTCAAGGGTTGGACCGGTCAACTTCGGAATGATCCGTGGAAAAGTCCTTGTAAGACTTTTCCCATTCAATGAAATTGGCAGAGTGGATTAAGGGAGGTTCTTGATGAATAAAGTCAAGGTTTATTTCAATGGTGAGATGTATGAATTTGATGAAGGAAGCAAATTGATAGAAATTATACCGCATTTGGGTTCTTTTGATTACAAACCGCTGGCTGCTAGAGTGAACAATCATTTTAGAGATCTAAACTATCCAATCAAACATGATTCCAATGTGGAATTTGCGGATTTACGGGATTCCGATGGTCAAAAAGTTTATCAGCGTAGCTTAAGTTTTGTGTTCATAAGGGCTGCAAGAGAAATCGTGGAGGATGCGAAGGTTTTCATAGAACATTCTCTGGGCAAAGGAATATATTGCGAGATAAAGACAAAAGAAATCGTGGATGAATCCATAATTGAAAAAATCAAAATCAGAATGATGGAGATAGTGGAGAACAAAGAGCCATTCACTCTTTCCATACTTACTAAAAACGAAGCTTTAAATCTTTTCAAAAATAACGGGATGAACGACAAAATGGAACTCTTCGAGTATTCTCGTAAAAATGAAGTCAGCGTGTATAAATGCGGTTGGCTTTCGGATTATTTTTACGGATACATGGTTCCCGACACAGGATACCTTGATCTTTTCGATTTGTTTAAATATAAAAAAGGGCTTGTGCTACAATTGCCCGACAGGGAGAATCCTTCGTTGATGACAGCGTTTGGAGACTATAATAAATTGGCGGCAATTTTTGATGAAACAGAAGCATGGGGAGACATACTCGACATAGCGAATGTGGCAAACTTGAACCGAATGATAAAAAACGGCAAAAGCGGTGAAATAATACATATTTCGGAAGCTTTGCATGAAAAAAAAATTGCGAATATAGCCGATATAATTAACAACAGAAATGCACGGGTTATAATGATAGCCGGACCGTCTTCATCAGGAAAGACCACTTTTGCAGAACGGCTTTATATTCAGTTGAGGGTATTGGGACTGAAACCGATGATTATTTCAACGGATGATTATTTTGTCAATCGTGAGAAAACTCCCAAAAAACCTGATGGGTCATACGATTTTGAATCTCTTGATGCCCTTGATATTAAAGGATTCAATGAAGCTTTGAAAAAATTGTTGAGTGGAAAATTTGTGAATTTGCCTAAGTTCGATTTCATGAGCGGTAAAAGACAATATCCAAACAAGGAATTGAAGCTTGAGGGAAATCAACCGATTATTGTTGAAGGAATACACGGCTTGAACGGTTTGTTGTTGCCAAACATACCGAAAGATAAAGTTTTTAAAATTTATATAAGCGCTTTGACACAGTTGAATATTGACAACCACAACAGGGTGAGGACTACGGATGCAAGGCTTATAAGGCGAATAGTGCGGGACAGCAGCTACAGAGGGCATGATGCTGTAAAGACTATTGCAATGTGGAGAAATGTCAGAGACGGAGAAGAAAAAAACATATTTCCATTTCAGGAAGAGGCGGATATAATGTTCAATTCTGCATTGGTGTATGAATTGGCAGTACTCAAGAAACATGTTGAACCGCTTCTTCGAGATATTGACGACAGCAAAAGGGAGTATGCAGAAGCTCGCAGACTGCTGAAATTGTTGAGCAATTTCATCTCCATAGACAACGAGTGCCATATTTTGAAAAATTCTATTCTAAGGGAATTCATTGGGGGAAGTTGCCACATCTGAAGATAAGAAGGGGTAAGGTTATGGATGAAAGCGGTTGGAAGGGTGTTAAATTTGAAAATCGCATGATTGTTGCATATGCTGTTTTTTTTGCAATTTTAATAAGTTCATATAAACTTATGCTGATGCGTATTGGCATGGGCGAAAGCCTGTTTGGGCAAATGAATCAGGATATATTGTTGACATGGTATCTTGTTTTGGAATTTTTGGGGATAGCTATTTCATTGATGATTTGTGCAAATGCTTATTATTCATTTTTGCAAATGAAAAGAATCAGGCTTGTTTATGTTTATTCCGGCTTTTTATCTATGGCCGTGATGGATTTTTTCCACGTTGTTTCATATGCGGGATCTACAGGATTGTTTGAGAATTCGTCTCCATATGCAAGCATTACATATTGGATAATGGGAAAGTTGATTTTTTTCATATTCATGGCTGTAACGTCTGTTCTCTCGATAAAGAGAAAATTTGCTAAAAGAATATCCATAGCAAACATTGCATTGATTGCTATGTTTTGCGCATTATTCCTATTGATTCATACAAGCACAGTCATTATTGATTCACGGTCCAAATTTGTTTTCGTCGGGGTTCTCATCATTGCCGTTCAGATTATTGCGGCCTACAACTTCACTAAAACAGGAATAAAAATAAAAAACTGGTATTTCATTATATTTGCATTTGGAATATTGATGTTTCTTTTTAATGAAGTCATATTTGTAATCAGAGGACAAAACTATGGAGTAGTCAGCATTTATGCAAATATCGTAAAGATAATGGGCCTTTTGTTTATGTTCAAGGCATTATTCAGCTATAATATCAATTCGCCGTGGATTCAAATGATGGAAGCCCAGGAACGCATAAAAAAATACGCGTCGGATTTGGAAAATGTCATTGACAAGAAAACCCAAAAGATCAATGAAGCCAACAAGAATATTATGAAAGAAATAAAATACGCGAGAGAAATCCAACAGTCGTTGCTTCCACAAAATGACTTGATTATAAAAGACACGAGGTTTGTATCGCGATATATGCCATGTGAGAATTTAAGCGGTGATTATTTCGATATATTCAAAGTGGATGAAGAAAACGTAGGAATGTATATACTTGATGTTTCGGGACACGGAGTTTCTGCGGCTCTAATGACCATGTTTTGTATCAATACAGTCAAGTCCACCGAAAGGCTTATCAACAGATATAGGGGCTTGAAGCCGCATAGGAATCTTACGCATTTTTACGAATCATTCAATAAAATGAGTTTTCCACCAGCCATGCACATGGTAATATTCTTCGCTACTTATAACTTCAAGAGCAAGGTTTTGACTTATAGTTCCGGAGGCATGAATTGCTTTCCTATTTTGATTAAGAAAGAAGGGGGACATGCTTTCTTGGATAAAAGCAAAGGGTTTCCAATTTGTCAATGCAGTGAATTTTATACGCCTGAGTACTACAGCAGCAGCATCAATCTGCACAAGGGCGACAGAGTTGTATTTTATACTGACGGGTTGGTGGATCAAAAGAAAAATGGTGTTTTTGGGCAGGAGAATTTGATAGAATTGATGGAATCAAATCGGAATATGGACATTGAGATTGTCGACAGGTACATCGCCGAAAGAATGGAAGAAAACGGAGGCAAATTTGAAGACGATATAACATATTTCATAATGGAAATCATTTAAAAGGAGAATGATGGGCATGAAAGAAGTAATAGTCCTGCATGAACTTGAACAGATCAAAGCTGTATCGAATTCCTACAGAATACAAGTAATTAAAGCTTTTGGCGGAGACCTTGCCACGGCAAAGACGATTGCCGATAAAATGGGAGAGCCCCACGCAAAGGTGAATTATCATATCAAGGAATTGTTGAACGTAGGAGTTCTTGAGCTTGTAGAAGAGAAAGTAAGGCTTGGAATAGTTGAAAAATTCTATAAGCCTTCTGCAAAGGTTTTCATTGTGGACAGGAATATATTGAATGGAGAAGAAGGGTGTATGGGTGATTCTTTGATCGATAGCTGCATGGGTATATTCGAAGGTGTGTCAAAAGAATTCTACAAAGCTATTGAAAACGAAGATGATTTAAACGAGGAAACACTTTTGATAAAAAATGATGATTATTATTTGACAAAAGAGGAAGCCGGGTTGTTGCATGAACAGGTCCACCGGTACATAGAGAATTTCATGAATGACAGAAAGGGAAATGAATATGGAGAAACAAGAAAGTATTCAATATCCACTCTTGCTTTTCCAAAATAACTGTCTTAAAAACGCATGGGGGGTTTCCATGAACCGGATAAGCAAGTTTATGAATGAAAACAAAATAAGCCATTACGGATTGATAAGACCCGAAATTATCCAATATGGAAAAAAACTGTTGGAAAACCGAATAAGCAGTTACGGATATTCCGAATTTGCGGAAAAAGATTTGAACAGGCGAATTGATTCGAATGAAATAATGTCAGGGACAGACAGCATACTTGTGGTTCTATTTCCATATGAAATGAGAAGCCATGTAAAAAGAAGCGACTCCTACGGTGTCGCTTCTTTTGCGGAGGATTTGGATTATCACATTAAAAACAGCAAAATTTTAAAAGACCTGGCAGCGAGTCTGGAATTGGAATCAGATGACTATAGAATACATATAGACAACGGACCCATGGTGGACAGATATTTGGCATATTGCGCAGGTCTGGGATGGTATGGGAAGAACTGCCTTCTTATAAACAGTGAACTGGGGTCTTCATTTACGATTGGATCGCTTTTCATGAAAAAAAATTTTGAAGACGAAGATTACTGCAATAAGACGAAAATAGACGGGTGCGGAGAATGTGAACTCTGTTTGAAAGCTTGCCCTAACGGAGCAATCAATGACGGTTACATAATAGACAGCAATATATGTATTTCTGAAAGATTGCAGTCGAAAAAAGAACTGCCATACGATATGCGAGAAAAGATAATAAGGGGAGCGTATGGCTGTGACATTTGCCAGGAAGTATGTCCATACAACAACCTGAATATTGAAATGAAAGCAAGCACGATGAATATTTATGAAGATTTGAATCTTGGCAAAAAAAGATTCAAGGAAAAGTATGGAACCAAGGCATTCGCGTGGAGAGGCAATTCGCTACATAGAAGAAATCTTCTCATATTGCTCGGGAATAAATTCAAGGGAACAGGTGATGCCAAACCTTACGAAGCGGCATTGAAATTTGCTGATTCCAATTCCAACATGCTGGCTTCCTTTTCATGGTGGGCAATGTTGAGAATCGACAAGGAAAGGGCGACTTCATGGATCAAAACAAGGCTGCTGGTTGAAAATGATAAATCCAGAGTGAAAGAAATGAAAAAACTTATTAGTTATTATTGTGATGAAAATTGAAAATGTATGTGGTATATTAACATAAATGGCAATTATGATAAATATGTATCAGCTGAGTGAACAAATACATAAAGGAGGGGCATATGAGCAACGTACATGAGTTGGGATTTCTTAAAGAAAAAATACAAGAACTAAAGGATCAGGGAGTTTACAGAAAGCTTCCCGTTTTAAGCACTGAGAATGGACCCGAGATAATCATAAATGGGAAAAATGTGATTAACTTGTCCTCCAACAATTATTTGGGTTTTGCCGGCCATCCCAGACTTAAGAAAGCGGCCGTAGAAGCGGTTGAAAAATACGGAGCCGGATCTGGAGCTGTTAGAACAATAGTTGGAAACATGGACATACATGAGGAAATGGAAAAAGCAATCGCCGAATTCAAACGCGAAGAGGCCGCAATGGTTTATCAGTCCGGATTCAATTGCAACGCCGGAACCATACAGGCGGTTGTAGGCAAGGGGGACTTGATAGTATCGGATGAATTGAATCATGCGAGCATAATCGATGGAAGCCGTCTTTCAAGAGCGGATAAAACAATTTACAAGCACAGCGACATGGATAGTCTTGAAGATGTCCTTAAAAACAACAGAGACAAATATAAAAACATACTGGTGATTACCGATGGAGTATTCAGCATGGACGGAGACGTGGCGAACCTTCCGGGGATTGTCGAATTGGCTGAAAAATTCGAAGCTATGACTTATGTTGATGATGCTCACGGCTCGGGCGTTTTGGGAGAAAACGGGAGAGGAACGGTCGACCACTTCAATATGCATGGAAGAATAGACTTCAGCATAGGAACTCTTTCAAAGGCTATTGGTGTAATCGGCGGATATGTTGCAGGAAGCGGTACAATGAAAGAATGGCTTAGCCATAGAGGAAGACCCATATTGTTTAGCACATCGCTGCCGCCTGCGGCTGTTGGAGCAATCATAGAGGCTTTTAAAATATTGAATGAAACTACGGAATATACAGATAAGCTATGGTCAAACGCAAAGTACTTTAAAGAAAAGTTGGGGAAACTTGGTTTCGATACCGGGAACAGCCAGACACCGATTACTCCGGTAATAATCGGAGACGAGTCGAAAACTATGGAATTTTCCAGGAAGCTGATGGAAAAGGGCGTTTTTGCATCAGGGATTGTATTCCCGACAGTTCCGGTTGGGACCGGAAGAGTCAGATGCATGGTTACGGCGGCCCATTCTGAAGATCAGCTTGAAAGAGCTGTAAAAGTTTTTGATGAAGCCGGAAAAGAATTGGGTATTTTGTAAATGCGGACGATGAATACAGAATGAACAAAAGGACACCTTGAAAGGTGTCTTTTTGATTGACAAAAGTTGTGACAAGGAATAATATGAGAGTACTGACCGGTCGGTCGGAAATAAATACGGAGGAAATCACATGAAAATCAATAGGATTATATCAGGAGCAGTTCTTCTGACTTTAATAGTTGCATCGCTTTCAGCTTGCGGCGGAAACAATCAGGAAATAACCGAGGGGGAACAGGAAACGTCAATCCCGGTGGTTGTTTCAAAGGCAATGAAAGGAAATATTTCGCAGGATGTTGTTATATCAGGACAATTAAAGGCTGAAAACGAAATTTCAATCATTCCCAAAATTGCAGGGGTCGCGGATATTTTGAGTCTAAATGTTGAGTTGGGAGACTATGTGGAAAAAGGGGATTTGCTTTTTACTCTTGACAATGGGACCTTGAGTTCTTCTATAAAGGATTCATTGTTGGCTTACGAAACCGCGAAAAATAATTTTGAAAGAATTTCAAAATTGTACGAGGAGGGGGCTGTTTCGAGGCAACAGTATGAGCAGGCTCGATTATCGGTTTCAGACACGCAGATAAAAGCCCTACAAAATCAAATGAGCGATTCTTATGTCAAAGCACCCATATCGGGGATAGTATCCGCACTGAACGTTGAAAAAAATGGCTTTGCTGTTTCGGGCCAGCCTTCAGCGGTTATAACGGATATAAGTGTTTTGCAGATTGAAGCGGATATAACTGAGAAATTGATAAACAAAGTTTTTGTCGGAAAAAACGTTCAGTTGATGATCCCGGCAATATCAAATGAGAAGCTGGATGCGAAGGTCAGTCTGGTCAATCCTGTTCCTAATGCCTTGACAAATCTGTACAAGATGAAAATTCAAGTTGTAAATTATGACGATTTGATTAAACCGGGAATGATCGCCCAAATATATTTTTCAATCGACGAAAGCAAGAATGTTTTAATGCTTCCGATTGACGCGGTAATTCAAGAAGGAAACGAGTATTTTGTATATATAGTTGAAGAAGGCAAGGCTGTCCGTAAAACGGTCAAGGTTGATGTTGACAATGGGGAATACATTGAAATTGTTTCCGGCGTCAAAGCAGATGATGACGTGATCGTAAGCGGGCAGGAATTTGTAAAGGACATGGCTTCTGTCAGAATCATAAGGGGTGAATAGGATGAAAATATCGAATTTATCCGTAAGAAGGCCTGTATCCGTAATAATGATGATGCTTATTGTGGTGTCTCTCGGATTTGTATCACTAAGTAAACTTTCAATAGATTTGTATCCGGACATTGAAGTACCGGTTGCACTTGTAATCACAAATTACTCGG
>DATFJE010000111.1:0-2892 GCA_035269385.1 Clostridia bacterium
AAGAAGCGTTCATCCAAAAGGGTGAACGCTTCTTTCTGTAGGGGTAAATATCAATAAAATCGCTTTTAAACGATAGGGGGCGTGCTTTGTGGAAGACGCCTGTTGTTTGTAGACTGTTCGAATCCGTAGGCTATTTCTATAAGCGTCGGCTCGCTCCACGGTCTGCCAAGAATTTCCATGCCTATTGGAACACCTATGGGAGCCGTTTCTGTAGGAGTTGAGAATCCGGCCTGGACAGCTATTGAAGGAAAGCCTGTAACAGAACCTAAAACGCCATTTCGCTCATCCTGGCTTTTGCCTATAAGGCAAACCAGTTGTTTTTGGTGTGGATAAACAATTGCATCAAGTTCATAGTCAGCCATTAGTTTCATGACTTGGGTTTGCAGGGCGGTCCGTTTTACAAGTCGCTCGTTGTATTCGGGAGTTCCTACGCTAAGAGCCATAGCTTTCTTTAGATTCTCCTCAATCCCCGGATGATATTTTCCGGAAGCAAGGACTTCTTCAACTGAATGGACAGGAGCTCTTTCGGGCAAGGCATTAAGATATATGTTGAGATGATCCTTCAAGTCATTGAAGTGCACGCTGACTTTTGAAACCAAATATCCTGAATCAATATCTTCTTTGATTTCAATTACGCTTGCCCCGCCTTTTCTCATTTCTTCTATGCCTTTTCTGACGGCTTTGTTTATATCTTCGTGTATTGCGTCAGTTCCGAAGAAGCTTTCAAGAACGCCGATTCTTTTGCCTTTAAGTCCATCTTTGTCCAGGAAGGCAGTATAAGTTTCAGGCTTTTTGCCGACCGACCAGGCTGTCTCATCGTCAGTCTTGTCATATCCGGCAATTACATCAAGAACCTTTACAGCATCTTCAACAGTTCTGGTAATAGGACCTGCTGTATCCTGTGTGAATGAGTATGGAACGATTCCGTCTCTGCTGACAAGACCTATCGTTGGTCTGAATCCGACCAGATTGTTGGCAGAACCCGGTGAACGTATTGAATTGATTGTGTCCGTTCCAATCCCAACCATTCCGAAATTGGCTGCTATGCCTGCGCCTGTTCCTCCGCTCGAGCCCCCGGGGGTTCTCGTTGAGTCGTAGGGATTGACGGTTTGTCCCAATATGGAGCTGATTGTTTCTCCCCATATTGCGAATTCATGCAAGTTGACCTTTGCAAGAATAAGCGCCCCGGCTTCCCTGAATTTTTCTGTGATAAAAGCGTCGTCCTCAGGAACAAAACCCTCAAGGCTTGCTGATCCGCCTGTTGTAGCCATGTCGAAAGTATCCACATTGTCTTTCAACAGAACAGGTATTCCGTGAAGGGGTCCCACAAAACCGCCGCTTTTGAATTTTTCATCCAGTTGGCGGGCTTCTGCGAGAGCTTTCGGATTGACACAGACCACGGCGTTCAGTTTGGGGCCCTTTTGGTCATAGGCTTCTATTCTTTTGAGATAGCCTTCTACCAGCATCTGGCATGTGACTTCTCCCTTTTGCATAGCCTCATGTACCGAAGCTATGGTCGCTTCTTCCAGTCTAAAAGCAGTTTCACTCATTGGAGCATCTACCTTCTTTCATGATTTATTTTACGGTTTTCAAGTATTCTTCTATTTTTTCACTGTCAAAACTCAAATAGTCTTTCAATATTTCTTCAGTGTGCTCTCCGATTGACGGTGCGGGATCGGAAGGGATTTCATCCTCTGGATCCACGGTGGACAACTTGATCGGATTTCCAGCCACCTTTATCGGGCCGACTCCTGGCTGTTCTACTTCCACCAGCATATTGCGAGCCGCGACTTGAGGATCGGTAAAAAGTTCGGCCATTGTGTTTATGGGGCTGGCGGGCACATGTGCGTTTGTCAACAAATCCATCCATTCGGCGGTGGTTTTTTCAACCATCAGCTCATCGATCATTGGCTTGAGGCGATAATGGCTTAGATTCCTCTTGTCGTTTGTAGCAAAATCATGGTCGTCCAGCCATTCTTCCTTGTTGACTGCGGTGCAAAAGGCTTTCCACAGCTTGTCGTTTCCAACCGCCAGTATCAGCCAGTCGTCCTTTGTCTTGAAGGCTTCAAACGGTGTTATTGACGGGTGGCGGGATCCGAGCGGAGTCGGGATTTCCCCTGTAGCCGCATATCTTGCTGTTGCATTTTCAAGAATGGCAACCTGGCCGTCAAGCATTGCGACATCGACCTTTTGTCCAAGTCCGGTTTCTTTTCTCTTGTGAATAGCGGCAAGTATTCCTACCGCCCCGAAAAGGCCGGCTGTTATGTCGCCTACAGATGTTCCTACCCGGGTGGGAGCTCCGCCGGGCTGGCCTGTAATGCTCATTATCCCTCCCATTGCCTGCACAATCATATCGTAGGCAGGGCGGGCCGAGTATGGACCGGAATGGCCGAACCCGGACATTGCTGCATAGATAATCCTGGGATTTACAGCGTTTATTTTCTCGTATCCAAGCCCCAGTTTTTCCATGGTGCCCGGCTTGAAGTTTTCTGTTATTACATCTACCTGTTTTATCAAATCGAAAAATATTTGTTTGCCTTCGGCAGATTTCAAATCAACCGCGATGCTTTTTTTGCCTCGATTTATGCTGACGAAATAGGCGCTTTCCCCATTGACATATGGACCGAAGCCCCTGGAATCGTCTCCGATTCCAGGTCTTTCGATTTTAATGACTTCGGCTCCAAGGTTTTTTAAAACCATTGTGCAATACGGTCCGGCCAAAAC
Organism: Clostridia bacterium; assembly: GCA_035269385.1. Lineage (GTDB taxonomy): Bacteria > Bacillota > Clostridia > Peptostreptococcales > BM714 > BM714. The sequence continues at coordinate 2,725 of DATFJE010000111.1, forward strand.
CCTTGTCAAATCAAGAATCCTTATTCCGTCCAAAGGTTTGTTATTCATTTTGAATCCCCTTTTCTTCTAGTCCTAAACAGGCAGGAACAATACACCAAGTATGAAAATGCCCCCGCTTAGGATCATTATGCTTGTCGAGTATCCGATGAGGTCTCTTGCTTTGAGTCC
>DATFJE010000112.1:0-15141 GCA_035269385.1 Clostridia bacterium
TTCCACTGTACTTTACTCTTTCCACTTTCCACTTTCCTCTTTCCACTTACTACTGTATTTCTCTGCCCACTGCCTGCTGCACGCTTTCTTTTCTACTTTCTACTGCTCTTGTCTTTTGCTTTTGCTCTTACTGACATCTGACAACTGATATCTGCTCTTTCTACTTCACTACAAGAATCGGTATTTTAACATGATACACGACTTTGTTTGTTATGCTTCCAAGTCTCAGCCGTTTCCCCGCATTCATCCCATGAGAAGTCATTATAATCAGTTTGAAATCATCTCTTTCCGAAATTTCGAGTATTTTTTCGGCTATGTCGTTTGATTTTTCAGTTCTCAATATTACGGGTATTCCTCTTCTTTTGAAGAACTCCTCTGCACGCCTTAGGATTTCATCGGCAGGCTTGTCTCCGTCATACATTTTTTTTTGAACATTGAGGACGGTTATCTCCGATTGGTATTTTTCGTAAAATCGGTCCGCATACTCGAAAGACTTCATGGAATGCTCGGATTGATCAATCGGAATAAGTATCTTATTCATTAAATCCACCCCTTCCATTCTTTTTACTGTTTATACCCCAAAGATTCACTTTCTACCAGCTTCCGCCACCACCGCCGCCGGCTCCTCCTCCCGAGAATCCTCCTCCTCCTCCGGAAAAACCTCCTCCTGAGGATTTTGTGGAAATCATGTTTGCCGAAGCCGTATTAAGATTCCTGTTCGTCGCTCCTATAAACACCATTGTTCTGAAGCTCCCTCCCGGATAGCCGTAATACCATGACGGAGGTTCAGTCAGAATGCCGTCAAACTTTTTCGCCCATTTTTTTGTAGATCCCAAGACAACCGCGTACGATAAGACATCGTAAAAATAAGCCGGATTTTCGTCAAACAGCATCTCAAGCTTGGGTTTCTCCGCAGTTTCAATGAATTGCTTGAGCCCAAGTATCTTTTCCATTACTTTTTTTCCATATTCCGTTTTCTGCCTCATTGCGGCTCCCAACACATAAATTCCTGTCGACGCTGCGATTCCCAAAATAAATGGAATCATCGTTGAATTGACCCCGTAAGCCTTTACGATTGTATAGAGCGCAAAGCCTACAATGAGTCCCAATGCAAAAATCACAAGTAAAAACAAGAATCTTAAAACAATTGATCCCTTGCTGATCACATAACGCTTTTTAAAGCCTTCTATGAAAAGTGCAACGGGTATGAATATTGCAAATGCCGGAACGAGCGACGAAAGAATTATTGTCGGATTCATTCCGAAAACGGAATTGAGGTATCTTGCAACCATAAGATAAAGGGGCAGAAATGCCAGAGCCTTGAAAAGCCTCCCAAGATTCTTGCTTTTCTTCGTATACAATGGTTTTTCTGCATGTTTCGTCAATCCGTCTGCGATTTCACTCTTTACTGCACTTATTGTATCTGCAAACTGATATTTCAAATCCTCTGTCTCGACCTTCCCGTCTTTTCCATGCTCATCGAAAAGGCTGGCGAACATTATTTTTTCAAACTGCTTGAAACTGTCGTCGGCGTCTTTCAATTTGTGGAAACGCACGTTATGCTTGTCTATTTCCTCAATAGCCATGTAACCCTTTGCGGCCCAATAAATCAAAAGCGCCGTCACGTCCTTGTTGTCCATAGTGGAATCAATGATGTATCCCACTTCCGCCGGAGTCATTTCATCGGGCGGATAGAATTCGGGAGCAACAAACATTTTTTCATCGCGCCCATATTTTCTCCATGTCAAGAATCCGGCTGCAAGCAACAGTACTCCCAATAATACATATGCATAATCAAAGAAAAAATCAGTCAATTTCAACATGAAACTCTCTTTGAAGTATCCGTCCTCGAGTTCTATGCGAATTGTGACGCTTTCCCCGGGCAAAAGCATTTTAAGTGTTTTTCCACTCACACCGCTCGACCCGACATTGAAATCGACACCTTCGGAACTTTCGCTTCCATATGGGCCTGAGTAAACAGAAACATCGCCAGAGTCAAACGGCTTTGGCATGTCGACGGAAAAGCTGACATTGTCTATCGAAACCGGCCATTCATTTCCAATGAGGTTGAAGTAGAATTCATCATATTCCTCGCTCCTGTCGGGAGGAAGTTCGTAACGATAGGAAATTGCGTAAGTTTGATTGCCGCTTACATATTCATCCTCGCTGCCGATTCTTATAACAAGATTTTGAGAATCGGTCGAAGTCTTTATGTCCCATCCAGCAACCCCTATTTGCTTTATATTTGCCCTGCGTCCGTCATACGAAAGCGGAATCGTCCTGTAAATTCCATGCCTCGGCTCGGAAAACTCCACCTTTATCATTTCAACAACTTCGTAGGCGTTGTCTTCCCCTACAGAAACTTTCACATCATAATCCCTTATTTCAAATGCCTCCGCTCCATGACTCTGAAGCGGAATGAGCGCAAGCGAAATTATGAAAAAGGCAAGAATCCATTTTTCAACTCTAAAACTGCACCTTGACATTTTCACGTTCCTCCTCAGCGGCTGCAAACATGGCTTCATCATGAAAACCCATCATCGACGCCACAAGAACTGCCGGAAACTTCTGGATGGAAGTGTTGTATGTTCTTACGACAGCATTGTAGTATTTTCTTGCGTTAAGTATGTCTTCCTCCACTTTCGTCAAATCGCCCTGAAGCGCAAGGAAGTTTTGGTTGGCTTTGAGGTCGGGATAAGCTTCGGAAAGGGCAAACAGATTTTTGAGCGCGCCGCTTATCATGTTTTCGGCCTGACTCTTTTCCTCGACCGTTGAGGCCGACATTGCCCTGCTCCTTGCTTCAATAACACCTTCAAGAGTCTCCCTTTCGTGGGATGCGTAGCCTTTGACCGTTTCCACCAAATTTGGAATCAAATCGTGCCGTTTGAGCAAATATGCATCCATAGTGCTGAATGCTTCTCTCACCCTGTTTCTAAGGGATACCAGATTATTGTAAAGAAGAACTCCTCCCAATAAGACTATCGCAAGAACCGCTAAAAAAGCTATCATTCCAATCACTCCCTATGTTTTTTTATTTGTTGTGTTTTGCCTGGTTTCTATTCGATACCCCCGCCTTTTTGAATTATTCATCCAATGTGTTCAAGCCTTGGCCAAAAGGGGTATCTATATTCTATTCAATGAAAGATACGCCTATCCTTCAACTGAATTGTTAATTTTTTGTGATTCTTGCTTTTTTTAAAACCTGTGTTATACTTTCCAATTGTATTTGAACTACCCCCGCCTACGCTACGCTTAGAGGTGGGAGTGTTCTTGCCGGAATTTTGATAAAACGAAAGGAAGTGCTTACGTGATAAAACACATATGCGAGGAATCGTCCAGATGCCTCCAGTGCAAGAAACCCTTCTGCCAGGACGGATGCCCTGTAGGAACCCCCATACGCGAGATGATCCGTCTTGTTCAGGAAAACAAAATAAACGAAGCGGGCGAGATGCTCTTTGAAAACAACCCGCTTTCTGTAATATGCGGCATTGTATGTCCACACGAATCATTCTGCGAGGGTCACTGCATACTTGACCGAAAGGGAAATCCTATCCATATAGGAACGATAGAAAACTATGTTTCCGACTATTATCTGGACAAAGTTGAATCAAAAGTTTCAGTTGACCCAAATAAAAAGGTCGCAATTATCGGCTCAGGGCCTGCAGGCCTTACTGCGGCAATACTTTTGGCGAGAGAAGGCTTTTCTGTGACCGTTTTCGAATCCCATGAAAAAATCGGAGGAGTGCTTCGCTACGGAATACCCGAATTCCGTTTGCCAAAAAGCCTTCTCGACAGATACTCTAAACTGCTGGAAAAATTAAAGGTCAAGGTGCGGCCCAACACCGTAATAGGTCAAGTCCTGACTTTGGATGATCTTTTCCGAGACGGATACAAGGCGGTTTTTGTAGCTACGGGTACTTGGAAGCCCAGAAAATTGAACATTCCGGGCGAAAGCCTCGGTCAAGTATTTTACGCAATAGACTATCTCAAAAGCCCCGAAACCCATAGCACAGGTGAAATTGTCGCTGTAATCGGAGGAGGAAACGTGGCACTCGATTCTGCCCGAACAGCCATCAGAAGAGGGGCAAAAAGGGTTGTTGTTTTCTACAGAAAGCGTGAAAGCGACATGCCTTCAAGCAGCTATGAAATAAAGTATGCCAGACTCGATGGAGTGCAGTTCGAATTCAACAAGATTCCGACTGCAATAACAGACGAAGGACTCATGATTGCAGACTCGGAAATTGAAATCGACGAAGATGGAAACGAGAAACTCTCGGTCATAGAAGAATCAGCTGAGCTTTTCAATACCGATTCAATTATAATCTCGATAAGCCAAGGACCCCAGGCAAACATAGTCCGTACAGCAAGAGACATGAAGCTCGACCGTCTCGGACTTGTAATAACAAACGAAAGCGGAAAAACATCCAAGGAAGGAGTGTTTGCCGCCGGCGATGTTGTTACAGGGGCAAAAACAGTGGTCGAGGCTGTTTCTATGACAAAAGCCATAGTGAGCGAAATAAAAGCATATGTGAATTCAAAAGAATGACAAAATCCCCTGGAAACATAATTTTTCCAGGGGATTCACCGTATTTTAATCTATGAAATTGAGGTGCCTGCTCATGCGGTAGAGTGCCGTCAAGGCTTCCCCCACTTTTATATCGGAATCGGGCATGAATGTCCCGCTTTCGTACCCAACAAATACTTCGATGTCCGTAAGTGCGTTTACCTGCCCCAAAGCCCAGGCCTTTATAACATCGTGGTCCTCGTAAATAACCTTGTCCCTCTCTTCAGCAATCTCTATCATTCGGTCCATTGTTCTAAAGATTACTGCGGCCATCTCCTCGCGGCTTATTACCTGTTCCGGCTTTACATTTCCATCTCCATAGCCCTTGAGTATGCCCGCTTCGGTAGCCGCCAAGACCGTATTGTGCCACTTGCTCCCTTCCGGAAGATCCTCAAACTTTGCATCCGACTCAATGGAGTTCTTGTTTATTCCAAGGGTCTTGAGAAGTACTCCACTCATCTCCGCACGGGTTATTCCCGCATCGAGTTTCATTTCATCATCGAAGACTTCCTCAAGCATAAGCTTCTTGCTCATTTTTACGGCCATTTCAGCGGCCCAGTGATTTTCTGGAAATCCTGATTCGTAGTCGCAGTTGTTCTCTATTACCATGTAGCTTCCTGTTGCGCAGTCGGATATGTTTGCAACTATCGTTCCGTCGGGATTTGGGGTGAAACTTGCAGGAACCGGAACGTACTCTCCAGTCTTCTCGTCAATCCTTACTGCAAGCAGATTTGAAACATCGGCTACGCCTAAATTAGGAACGCTTATCTTCCTTTCTACATATGAATCGAAGTCGGATATTTTTTCCCTGTTTCCGTCGCTCATGGCAGCAGTTACCTCGTATGTGACCACTGGCGACACGGGCTTCCTGTCCGCTCTCTGCTCCTCGGGAACTCCTGCAAGCAAGGTGTTTTGATTAGCCAAATTTTCCCGCCTTACTGTAACCTCCAAATTTGCGAGTGATACAGGTTCGTCTCTTTCTTCCCCTTCTTCTTTTTCTTCCGGGTTTCCCGAAAGAAGCTCGCTTACAGGCAGGGATATCGAATTTTTATAGGTTCCAAATTCCAAAACTGTTCCTTCAACAGTTTTGCCGTCAGTTCCTCCTTCTTCATCTTCATCCTGCTTTCCCTGATTTTGCTCGGCAATCCAATCTCCGTCCACTGTGTTTGTAACCTCAGGCACGGATGTCTTGCTTCTGAGGTCATATACTTCATTGCCATCTTCCTTTTTCTCCGGCTCAACCTTTTCAGGATCTAAAGAAACAGTTACGCTTTTGACCGGTTTTTTTTCCGTCTTGAAGGTCTTGACCTCTCCGTATCTTAACGACGTCGAGTCTTCTGCATAAGCCCTTATGCTATAAATCGTGTTGCTTGAAAGGTCTCTGACTACATAATTGTAACTGCCCGGTCCATCAAGTACGGTCAATTCGCAATAATCGTCGCTAAAGGTCGGAACATCATTTCCCTCTACCCATATGAATCCGTATCTTGTAACATCATTTGAACTTCCGAGGCTCTCTATTTTGCCTTTCACAGCGGCGGCCTCGTCACCTTTGGATTCGAGTCCGTCCCAAGAGACTTTGAGCTGCTCGCGCACTTCAACTGTCCTGACAGCATGCTGCCAGTTTCCGGCTGTGTCGTTTACTGTGTAGGTCACCGAATATGTTCCAAGCTTGGCTGTGTCAACCGTGCTGGAAACCGTCACATCTCCGTCCAATCCGCTTGCATCGTCGCTCGCCGAAGCTCCCTGGTCTGTATATGTTTCATTCAGGTCAATCTTGTACGGATTGTCACCTTTTATTGTTATTACAGGATCTGTCTTGTCTATCTTGCTTATCTCGACTGTCTCGCTGTCTTTGTTTCCCGCCTCATCCGTCGCAATAAATGTGAAGCTTCCGTTTGTTGTAAACTCATGGCTTGTTGCGTTGAACAACACGTTTGAAAGCCCGTCGTTTGCTGAATCGCTTGCCGAAACAGTTATGTCTCCATTTGTCCATTCTGTGCTGTATTCAGCAATGGATATGTCTGGAGCAATCTTGTCTATCTTCGTTACACTTACCGTCTTGCCGGCGGTATTGCCAGCCAGGTCGACTGCTGTAAATACATGGCTCCCATTCTCTTCGATTTCATACGTCCCCGAGAGGGCCGAACTTGTTGTACCGTTCGGAAGCTCAGTCCATCCATAGGATTGGCTGTCGAATGCCGACCATGTGACAAAAGCGCTCGAGCTGGTCCATTCGGTTGGAATTGTTCCCGAAACATCTATTGAAGGCAGCGTCTTGTCTATATTCGTTATTGTGACTTCCTCGCTGTCCGTATTGCCCGCCTCGTCTGTCGCCGTGAAGGTGAAACTTCCGTTTGTCGTGAATTCATGACTTTCAGAGTTGAATGAAACCAATGAAAAACCGTCGTTTGCCTCGTCAGACGCTGACACGGTAAAGTTTTGGTTTGTCCAGTCAGTGCTGTAGTCCTCTATTGACACTATCGGCCCAGTTCTGTCAATCTTTGATTCGGAAGAAGCTTGTCCCGAACTGTTTCCAACATTGTCCAAAGTCCTGGCATATATGCATAATGCCCCTTCAGTACTTACATAAAACGCTTCATTATATTCTGTCCAATCCCCTGAACCTAATGCGTACTCCGTTTTCGAAACACCGCTGCCGGAATCGGCTCCCGGAATTATGGTTACCAATGCGCTTCCGCTTGTCCAAGCTTCCGGATCAATCGAAATCGATGGCTCAGAAGGGCTGGTGTTGTCTATCCTTACAGTCGACTCTTCACTCGAAGCCGAATTGCCTGCATTATCTAAGGTTCTTGCTTCAATAGTATGCTCTCCATCCTCTTCAAGTGTCACTTTGTCTGTGTAGAGAGTCCATGCCCCGCTGTCTATTCGGTACTCTGTCTTTTGAACGCCGCTTCCGGAATCCGTTCCCGGTGCAACAGTTATTGCAGCACTTCCCGTGGTCCATCCCATCGGATCAACCGATATCGACGGCGCCGTCGGATTGGTGCCGTCAATTTTTATTTCCGTTGTTCCGCTTATGGCAAAATTGCCTGCATTGTCATAGGTCCTTGCCTCAACTGTATGCTCTCCATCAACTGAATATGAAAAAGGCGACGAGTAGTTTGTCCATTCGCCCTCATCTATTTTATACTCGGTCTTCTCTACGCCGCTTCCAGAATCGGTTCCTGGTGTTATGCTTATAGTGGCGCTGTTTGTCCAGCTCGTGGGATTTACCGAAATCGACGGCGACGATGGATTGGTATTGTCAACGACACTCACGGAAAAAGTCTTCGTATGCGAAAGCCCCCTCAGGTCGACAGTCTTTATTTGAGGCGACATGGTTCCATACTCAAGAAGAGACGCATCCTTAACATACAATTCATTCCCGCTTATTCCGAAGCATCCACCGACACTGTCGAGCAGCAGGTAGTCGAAAGAATCGTTCGTGTTGCCGTCAACAGTAGACAGATAACCAACCGTGGCATCATCTGCTGCATCCATTGATATCTCGTCATTATCAATTGTAATGTCCGTGGGTGCAACATTTGGCTCCTGAACGCTTATGCTGACGGTGGCAATTTCCGATGACATCGATGACGAATCTGTCAACCGATATGAAAACGTGTCTACCCCTTCATATCCCTCGTTCGGTGTATATGTGAAGGATCCATCTGCACTGTTTAACGACAGGCTCCCGTTTGAAACCGAACTTATCAATTCCATTGTGTATGTGTCAAGATTCGGATCATAGTCGTTTGAAAATATTCCGGAGAACCTATCAACCGTAAGCGATGTGCTTTTATCCATTCCGTAGGAGTCATCTGTTGCTACAGGAGATACCGGAACAAAAGAGGCAGGTGCCTCCTGAACCGTACCATATTCAACATAAGCCTGCGAGTAATTGTAAAATCCGAATTTGCCTGTCTGGAAAGAACCTTCCGCGGCAACATCAAATATTACTTCATCATCTATCAATATCTTAATCCTGTTTGTTCCATATATAAGCTTGAATGTATAAAGAGTATTGTCCAACCAGCCTTTACCTGTTCCGGTATTTTCAGCAATCAATTCGATTCCGGCATAAGGCAAACTCCAAGTGTTTACATAGGATGAGCTATTGACCCTCATCAACCTATAGCCTGGGTCAGCGCCGCTTTGAGCGGATTGCTTCCAATCGAACAAATAGTAATCATTGGGACTCGTCGATATACCGGACGGTTCTTTGAAACCAAATACAAAACCAATGAAATCGTCATCGCTTGTTGTTTTGACCTGTATTGTCCCCTGAACAACTTTATTTATTGTATCTTCAGGACTCACATAAAATGTTGGGCTTCCATTTTTTGATTGTGTAATAGTCCTGTTTCCGGGTTCAAGTGTCCAAATACCGTTATTAGCGGAACTTTTCTGCTCCCATGTGCTTAGGTCTATGTACTCGAGCCCCGCGGCATCGACTTTCTCTGGAACAAAAGAAATCACCATAAGTATAGAAATAAATATTGTCATAGTTCTTTTTATCTTATTCATCTTTTCCTCCTTTTTTGCTGAAATAATTGCAATATAAAAACTTCCCATTCGGCAACTGGCTGCCATTTCAGGCCCTTGGTTTTGCGTCGCCATCTTTCGATGGGTTTGCCTTTTCGTCAGAAAGTCATCTGCGAATTTTGCCGAATTACATGTCGGATTTTGTCGGTTTTTATAGTTATATTCTATAACACTGCACTTGATTTTTAAAGTATTTTTTAATTTAAAGCAAAACAAAACCCCCGGAAGGGGAAAGGAAGAACAGTTTGCAGAAAAGTACAGTAGCAAGTAGTAAGTGGAAAGTGGCAAGAAGAAAGTATAAAGGAAAAGAAAAAGCTAAAGGCTAAAAGCAAATAAACGGACTAAAAAGGGACGCACCTTTTTGTGTCCTTACAATAAATGGAAAGCAAAAAACAATAACAGAATGCAGCGGGCAGAAAAATACAGTAGCAAGTTGGAAGTAGAAAGTTGGAAGTAGTAAGTAGAAAGAAAGAAGAAACAAAGAAAAAAACAAATACAATAAAGTATTTATCTCTAAACGTTAAATTTGAAATTATTATTTCTTTGTCTTCGATTTTATCCTTTGTTCTTACTTTTCACTTTCCACTTTTATCTTTCCCCTGCCTTTCAGGCAACGAAAAAATATTGGCTTATAACTCAAATCAGAATGACGAGGATTCTTTGGTTTCAAGGCGCAAAGCAACTTTCATGACAGGCGCGTATTTCTAATACGTAACTGAGTGAAAGTCGCTTTGCAACGCCGAAAACATGAATATCATACAAATATCAGAATGACGAGGATTCTTTGGTTTCAAGGCGACAAGAAATCCCTCGACAGAAGCGTATTTCTAATACGTGACTGAGAGGGATTTCGATGGTAACGAAGAAAACATGAATCCTCGTCATTCTGAAGCTATTTTGCCAATGTCACTGCGATACTGCATGCCTATAAAGGATATCTTCCCAACCGACGCATAGGACTTTTCCCTCGCCTCTTTGACGGTTGCTCCCAGGCTGACTACGCCCATGACCCGGCCTCCGTTGGTAAGAACTTTTTCGTCCTCGAGCTTTGTTCCGGCATGTATTATTATCGAATCAAAATCGTTTTCCAGGCCTTTTATCTCCTTGCCCTTTTCATATTTCCCCGGATACCCACCCGAAGCCAGCACTACGCAAACTGCAGCATCATCAGACCATTCGATTTCTATATCCGAAAGCCTTCCTTCAGCGCAAGCAAGCAGAACATCCAAAAGATCGGTCTTCATTCTAGGTATTATTACCTGTGTCTCGGGATCCCCGAAACGCACGTTGAACTCGAGAACCTTGACTTCCCCTTCTTCGGAGATCATTATCCCTATAAAAATCACACCTCGAAAATCCATTTTGTCCTTCTTTATTCCTTCCATGAAGGGCACGAGAACTTTTTCTTCGGTCTGTTTCTTTATGTCTCCCTTGTACACAAAACTGGGAGAATATGTACCCATGCCTCCTGTGTTTGGTCCCTCGTCGCCGTCAAATATCTTTTTGTAGTCCTGGGCGGAAACCATGGGAACAATCGTTTTTCCATCTACGAAACAGAGTATGGATGCTTCTATCCCAGTGAGGAATTCTTCCAGGACTATCTTGTCCCCTGAATCTCCAAAGTCCCTGTCTTCCATGACAGATCTTATGGCTGCTTTTGCCTCGTCTTCATTTTGCGCAATTATTACGCCTTTTCCCGCAGCAAGTCCGTCCGCCTTTATTACGGCAGGGTATCCAAAAGCGCCTGCATTTTCAAGAGCCTTTCCGGCCTCGGTGAATTCCATGTATCCGGCTGTAGGTATGTTATGCCTTACCATGAATTCTTTTGCAAATGCCTTGCTTCCCTCGAGACGGGCAGATGCCTCCACCGGTCCGAACACCTTTAGGCCTTCAGCCTCAAAACGGTCGGCTATACCCTCGCAAAGAGGAACCTCCGGCCCTGCAACCGTTAGGTCTATGGACTCTTTTTTCGCAAAATCAAGCAAGCCTTCTATATCGTCCGCATTCAGCAAAATATTTTTTCCAATTGACTCAGTCCCTGCATTTCCGGGTGCGAAAAAGATTTTTTCAACTCTTTCGCTTTGACTTAGTTTCCAGCCCAGTGTATGCTCTCTGCCGCCGTTTCCTACAATAAGTATCTTCATATATTCCCTCCGGTCATATAACAGCTGGCAGTTGTCAGTTATCAGTTGTCAGTAAAAACAAAAGCCTTTAAAACCCAAATACATTAATACATTTTTAATCATAAGCATTTCAATATTTTTCTCTTTTGGCTTTGCACTTAATCTTTCCTGACATCTGCTTTTCCATCTTTTCCTATCATCTGACATCTGCTCTTCCATCTTTTGCTTTTCGTACTTTCTTTCTGCTTTTTACTGTACTTGCTCTTAATCTTTTACTGTTATCTGTTATCTGACATCTGACATCTGTACTTAATGTTTAAAATGTCTCATTCCTGTGAATATCATTGCTATTCCATATTGATTCGCCTTTTCTATTGATGCAGCGTCATTTCTAGATCCGCCCGGCTGGATTATTGCGGTGACTCCCGCCTTTGCGGCTTCCTCTACGCTGTCAGGAAAAGGAAAGAACGCATCCGAAGCCATTACGCTTCCCTTTGTCTCTACCAAGGCCTGCTTGACGCAGTTTTCAACCGCCCAAATCCTGTTGACCTGTCCCGGACCCACGCCGATTGTCTGCTTGTCTTTCGCAATCACTATTCCGTTGGACTTTATGTGTTTGACGACCTTCCATGCAAAAAAGAGGTCCTCCTTTTCCTTGTCGGTCGGTATTCTCTCGGTTACGGTTTCGAATTCATCCATAAGCGGTCTGTCAAGTTCCTGTATGAGAAGTCCTCCCGCAACCTTCTTAAGATTGTATGCCCCATCGGGCTGCTTTTCCATTATGCTCGGGAGTTTGATAAGCCTTATATTTTTCTTTTGCCCCAGTATTTCAAGCGCATCGTCGTCAAAATCGGGTGCCACAACTATTTCTATGAATATCTTGTTTATTTCTTCGGCAACGCGATAGTCGATTTTCCTGTTCGCCGCTATAATGCCTCCGAAAATGGACTTTGGATCACTATTGTAAGCCTTTAGGTAAGCATCATATATGTCATATCCGCTTCCCGCTCCGCAAGCATTGGTGTGCTTTACGCCTATGACGGTAGGCTCATCGTATTCCTTGAGAAGTTCGAGGGCTCCGTTTGTATCATTTATGTTGTTGAATGACAATTCTTTTCCGTGAAGCTGCTCGCCGTCGACAAGGCTTCCCTTTTCCATTCCGAACACCTTGTAGAATGCGGCCTTCTGATGCGGGTTTTCTCCATACCTTAGATCCTGCACTTTTTCGAAAGTCATAGTTAGCGTTTCCGGATATGCGTCCTTTCCGGCTTCTTTCTTAAGGTATCCTGCAATCAGGGTGTCGTAAGCAGATGTATGCTCGAAAACCTTGAGCGCCAAATCGTATTTTGTTCCGTATGTAGTGTCTCCAAACGATTTTATTTCAGATGCAACCTTTTCATAGTCACTTGGATCAGTGACTACCGTTACCGACTTGAAGTTTTTTGCCGCAGACCTGAGCATTGTCGGTCCGCCGATGTCAATATTCTCTATTGCATCTTCGAATGTAACATCGCTCTTTGAAATTGTTTCCTTGAAAGGATAAAGATTTATTACAACGTAATCTATCGGTTCAATTTCAAGTTTCTTCAGTTGATTCATGTGGTCCGGGTTTCCTCGCACAGCCAAAAGTCCGGCATGTATAACTGGATGGAGAGTCTTGACGCGCCCGTCCAGGCACTCCGGAAAACCTGTCAGTTCAGAAACCCTCACAACTGGAATTCCTGCTTCTTCTATCTTTTTTGCAGTGCCTCCGGTGGATACAATCTCTATTCCCATTTCCGACAATTGCTTTGCAAAAGCCTCTATGCCGGTCTTGTCTGAAACGCTGATGAGTGCTCTTTTCATTTTATTATGCCTCCATGTTTTAAAATCATTTTTGAAATTCGAAAGATTTTCAAATAATTTCAATCCTTCGTCCGTCTATCCTGAGCCTGTCGTCGCAAAACAGCTCGATTGCCTTCGGAAGCAAACGATGCTCTACCTCAAGAACCTTCTCCTGTATAGTCTCGGGAGTGTCTTTGTAAGAAACTTCCACCGATTCCTGAAGTATAACAGGTCCTCCGTCCGGAATTTCATTTACAAAATGAACAGTCGCTCCTGTCACCTTGACCCCATAATCGTAAACAGCCTTGTGGACCTTCATGCCGTAAAAGCCCATACCGCAAAAACTCGGAATAAGGGACGGATGGGTGTTGATTATTCTGTTTTCATACGTCTTTATGAAATCATCGTCAAGAATGCTCAAGTATCCTGCAAGAACTACCAAATCAATTTCATGTGTTTTAAGCTCGTTGACCATTTCCTCTCTTCTGAGTACCGGATCCGGGAAATTGCCCTTTCCGATGTAAAGACTTTTTACACCGTAGTTCAAAGCCCTTTTCATGGCAAAAGCCTCTTTCCTGTCCGAAATGACAAGTACTACAGTTCCGTTTATATGACCGCAGCAGGTATGGTCTATTACCCTTTGCAAGTTGGTGCCGCTGCCTGATGCCAATACGGCTATGCGCTTCTTTTTCATCTTATTGCAACTCCTTCATGCTTGTTTGTGATTTTACCGACTATATATGCTTGCTCTCCCAACGCCCTGAGAGTTTCAACTGCCTTCTCCGCCTCCGACTCAGGAACTGCGGCCATAAGGCCTATTCCCATGTTGAAGGTTTTGTACATTTCGGTTTCGTCAAGCCCGCCTTTTTCCTTAAGCAGTTCGAAAACCGGAGGAATAGTCCAGCTTCCCGCATCTATGTCCGCCCCAAGCCCTTCGGGAATCATTCTCGGTATGTTCTCGTAGAATCCCCCGCCTGTAATATGTACCATTCCTCTTATGTCGCAGACTTCCATGAGCCCCATAATCGACTTGACATAAATTTTTGTGGGCTCAATCAAAAGCTCGCCAATAGTTTTTTCATATCCTTTTGGAACATCTTCAACCTTATAATTGCTTTTGTCGAATATGACCTTTCGCACCAGGGAATATCCGTTCGAATGTATTCCACTTGAAGCCAGGCCGATCAAAACATTTCCGTTTTCAAGACGGCTTCCGTCAACAATTCTTTTCTTGTCTACAATGCCTACGGCGAAACCGGCAAGGTCGTATTCGCCTTTGCCATAGAAGCCCGGCATTTCGGCTGTTTCCCCGCCTATGAGTGCGCATCCGGCCTGTCTGCATCCTTCTGCTATTCCGGAAACTATTGAAGCGGCCTTTTCTGCTTTCAGTTGCCCTGTGGCCATGTAGTCGAGGAAAAAAAGAGGCTTCGCCCCCTGGCAAAGTATGTCGTTCACACACATTGCAACCAAATCTATTCCAACCGTATCATGCATGTCCGTCAAAAATGCAATTTTCAGTTTGGTCCCGACCCCGTCCGTTCCCGATACCAAAACAGGTTCTTCAATGTTTTCAAGATCAAGCGCAAACAGTCCTCCGAAGCCGCCCAAGTCTGTAAGTACATTCTTGTTGAATGTGCTCTTTACAGAATCTTTCATCAGCCTGACAGCGCGCTGTCCCTCAAGAGTGTCTACTCCCGCTTCCTTGTATGTCATCTTTTCCATGTTGTTATGCTCCTTTGATATGCCTTCGGCATAAAGTTGAAAGTAGGAAGTGGCAAGTGGCAAGGAAAAACTAAAACCGAACGCTTTAAATACTTGAGATCAAGTAATTTTCATTGCATTTCCAATTTAACATTTCAACCCTGCCAGCTCTTCCTTATTGCTTCCTGCCCCAATTTTTTTATTTTTGTTCTTTTTCTTTCTGTTGCTTTTTTCTTTCATCTTTTGCTCTTACTGATATCTGATATCTGTTCTTTACGCTTTTCCTTTCCACTCTCCACTTTCAACATTCCACTGTACTTTACTCTTTCCACTGCTTTTTTATGCTTTCTCAAACAGAAACTTGTCGGCTTTCTTTGGAAC
>DATFJE010000113.1:0-3987 GCA_035269385.1 Clostridia bacterium
GATTGTTTTGGTTATATTGTCAAAAGCAATCCATCTGTAATCCTTGTCTTCTATCTGCTTTCCCCTGCCAACACCTGACACAAGACTTATTGCTGAAGCCGCGCCTGTAAGAGCCCCGCAATTACCTGATCCAAGATTTGAATGCCCTCCTGATACTCCCGACAAAGCCCTGAATATTGCATTTTCAGCTTCAACACTTGTCAATTCAACTCCTTCTTCACGTAATGCATCAATAATTGCCGTAAAAGTTGCTTGCGCGCAATTTGTATATTTTGTATAGTTTTTTGATCCTAATTCTGTTGCTTTTTCAACACATCTTTTTTTGTTAGCCATTTTCATCTCTCCATTACTATAGATTTTCTTCAGAAACATAATTTTCCCAGTCAAATGTTATCTTCCCTTTATTTTCTATATAGTCCCAAATAGTTTCTACGCCAAAAGCGGCTCCAGTAGAAATAACGCATTCTTGAGGATTTCGGCATCCGCACTTTTCAGCACATGCAAAAAATTCTTTGCTTCTGCCTTCATGATGTGAGCAAAATGACATTCCCCATCTGCTGAACATTATGTCTCTGCATACTATTGATCCATAATTTTCAATAAATTTATCAGCTACACCTTTTTTCACTTCATAAGATGACAACCATGTCTGTTTGCCGCCATCATTTTCCTGTTCTTCTCTGTCAATACCAACGGCCAAGCCTATCGCATATGCCGCACCCATTACAGCTCCACAGGTGCCTTCATGCATATTTCCACAACCGCCAGTCAACCCTATGACACTTTTAAAGACTTCGTCTTGTGTCTCGGGTGAAACAAGCTCAATCCCTTCTTCTCTCAAGGCATCCAGAATTGCCGAATACGAGCTATGCCCGCAACCCACAAGCCTTAATTGATATTCGGCTCCAAGTTCTCTTGCCCTTTGTATGCATCTCTCTTTGTTTTTCATAACTTCCCTCCCAATAATAATACTTTGGTATTTATATCAAATATAATGAATCTCCTTTTTTCAATCTAATCCTGATATCTTTTAAATATTCCGCCTTCACTTGCCGATGAAGCCATCTTTGAATATTGATACAAGCAACCCTTCTTGACTTTAGGTTCAGGAACTTTCCATTGTTGCTTTCTTTTAGCCATTTCCTCTTCTGATATATGCAATTGAAGTTTATTTTCGTATATGTCTATTTCTATGATATCTCCTTCTTTTACAAGAGCAATAGGTCCTGCTTCCAATGCTTCCGGAGAAATATGTCCTATTGCAGGTCCTTGTGTCGCACCGGAAAATCTTCCGTCTGTAATCAAGGCAACATCTTTGTCAAGCCCCAAACCGACAAGCGCTGAAGTTGCTATCAACATTTCACGCATGCCCGGTCCACCCTTTGGACCTTCATATCTAATTACAACTACATCGCCTTTTTTAATTTCATTATCGAATATCGCCTTCTGAGCATCTTCTTCATTATCAAAAACCTTAGCTGGTCCTTTGTGTTTCCACATTTCTTTTGCAACCGCGGTTCTTTTAACAACAGCACCCTTAGGAGCAAGATTTCCCCATAATACTGCTATTCCACCTTTTTCGTGCCACGGATCATCTAATGTCTTTATTACATCAGAACGATATATCTTTGCATCCGCAATATTCTCCCCTATTGTCTTTCCTGAAACAGTTATCGAATCTTCGTTGATCAAATCAATTTTGCAAAGTTCTTTCATTACAGCCTGCACGCCGCCAGCTTCGTATAAATCTTGAAGATGGAAAGGGCCTGCAGGACTCATGTTGCATAAATGTGGAGCTTTATCACTGATTTCGTTGAACACTTCCAAGTCTATTTTTAGTCCTGCCTCGTAAGCAATTGCCAACAGATGCAATACTGTATTGCTCGATCCACCTAATGCCATGTCGGTCGCGATTGCATTGAAAAACGCTTCTTTAGTCATTATATCCAAAGGTTTAATGTCATCTGCAAACAATTTCATTATTTGTTTTCCTGTTTCTTTAGCGAATCGAACTCTTTCAGAATATACTGCAGGTATTGTTCCATTGCCTGTCAATGCCATTCCCAATGCCTCAGAAATACAATTCATTGTATTAGCCGTAAACATTCCTGAACACGAACCCCATGTCGGGCATCCGCAATTTTCCATTTCGTTCAGCTCGGCAATTTCAATTTTTCCAGCAGCCAATTTCCCCTGATATTCACCTATTGTACTTACGCTGATATCTTTTCCTTTATGTTTTCCAGCTAACATGGGTCCTCCGCTAACAAGGATACTTGGAATATTCAACCTGGCTGCAGCCATTAACATTCCCGGAATTATCTTGTCGCAGTTTGGAATTAAGACCATGCCATCCAACCGATGAGATTCTATCATTATCTCTACAGAATCTGCTATATGCTCCCTGCTAACGAGCGGATATCTCATTCCCGCATGACCCATGGCTATTCCATCACATACTCCAATAGCTGGAAAACTAATCGGAGTTCCTCCAGCACTGCGTATCCCCGCTTTTACTGCATCAGCAATTACATTTAAATACAAATGCCCTGGAACTATTTCGTTTGCTGCACAAGCAACACCTATTAATGGTTTGTTTATTTCTTCATCCGTAAATCCCGATGCTTTAATTAACGAACGATGCCAAGCTTTATATTCTCCTTTTTTGATATCATCACTTCTCATTTCATTTCAGCTCCTGTCATTATATTTTTATATTATTAGAAAAGGAAATACTAACGGTAAATATGCGTAAAGCAACAAAACTATTATCAGTGCAATCAAATAAGGCAAAACCTCTTTGCTGATTTTTTCTATTGATATATTCGATACAGTGCTGGCAACATATAGGCATATCGCTACAGGAGGAGTTATCATTCCAATAGCAAATCCAAAAATAAGTATTATGCCAAAATGCACAAGGTTTATCCCCAACTGCGTAACTAGCGGCAAGAAAACAGGCGTGAGCAAAACAAGCGCTGACGCTGTTTCCATAAAGACTCCCGCTATCAAAACAACTATTGTAATAAGAAAAAGCAAAACATATTTGTTATCCGACAAACTCAACAACGCTGTTGCTATTTGACTTGGTATTTGCCAATTCGCCATAATCCAACCCAATGTTGCTGAAGTTGCAATTATAAACATTATCGTTGACATTGTAATCGCAGAATTGGTTATTACTCTAAAAATATCTTTCAATTTCATATCTTTATATATAAATACAGATACGAGCAATGCGTAATCAACAGCAATCACAGCAGCCTCCGTAGGGGTGAAATATCCCGAAAAAATACCTCCAAGAATAATAAGCGGCATAATTATTCCCCAGATTGCCTCTTTAAAACATTTCCAAATATTTTTAATTTCAAATTCAGAACCTTTTGGATAATTGTTTTTATGCGCTGTATATATTGCAATACTTGATAAAGAAACCGCCATCAATATTCCTGGAAAAAACCCATTTAAAAACAAACTTGCCACAGATTGATCAGCCAATACAGCATACAAAACCAATGGTATGGAAGGAGGAATAATTACACCAATACACCCACCGGAAGCAATTAAAGCAGCCGATTTAGCAGAATCATACCCTTTCTTTTTTAGTTCCGGAATCAGAGGAGTTCCAACTGCCGCCGTAGTGGCTGCGCTTGAACCCGAAATAGCCGCAAAAAAAGCAGACGCTAATACCGCTACCAACCACAGTCCTCCTTTAAAAAACCCTAAAATTGAATCTGCAAACTGGACAAGCTTTTCCGACATTTTTCCTTGTGACAAAAGGTCTCCGGCCAAAATAAAGAAGGGAACAGCTACAAAAGGAAACGAATCACATCCAGCAAACATTCTCTGTGGTAAAACAATTAATGAAATATCCTGGGTGATACGTACTGTTAAGGAAGTCAATCCAATAGCAATAGAAACCGGTATCTCAATTAGGAGACAAATAAAGAATATAAAAAATAGAAATGCTATCAAATCGTAACCTCC
>DATFJE010000114.1:0-40862 GCA_035269385.1 Clostridia bacterium
AGAAACCAAAGGTTTTCTGTCAGTTTAAATGGTTCGTTTGTAAGTGCCATTTCGAAATGCCTGCTGCATTTTTCTTCCGAAATCAAGGAGCCGATTTCTTTGAAATTTTCGAATCTTCTACTTAAAAAGACTTCTTCATGCGCGATAAAAAGGGGCGTCCTAAACGCTATGTTTTCAATTGTCCATTCATTCATCAATCTTATGTATGGATCAAGGCCCCATGTGTGGTCAACATGACCGTGGGAAAAAACGACTTTGTCTATGTCTCGCAGGGTTTCTCCCATCTTGAAAGCATTTTTTACGAATACGTCAGAATATCCCATATCAAAAAGTATTTTTTCACCGTCTGCTTCAATCAAGAAAGAAAGTCCCGGTTCCCCTAAAAAATATCTGTCGATTATTGTGTTGTTGTCCGCAAGCACTCTCAGCTTCATTTTGCATCTCCCTTTATTCATTGTTTATTGTCAATATATTCTATTTTACCACTATTCCGAATTATTTAAAAACCGCTTCAATGAAAAAAGCGGTTGCTTTTGCAATCCGCTCAATTATTCTCTATCATAATTTTGTCACCATGCCGTGATTCTACCGCCTTCAAAGAATCCGGCATTTCATTTTGTTTGGATTACACACGTCAGTACCTGCCTTGAATTTCCTGCCACGGGGTCTCTTTGGCAATCAATGCGTAAAGCAAAAGTTCTGCCGAGGTAATGTTTGTGGCCAGCGGCACATTGTGAACGTCGCAAATTCTCAAGAGCGCAAGTATGTCAGGCTCATGCGGCTGTGATGTTAGAGGATCTCTAAGGAATATTACAAGGTCAATCTTTTCTGAAGCAACCATTGCGCTTATCTGCGCATCTCCTCCAAGAGGTCCTGAGAGAAATCTTATTATGCTCAGTCCTGTTTTTTCCTCTATCAATTTCCCCGTAGTGCCTGTGGCAAACAATTTGCATGATTCCAGCATTTTTTTGTTTTTTCGGGCAAATGCAATTATGGCGTTTTTCTTTTCATCATGGGCTATCAATGCAACCTGCATCTACTCACCCCCGATGTCTTTTATCCTGATCATAATCTCATCGAGCGATTTTCTTTCCCTGGGACTCTCATCCTCAATAAATATTTCATTGAGCTCTTGTTTGTCTCCAATTCTGCCAAGTGCAATTATGGCCAGAAAATTTCTTTCTTCTTCATATCCCAAAAGTTCCTTAAGCTTCTTTCGGCTGAAACCTCCCATGGCATGTGTTATAAGCCCCCTTCTATGAGCTTCAAGCGACAAGTATCCCCAAGCTGTCCCCGTGTCGAAATCGGCCCATCTGTTTGCTTTTTCGTTTTTGCGGAACGAAGGACGTGAAGACGCAACTATCAGAACAGGAGCCTTGTCGGCCCAAAGCCGGTTCCTGTCATTGATTGATTGTCTTACCAATTCAAGCTCTTCTTCATCAAAGGCAATATAAAATTCCCAAGGCTGTTCGTTGAAGCAGGATGGAGCGTATCTTGCCGCCTCCAAAACCGCCAATACGTCTTCATACTCTACAGGATCAGTACTGAAGGACTTTGGCGACCATCTCTCTTTAATCGTTTCACTGATATCAAAACTGAAATAGCGCATTCTTTCCATCTCCTTATTTTTCAAAATCAACATATTCGATTGAGCATTCAAAGGTTCTTGCCAATGCGTATATCCAATCCGAAAGGCGGTTGACATATTTGACAAGCTCTGGTCTTATGTCCTCTTCTCGCGAAAGCGTCACTATCCTTCTCTCCGCTCTCCTGCAAATTGTCCTTGCCATGTGGAGGCTGGCGGATCGATGGCATGAACCTGGTATTATGAATTTGAATTGCTGCTCTTTGTTTAATTTGTCAAGCATTGAATCGATTTCGCTCTCGAGGCTTTCTATTTTCTCCACCGTCACTTTTTCCGGAAACTTTGAATGGTCGGCTGTGGCAAGCTCTCCTGCAACATTAAAAAGTTCCCTCTGCACGTCCTTTATGGAAACGTTGATTGAATCATCGTCTATGAACCCTCTTGCCAATCCAAGTGCAGAATTCAATTCGTCAATCGTTCCATAGCTCTCAACCCTGATATGGTCCTTCGGCACTCGGGTGTTGTCATAAAGACTTGTTTCTCCCCTGTCTCCGCCTTTTGTATAAATTTTCATAAAACCGCTCCTTTCGCCATTTTAAGGCGTCTTCCATTTCGCTTAAAATATATTTCCCAGCAGGCGCGCAGTCGAAAAAGCCGCCTGTAGATTGTATCCTCCAGTTTCCCCGTCAATATCCAAAACCTCTCCAACAAAGAAAAGTCCTTCCACTATCTTTGATTGCATGGTTTTGCGGTTTATTTCCCTGGTGTCGACTCCCCCGCACGTTGCCATGGCAATATTGAATCCTTTGATTTTGCTTATTTCATATCTGTCTTCAGTTAATAAGCCCGCCAAGTGTTTTCTTTCCATCTTCCCCAGCTCCGATATCGAAAGCCCTTCGGATATGCCTGCCTTTTTCAGTCTATCGATGCAAAATCGCTCTGAAAGCCCTGCTTCCCTCAGGTATCTTTTAACTTTCGGAGGAAGGCTTCTGGACGCGCGTTCTGCAAGTTTTTTTTCGAAAGAAGATTTGTCATGTTCCAAAAAATAATTTATTGCCAGTATGTCTCCCGGCTCAAAATATCTCGAATTATTTAAAATCACAGGCCCGGAAAAACCGTCGTGCGTATAAAGCAACGCTCCCTTGAACGACCTGAGTTTTTTGCCATTTCGCCATAGCCCCAAACCGACTTCCTCAAAAGAAAGTCCGGCAAGAAAGTCTCCTTTGAAATCTTTGCAGACTACCGGAGCCAAAGCCGGCTTTACAGACACAATTGAATGTCCCAGACTTTCAGCGAAGCCGTAACCGTCTCCCGAAGATCCAGTTGATGGATATGACATGCCTCCTGTCGCCAATACAAGCAATTTTGATTGGCACGCAAGATTTTTCGTATCCACCCGGAATCCATTCTTCGTTTTTACTGTTCTTATCGCCTTTTCATTGCACAATATGTCGACTCCCGACTTCAGCAGTTCTTTTTCGAGCACATCGAGTATGTCTGATGCTTTACACGATTCCGGGAAAAATTTGCCGTCCTTTCTTTCTTCGAAGCCTATGCCTCTCTTCTCAAAAAACCTCAAGAGGGCCAGATTGTCGAAGCCTTTGAAAGCCGGTTTTAAAAACATCCCCTTGTCTCCGTATTTCCCAGTGAATTCCTTTATGCTTCCGGAATGGGTGAGATTGCACTGTCCACTTCCTGAAAGCAAAAGTTTTTTGCCGATTCGGTCATTCTTTTCAAGGATTGCCACTTTTCCCAAATGCTCTTTCATTGTGATTGCCGCAAACATTCCCGCAGGTCCTCCGCCTATAATCAAAACATCATACGATTTTTTCTTTCGCTTCAACTCCACCGGCTCTACCTCTCTTCATCAAATAATAAATTGGAACAATATACAGATAAAATGCAAAAGGAATGAATAAGCTTCCCACACCTATGGATGAGGCTGGAACCGTTCCCTTCCATGTCCCATGTAAACATCCTGGTTCTTCATTATTTGAAACACTATCACTATTGCGAGTGTTTGTGTACACCCTATTGCAGAGCCAAAAGACTTGCGGCAATCACTCTGGGAAAGATCTCCGCTTTTTCCACCCATAATCTAATTTTACCCTCTGTTTGATTCATTAAACCAGCCTTGTCCAATATGCCCGAATAGGCTGCCGATATCAAAACTATGGAAGCTATGTTTATCATGGACAATATTCCGCCGCTTTTCATTATTTCGGAAAGCAGTCCCGTCCCATCCATCCGAACATGATGATTCCCGCAATCAGTGGCAGCAATAGATTGATTTTCGCCACAACCGCTAAAATCAACATTACAAATATAATTATCGATGCTAAAAGCAAGTTCATCATACCGCCTCCTGAAAGTCCCGCTTCAGAAATCGTACCACTGTAGAAGCAAAAAAAAAAGAGCCATAGGCTCTTTTAATAAATTTTTACTTCATACTGCTGTTTCAATTCACTTATTTTTTCCATGTAAACGTCTCTTTGCTTTTCAGATATGAGCCTTTGCCCTATTTCATTTTTCACTTCGTCATATGCCTTGACCGAAGCTTCCTTCCTATCCTCAACTTTGATCAAATGGTAGCCGAACTGGGTTTTGACGGGTTCGCTTATTTGGCCGACTTTCATTCCAAAAGCCGCGTCCTCGAATTCGGGAACCATTTTACCTCTTCCGAACATTCCCAAGTCTCCACCATTCGCATTCGAAGGACATTTGGAGTATTTTTGGGCGGCATCCTCAAACTCGATTCCACCGTCAATTTCAGTCTTTATGCTTTCGGCCTCTTCCTCGCTGTCGACAAGAATGTGTTTTGTGTGTACGCTTTCAGGCGTTTGGAAGTTGCTTTTGTTTTTTTCGTAATACTCTTCCGCCTCTTTTTCCTCAACACCCACGCCTGCGATTGTCTTGTTTACGGCATATTGCTTGAGTATGTTGGCCTTGACTGTTTCAAGCTGGGCCTTAAAGGCTTCTTCTCCGTCCATACCGTTTGCCATAGCATAAAGATAAAAGAGCTCCTGATTGACAAGTTCATTCAAAACATACTCTCGTCCCTTATCGTTATTGAACTGGGCCTCTCGCTCCGGTCCAAGACTTTTAATCATCATTTCCATTTCTTCTTTAAGTATTTCCCTGTTCCCTACTTTTGCCAAAACATTTTCATTCATTTAATATTCTCCTTTGAATTTAGTCTAATGACATGATAACAGAAAGCTTTATTCATGTCCATTTACAGAATCCATTTCCTTTCTCTTAAAAGAGCTTCTATCTTGCCGCTCTGCTTTGCAGCATCCACTCTAACATCGGTCATGTCCATGTAAAGGCGTATGGATTCCTCACACAAATTTCCGCCCTTCATTGCGAACACACCGTCATTCATCTTTTCTCCGTTTATGATGCCTTTTTTCTCCATTCCTCCAAGTATAAGACCCATTCTCATGTGGCCGTCTTCCTCTTCAATGAAAAACCCGGCCACTCTGTCCAAATTGTCTTTGGCAAAATGCTCCGACAGACATGCCTCACTGTCCAAATGGCTTATATCGATCATCCTTCCCCCTGCAAATGTAATTCTGCGGTTGTTTAAAAATTCCATGGAATTCCCTTCGCTTCCAAGGACTGTTCCATAACCCTCGGCCGTTTCCCTGTGGACAAGAATCTCCATGCGGTTCTTTCTGACTCTCCAGAATGAGTCTTCCGGCAACTTGAAAGTCATTTGGTTGAAAAGGGAATTGATCATTATTTTTTCATATCCCTTTTCATTGAACAACTCGCACATTTCGTTGAATGTTCCCCTCATAAATTTCACCTCTTTACTCCATTAAACCATAAATTGCCCAAGCCCGCCACCGGCTTTAAAAATCCCCGTAAACAATTTTACCGTTTCGAGGATCTCAAAATTCTTATTCAGCATCTCTTTTTCGCAACCTTTCAACATACCCATAGCCCTTGTATGTCCTGACAACTACATCCAGAATGCCGTCATTTGAATCGTATTGCAGTTCTTCTCCTGTATTTTCCTGTACATAGTATCTCTCGAGCCCATAGTTGAGATAGACACTATAGGACTTTTGAAATCCGCTTGTTTCACGCAGCCCGGAAATTCGCGCCTTAAGATAAACGCCCTCAGACGGCGGTTTTTCCAAAACAGTATCAATGGAGTGGTAACCGTTTTGATCGATTTTCAACAAAACATACACAAAACTGTCATTGTATTTTTCAGTGTTATAAAAAATTTCTTTCGAAAGCAAATCGTATGTTGCTCTGCTTATTTCGAGATTCAAATGCACATAGTCCCCGCGAAACAAATCCCTCGGGTCATATGCGTCTGTCGCAAGAAGTATTTCCTCTCCCTGGGCTTTTGCAACAAGAGGCTTGTAGGCAATACCTCCCAATATTAACAATGGAATAAGCAAGGCAAGTACAAACCCCAGACTATTCCTATAGTCTATTTTCATAACCTATGCCCTCCTTCTTTCTTATTCGCTCAAACGTGTATCCAAAGGCTATCAGAATAAGCCCTCCGATTATGAAGAACATGGATTTTGGCATAAAATCATAAAAACTGTCCACATAGTATCTGAATATCAATATGCAGACAAAAAACAAGCTGCTTAGGCGACCCTTTTTCGTATCCATCAAAAAATATGCCATCAGGACTATTCCGAAAACTATTGCCGTCTCTCCGCCGTAACTAAAATCAAGATCTGTCCATATGCCCTTGAATGTAAGGAAAAGGCCCGATATCCCCATAAACAAATTCCCCTGCAGCGCCAGCACCCTCTCATGCCTGGATAACACATATTTCATTGATATTCCTGATCCGAAAATGACACACGCCGCTAAAAGACCGCTTCCACCAAGCTCTTCAATGACATCTATGACCCATATCGCAGCCAAAATGTTTTCCATAAACATAAAATACGGATTATTTTCAAAAACAAATCGGTTTACCGCATAAAAAACGATTAGAAGAGCCAGGTAGACCCATTCGATTCCATGGTAGTTTAAATTTCCAATGCCGTAG
Source organism: Clostridia bacterium (assembly GCA_035269385.1). GTDB lineage: Bacteria > Bacillota > Clostridia > Peptostreptococcales > BM714 > BM714. Next base: position 6,615 of record DATFJE010000114.1, read on the forward strand.
ACAAGAAGCAGCGCATTGGCAAAAACGAATATAAGCTTGTCCTTCAGCACATATGCCATTGGCAGGACTCCCAGAGACCACAGCAAAAAACTTTTAGAAAAATGGATTGATATGTTGTACATCTGCTCAATAAGAAAAATTCCGGCTCCGAAAATCATTACGGATATATATACAAGGCTTCGCCCAGTTCTCGGATAGCTTTCCTCCAGAATTCTCCCACTTGCTGCAAAACCCAAAACACCCAAGACAATTATGGTCAGCTTGAATGAATTGCCAATCTCCTTCCAATTGCTTGCTATGAAACTTATGATGCCCAGCCCTACAAGAATGGCTCCTATCGTCAGTATTATGCGTATGTAGTTCATGCCCTCTTCACGGGGTTCGTATGCATCGACTATCCGCGTTCGGGTCTCATGGTCTATAACTTCAATTCTCTCAAGATAGGCGGTTTCATTTTTTATGAATCTATAACTTGAACTTCCAATCGTTTTCCTTTTCATACAATCACCTCGCCCTTGTTTCATTTTAACATATCGATGAAATTAAAGTGACCCTCAACATAAATTCACCCTCCTTCCACGCATGCAAACGTGAAAGGAGGGTGTTGAAAATCTACTTTATTGCTTGTTATCCTATCTTGCGGTTCTCCAATGCATTGTCCTGCTGTTTGATCTTCCATACACCGATTGTGCAGACAGGAACAACATAAAATACGAAGAAGCCCCATGTTATTGTTCCGTATCCTTTAGCAATAAGACCAATCAATCCAAATTGCGCGATTACCGCTCCGACTATAAGAAGCGTGATTGTAAGGCTTGTTGTCAATTTGGTCGGCATTATTTCGCCTTTTTCTTTGTATACCGAATTGATTCTTTCAGTAACTGCAAATATGAATCCTGTGCCTGTTTCGATAAGTGTACCGAAGAGCACTACCTGGAATGTTATTTGGAAGAATGGAGATCCCAATACTCCAAGTATGTGGTTTGTAGGAACTGCAACTGTTAAAATATCAGGATAAAGTCCAATCATGGCAAGATACAAAAGTATTCCGGGAACGATTCCGATTATTCCAGCCATTATGCCTGATCCTATCGCTTCTTTTCTTGTTTCTATGTGTCTTGTCGAGAACAATACGGCCGGTATGATTCCAAGATTGTAGAATGCGTATTTGAAACCGCCCATTACCCATCCACTCTTCATGTTGCCTTGGAATACAGAGCTTACGATTCCGTCGCCAAACTTCGTAAAGCACACTACCAGGAATGCAATGTATACTGCGTAAAGCAGGAAAGACCAGTACGAAAGAAATTTCTCGATTGCCTCTGAACCGTTGAAAACAAGAAGTCCGACGCCAACCATCATTCCAATGACTCCAACATAGTAGTTGAGCCCGAAGATTTCATTGAGTATGCTTCCTGCAGTCGATGCGATTACAGCAAGCACGATGAGGAGAAGAACGAAATAGCATACTTCATAGAGCCACCAAGCCTTTCCGAGCAGTTTGGTGAAAAAACTTCTGTAGTCATACGCTTTAAAGACTCTTGCGAATTCAAAAGTCGCGGCGCAAACAAGAGACCAAATCACTGTCGATATGAATACCATTGCTATGAGTCCGCCCAATGTACCGAAATTCAGGAAAAACTCTACCAACTCACGTCCCGTACCGTAACCTCCTGCGATTACAACAGATTGAAAAACGATGCCCGGAACAAAATATTTCTTGAATGTGTCCGATTTTACAAAATTCATGTGTGTTCCTCCTTGATCTTATTTAGTATGATTGCGATATTGACAAACAATTTTTTATTTCCTTACCACCCCTTTGCAGTTTCGAGTATCTCGTCGGGAATATCTCCGGCCAAAAACTCTTTCATTGATTCCTCTATGACATCGATTGCCTTGTCTATTTCTTCACGGGAAATCACGAGAGGCGGTTGGAATCTTAAAACTCCGTCTCCCAAGAAAATTATGATTACCCCTTTTTCCCAACACCTGTAGCAAATTTTAGCTGCCGCTTCCCTGTTGCCGGCCTTGCCTGTCCTATCCTTTACGAGGTCAACTCCTATGGAAAGCCCCATGCCCCTGACGTCGCCGATGATTTCGTATTCATCCATCATGGCTTTGAATCGAGCCTTCGCATAGTCTCCGAGTTCTTTGCTCTTTTCAACAAGCTTTTCGTCCTTTATTATCTCAAGGGTCTCGTATGCGGCCGCGCAGGCAAGCGCGTTGCCGCTCATGGTAAACAAGTGTGCGGGAGCGTCCATCGAGTCCATTATTTCCCTTCTTCCGACTATTGCGCTAAGAGGAACACCCGACCCGATTGATTTTCCCATTATAAGCATGTCCGGAACCACATCGAAGTGTTCTATTCCGAACCACTTTCCGGTACGCCCGAAACCCTGCTGAACCTCTTCGCTCACAAAGAGTATTCCATTATCTTTGCATATTTCGTAAAGGGCCTTCATGTATCGGTTCGGCGGAACAATGAGCCCACCGTCACCCTGTATGGGTTCGATTATTACCGCCGCGATGTCTTCCGGCGGCATGTATGTAGTCATTGCCTTCTTGAAAGCGCCGAGACATTCGAGGCCGCAGGTTGCGGATTCTTTTCCGTATCTGCACCTGTAGCAGTCGGGGTATTCTATGTGCTCTATTTCTCCCAGAAGAGGTCCGATTTTTCTTCGCATATTAAGGCTTATTGCACTTAAGGACAGTGCTCCGTAAGTAGATCCGTGGTAGGCGCCTATGAATGAGACTATTTTTTTTCTTCCCGTATAAGCCCTTGCAAGCTTTATTGCTCCGTCATTGGCATCAGATCCGCAATTTCCATAAGCGACTTTCTTTTCATAGTCTCCCGGGGTAACACCAATAAGTGCCTCTGCGTATTTGACGAGAGGTTCCGAATACATGTAAGCCGCAGTGTATGTTATGTATTTTTCAGCCTGTTCCTTGATTGCGTTCACTATTCTGGGATGCGCGTGCCCCGTATTGAGAGCCGAAGCGCTCGAAAGCAAGTCTATGAACTCGTTCCCGTCGAAATCTTCGAGTATGGCTCCATGACCTCTTGCGACCGCCAATGGATAATACGGCATCCGCGCAAATTCAGGGTAAACCTCTGCATCCCTTTCGATGATTTGTTTCGTTTTTTTCAATTCAAAACCCATTAATTTCCCTCCGTCCAATTCTTCACGACCAATCTCAACCTCTCCAATAGAAGATCCGCGTCCTTGCCTATCCTGAACCTTACGCTATTTTTGCCGAGACCACCGAAGTTTTCGCCGGAAACCGAAAGCACCTGCACCTTTAACAATTCCCTGTAAAGGTCGACTTCTTTATCCCTATGCGTAAGCGTCATTATTGGAACCGTCGGACTCGTCTCAAGACTTCCCAGATTGTCCATTGCTCCAATGATTCTTTTCTTTGCCTTAGCAATTTTTTTTCTGCTTTCGTCAAGAAAACCTTCGTCCTTCAAGGCTTCAATCGCCAAAATCGTTCCAATGCCCGTTACGCAAAACGGAATTGATATTTTTCTGTAGACGTCCATGAGCCCAATCGACCCCATTGCATAACCTATTCTCATTCCCGCCATTCCGAAGCCCTTTGAAAAAGACTTCAATACCATTATGTTGCTTAGGTCATCAAGAAGATTTACCGCCGAATTGGCTTTTTCCATGAAATCTCCATAAGCTTCGTCAACCACAACACAAACACCCATGCTTGCGGCTTTCTTGGCAATTTCCGATATGACTTCCAAGGGAATTATCTGTCCGGTAGGATTATTGGGATTGTCAATATAACAGAATGCATGCCTCTCTTCAATTCCATCCATGAAACGGACACCATCGAACTTGCCGTTTTCTTCAGACATGTCCACCGTTTCATATATTCCTCCCATGCCTTCTACATCCATGCCGAAGTCCGGAAATTGAGGGCTGTGCCCCAGCACTGCAGTACCTTTGTCGATAAACATCTTGTTTATTTTGGTGATGGCATCCATGGATCCACAGGCCAATTCTATCCTTCTCTCACAAAGCAAGGCATTTTCGCTCCAATAGCCGATTATTGCATTTTTCAGTTTAGTATCTCCATGGGGATAATTGTTTACAATGTCCGCCCCAAATTTCCCCATTGAATCGCCCACGCCCTCAGGAAAGCCGAATGGATTTATTCCCAGGGAACAGTCAATCCAACCCGGTCCGAATTCTTCGGGTACATTCGCATAACTGTCATGCTTTATTTCGCTCAAATGCTTTCTTGTCTTGTACATCACACACCCCCCATTTTTTTAATTTATAATATGCAAATACTATGCCACTTCATCGACAAACAACTGCCTTTTCTTCAAAACCGTTGAAAACAGCAGATTCCCGCATTCAAAAAACACACTGTCATCTCGCAAAAGATGCGTATCAACTTTGCCCACAAACATTTTATGTTACATTTTGGAACACGGCATTCGACATTTTTCGCGTTTTCTAAATATTCGCAAATCCCGACGCGCACAAAAACCTGCCCAAAGGTCCATATTGCAACATCATTAATTAATAATGAAGATTTTAAGTTTCTATTTACATTCCGTGTTGCATAATGTAACATGTTACATAAATGCAAGACACTATTTGTAAAGGAGTCCAAGCAATGTCCAAACTTTTATGCGAAACACTTAAAAACCTTACCCACAAATCGCAACAAATCAAAAAAAATAACTACTTGGATGATTTTTTCACCGGTCATATTTTCCCTTCGGTAGCAGCGGTATATCCTTTATCGAACAGAGCTTTGATTCTCATCGACAAGGATGACAGAATACTTTCCACTGTTTCACACGATTCGGATTTGGAGGAATTGGATTTAACGAACAGGTTTTTTTCATTTTCTGAATCAAACTCAAAAATGCACAAACTGATGATAAGATACGACAAGGCAACCCTCTATCTGCTTAAGAACATTCCAACCGCTCTGAACTCTTATGGGTATTCGCTTCTTTTGATATCCGAAAGCGATATCCCCGAAGCCTTTTCAGATCTTTCCAGAATGTCAGAAAGTCTTGAAAACATTGCTGTGGAAAACGAAAAACAAAACAAGTCCCACAAGGAATTATTAAATTATCTTGATGCCGTCGATGACGGCATTTCCGCCTGCGACAAAGACGGGAATGTCACTTACATAAATTCCAGCGCTTGCAAACTGATTGGGGCTGACAAAGAAAAGGTCATTGGCGAAAACCTCAACAATCCTCCTTTCAAAGACACCATACTTGTGCAAATAATTAAATCCCAAAAACCGCAAATGGACTTCGAATATGACCTGTATTACAGCGGAAAGCGTTCACATCTTATGAACTCTGCTTATCCTGTATTTGACGATGATGGAAAAATAATCGGCGCCATTGATATTTTCCGGAGGATAAAGCGATCTTACCAAATAGCCAGCAATATGGCCGGCCACAGGGCCTCTTACGAATTCAATGATTTCATAGGAAGCGGTCCAAAGCTCCAAAACAAGATAAACCTTGCCAAGGAATTTTCAAACATAAACAAGAATACCCTGATTGAAGGTGAAAGCGGAACCGGAAAGGATCTTTTTTCGCAGTCTATTCATAATTTCAGCGACAGAAAAGCAGGTCCTTTCGTAGCAATAAACTGCGCAAACTACCCTATAGATCTTTTCGACAGCGAATTGTTCGGATATGAAGAAGGCGCTTTCACCGGAGCTAAGAAAGGCGGCAAATCGGGAAAGTTCGAATTGGCTGAGGGAGGGACCCTTTTCCTTGATGAAATAGGCGAAATGCCTATGCAGCTTCAGGCAAAACTCTTAAGAGCTATCGAAACAAAGCAGATTACACGTTTGGGAAGCAACAAGACAATAACAATAGATGTAAGGATAATCGCCGCGACCAACAAGGATTTGGAAAAAATGGTAGAAAGGAAGCAGTTCCGGGAGGACTTGTACTACAGGCTGAAAATACTGTATCTTAAACTGCCTCCGTTGAGAGAAAGACGTGAAGACCTATATGAGCTTTGCGAACATTTCATAGAGCAAATCAATCCCGAAATGGAGATCCCTGTAACCGGAATTTCAAATGAAGCGCTCGATTTGATTCGCTCATACGATTGGCCCGGAAACATACGCCAGTTGGAAAACATTCTTTCCATAGCAATGTTCATGTCCGGAGGCGGAATTCTCGAAATAAGCCACTTGACGCAGGCAGGCCTCGAATGTCAGGATGGAGATCCTTACTTCAAAAAAAACCTTGAGGATTCAAGCTTGGATATACTGCTTGCCGCCCTCAATGACAATGGCTACAATATAAAGCAGACTGCCGAGGACTTGGGAATATCAAGAAATACAATCTACCGCAAGATGAAAAAATATGGAATCGAAAGAAAATAAAATAAAGCCTTCCCGAAAAACGGGAAGGCTTTTGTTTGGCACAAAGACTCAATTCCACTGACTCATTTGCTTTTTAATCAATATAATGAAGGAGAAAAACATGAAATTGCAGTTGTAACTTTTTTCATGGGATTGTAGATTCTGTGGCTTACATTTTCTTGTATGTAAATGCTGTCTCCCTCTTCGAGAACATATTTGTCTTCCCCGAGATAAACATAAAAACAACCTTCTAAAACAAAAATGCATTCATCCGCCTTATGGGACAGATATTCTTCATTGCTCCAGCTTTCCGGTTCCATATGAATATAAATTATTTCCATCTTGGGTCTTATTACTTTGTTTGACGCCATGGGTGTAACAAATTCATATACCATTGTACTGTTGGGCAAAGCCAGTTTCTTGCGTTTGTCGGCCTTTATCAAGAAATGGTCTGCATTTTCCTCTGAAAGAAAACTGTAAATCGGCGTGTCGAGAGCAAGAGCTATTTTTCTAAGTGAAGAAAGTGAAGGTTCAATAATGCTTCGTTCAATCTGCGAAATATAACTTGCAGTAAAATTTACCTGTTTCGCCAATTCACTTAGAGTCATGCCTTTTTCCTGTCTGAGCTTTCTTATTTTTGCACCTATCATATATTCCCTCCAATTCATTTTTATTGCCAGACTGCTTTATTGGCTAAATAAATAGTTCATGAATACGATATATTTTCATTATTATTTTAGCACAAAATTATTGATTTCTCCACATGTTTCCTGAATACACAGTCAATATCCCTTTATATGTCTTTGAATGAAAGAACTCCATGAATGGATTCAGCTTCTTTTATTGCCCTTTGCACGGCTTGCGCAACCGCATCCGCGGCCAATATGCCTACGGCATTTATATCGGCATGGACTTCACCCGTCGACATTGCAAATATAGAGTCTCCATCCAGCTGTGTGTGTGACGGTCTGATTGTCCTCGCAAAACCGTTGTGTGCCATTTGGGCTATTTTTTTGCATTTCGCCTTGTCAAAACTTCCATTTGTAATTACAACCCCTATTGAAGTGTTTCCGTTGAATTCTATTTTCTCATTTTTTGCCGTTTCCAGCACAATCTTTTCCGCATCCAGTATTCTCTTCCCGTCATCCGTCAGAACCCCTGCCAAGTATTCGTTTTTTTTCGGGTCAAGAACATTTCCGAATGCATTGACCGCGACTACTGCACCTACCAGCAAACCATTGCTTTCATAGCAAAAACTTCCCAAGCCGCCTTTCATTGCATATTCCATGCCTTTTGCCTTTCCAACGGTGGCACCGGTTCCCGCTCCGTGGTTCCCTTCCTCGAAACTTCCTCTCTCCGACGCAATGGATGCTTTATAGCCGGCTTCATTTCCAGGTCTTATTTTATGGTCTCCAAAAGCCAAATCAAACAACACAGCACCCGTGACAATGGGAACCCTTGTCACTCCAGCATCGAATCCAATGCCTCTTTCCTCAAGATAACGCATTATGCCTCCGCCGGCATCCAAACCGAATGCGCTTCCTCCCGATATGAAAACGGCATGAACTCTGTCAACCAAATTTACAGGGTCAAGCAAATCCGTTTCCCTTGTTCCCGGAGCTCCGCCCCTTATGTCGACTCCTGCGCTGGCTCCCTTGTCGGCAATGATCACAGTACAGCCTGTTGCCGCATTTTCGTCTTCCCAATTGCCTATTCGAACACCCGGAATATTTCTGACGTCTGAAACATTAAGCATATCGCACCTCCACAAATTTCCCTCAACGGATTCCGCCATTTTTCTCAAAAATGTCAAAATGCCCCCCAAGGGGCAACGGATCGAATCATCTTTTTTGTAAAAAGCATTTGACAATCATTTCTTATTCCTATAGATCCCCTCTGATGATTTATTCTACCATAAAACCAGTTTCAGAATAAGCAGAGTACAAAATCAATATTCACAGACAACTTAAAATCCCTACAAAATAAAAAGAACCGAAAGAGGCAAGTCTCTTGTCGGTTCTTTTTTCAAAACTATTTTTTTATTATCAAGAAATTATTTTTTCTAGAAACGTCTTTATCCTTGGATGTTCAGGATTCACAAATATCTTGTCCGGCGGACCTGTTTCGACAATTTTGCCGTCTTCCATGAATAGTATGCGGTCGGAAATTTCCCGGGCAAAATTCATTTCGTGGGTAACTATCATCATTGTCATCCGTTCCTCGGCAAGAGCCTTTATGACTCCCAGCACTTCTCCGATAAGTTCGGGGTCGAGAGCGGAAGTAGGTTCGTCAAACAGCATTATGTCTGGATCCATCGCCAAAGCCCTTGCTATCGCGACACGTTGTTTCTGCCCTCCCGAAATCTGGGAAGGATAGCTGTTCTCTTTATCCGTCAGACCGACCTTTTTCAATATGGCTTTCGCCTTTTGGGCAGCTTCCGTTTGGCTTCTATTCTTGACAATTGTTTGTGCAACCATGACATTCTCAAGAACAGTCATATGCGGAAACAGATTGAATCCCTGAAAAACCATTCCCATTTTAGCCAAACCTTCTCGGACAGTGTTTTTGTCGATTGGTTCATCGTCGACCCTGTCTTTCCTGCATGCGATTCTTAGACCCTCTATTTCAACTATTCCATCATCAATCGATTCCAATTGTATGACAGACCTTAAGAGAGTGCTCTTGCCTGCTCCGGAAGGGCCTATGATGGAAATTATTTCTCCCTGGTCTACTCCCAAGTTGATTCCGTCCAATACTTTCAAAGGTCCGAAATTCTTTGAAACGTCTATTATTTCAATCATTTTCATGAATCCACCTACTCATAGTACGAATATTTTTCTTCCATACGGTTAAATGTCAAAACAATCACCGAGGTCAAAACAAGATAAATGGCAGCCGCTATGAAGAACGGGGTTATTATGAATTCTCTGGTAACGATTTCCTTTGCGTTCCTCAATATTTCCGCCAAGGCTATTACCGCTACCAGCGCAGTGTCTTTGACGAGAGTGATGGCTTCATTGCCCAACGGCGGAAGTATCCTCTTGACGGTCTGGGGTATTATTATTTTACGCATTGTCTGGCTGTAATTCATGCCCAGAACCTTTGCCGCCTCATACTGTCCCTTGTCTATGGACTGTATTCCCGCCCTGAAAATCTCCGTGAGATAAGCTCCATAGTTTAGTATGAAAGTCAAAGCGGCAGGAGCAAAAGGCCCGCTCCACCTGATTCCCAATACGGGCAACCCGTAGTAAGTGAAAAACAATTGGAGCAGGAGAGGCGTCCCCCTGAACACCCATGTGTACAAGCTTACCGCCTTGCTCAAAATCTTGTTTTTTGATATTTTTCCCAAGGCGCACATGAGTCCGAGAGGCATTGAGAAAACGGCCGTAATGGCGTATAGTCCCAATGTGACACCGCTGCCTTTCAATATATACAAAGTTATGCTAAAAAGCTTTTCCAAATTCTCCAGCTCCTATTTCAATACAATAGCTTCTCCAAACCATTCCTCGGAAATTGCGTCGGCTGTTCCATCGGCTTTCATTTCATCCATAATTCTGTCAAGCTCTTCGCCGAAGTCAGTGTCTTCCTTGCGATAGCCGACTCCGTATTCCTCGTCTGTGAAATAATCATCCAAAACCTTATACGTGTCAGGCTTCTTGGCGATATAATATCTTCCTACAATTTCATCCACCACTACTGCGTCTGTTCCTTCGTTTGCCAAGTCAAGCAAGGCCTCGACATTGTTTGAATACTTTCTTACTTCTTCGACCTTTTCGGCAACTTCAGGCTCGCTGTTCAATGCTATGTCGGAGCTGCTTCCCAATTGAACGCCGACAACCTTGTCCTCCAGGTCCGCTTTTGTTGCTATGTCCGAATCGACCCTCGCAACAATTATTTGCCTGTTGTTGAGATACGGTTTTGTAAAGCCCATTGTTTCCCTGCGTTCATCGGTTATTGTCAATCCGTTCCATATGACATCGATGTCTCCGTTTTTCAGGCTGAGAGCAATGCCATCCCAATCGACAGGTTTTACAACAAGCTCAACACCCATTCTTTCTGCAACTTCTTTTGCCAAATCGATGTCAAAACCGACTATTTCGCCTTTGTCGTCTCTGAATCCCATTGGCGGAAAACTGTCGTCCAGTCCAAGAACAAATTCGCCTTTATCGATAATCGCTTCCAAAGAATTTGGCTCATCTGCAACTTCGGGCTCCTCCTGCTGCGCACATCCTGAAAACACAGCCATGACCATGGCCAAAACCATCAACAATACTAGAATTTTTTTCAATTCAATCTCCCCTTCTCTTTTTATTATTTCAATTTACAACACAGATGTATTATACTTTAGCGGACTAAATTTGTAAAGCATTAATGTGAAAATGAAAAAAAGAAAGACCTTTCGGTCTTCCTCAGTCTTTTGCCGTCATCTTGTTTATGGCTACATAGTCAATCATGCCGACAACCAGAAATGCTATGCCCATGTATATGACGCCTATTATCTTTTGACGCCATCCTGTTGCATATAGAGCCCATCCTATGGCCGAAAGAATCATTATGCGTCCATGAATGCTCATTGCCTTTGTCAATATCTTGGGAAATTCAATCTTTTTACCTGCCATGTTTTTCCCGTATCCCAAGCTGATTATGAGCGAGATCAGCATTGGAGCAACAAGTATGGCAAAATCCTTACTCGTCATAATTCACGTCCCTTTCTATTTATGCCCCTCTTTTGGAACGATGCAAATGAATTTCAATCTGCCTTGTCCCATATTTCTGAACTGGTGGACAATCCCCGAAGGCACATATGCGTATCCGCCGGCTTTTATTTCGTGGACTGAATCTCCAACCTGTAGTTCGCCCCGACCTTCGATTATATAATTTATATGGGGCCAGTCATGCACATGTTTTGGGGAAAAACCGTCTTTACCTAATTCAAATTCTCTCATCACATGGTCCGCCCAACCTTCCTCCGGACCGATTAAAACTTTCATGAAAGCGTCTTTCGCTTCAGGATTCGCGACTTTTATTTCTTCCACGGAATCCATATTGGAAACAATCATGCGTATCACCTCGCAATTTTTTCTTTATTATACACCATTTCGTTGAATTCGGTAAAATCTTTTATCAGCAATGCTCTTGCAGGAGCCGCCTCGGCGGCTTTAATTTTGAGTGGCAATACGATAAAGAAATATTCCCCGGGCAAGACATTTCCAAGTTCAAGCCCTTCTATTATCAAAATTCCTTCTTCAAGCAACATCTTATGGGTAGGATGTCCTTTCTGGTCTCTTTCTATTCCAAGAGCATCCACTCCCACCCCCTTTAGTTTTTTCACTTTCAATATATTTGCCGCTGATTCATCGACGTAAATAAAGTCGTCAATCAGGGTCTCCAATGAATTTCGGGTCTTAAACAAAACAAAATCAATCCCCTCGAAATCTATTTTTTCGATTTCCTTCTCCGTAATGGATTCTTGGATGTCTGTAAAATCGATTACTCGGCAAAGCCCCAAAAAATTTTCCTGCGGAAGAGAAGCCGCATCGCAACCATCCTTCAGATAATGAAGCGGCGCATCGACATGAGTGCCTGTATGCAGGTTGATTTTGACAGAGCTTTCATTGAAGCCGTCCTCTTCAAATATTTTTTCCATATAAAACTCCGGGGATTTCTCTTTTCTGTTTTTATATACGGGCATCCCCGACTCAATCGGCATCGTTATGTCAATTATCTCCATCATTCCATCGCCTCCACTTCCCACCAGGCTCTCCCTTCTCTTTCAAGAAGCATTTCAGCTTCGGCAGGGCCTGATCCTCCTCCTTCATAAAAAAGCAATTGCCTATCCCGGTCAAGATACCTTTCAACCGAATCTACGAACGCCCATGATGCGGAAACTTCATCCCACTTGGCGAATCGCGATTTCGACCCTTCTATCACATCGGAAATCAATCCCTCGTATGCCTTAGGGCTTCCATGTGGATCAAACGTGCAGCTCTGACAGAATTTCATGCTTACCGGCATGATAATCTTATTTTCGCCAGGCCGCTTGATGTTGAATTTCAAATACACTCCCTGGTCAGGCTCAATCAGTATTGCAAGAAGATTTTTGCCGCCCCTGTCCTCGTAATCGCCAAAATAGCTGCAGGAATCCTTGAATTCCACAACGATATATGCCGATTTTTCTTTGAGCCTTTTTCCGGTCCTGAGAAAAAACGGCACATCCTTCCACTCGTCACTTTCTATATTAACCTTAATGGCGGCAAAAGTTTCCGTCATGCTTTCCTCCGGTATTCCCGATTCCTGCCGGTATGCCATGTACTGGCCTATGACGCATTCATTTTCGGAGTCCTCTTTGCTGAACAAACGCAGAGATGAAAGCAATTCGGCTCTTTCTCCCTTTATCTCATCGTCGAGTCCGCAAGAAGGCTTTTTCATGGCCACAAGGGACAAAAGCTGCAAAAGATGGCTTTGAATCATATCCTTAATTGCCCCGTTCTTGTCGTAATAACCCCCCCGCTCCTTTATTCCGCTTGTTTCGGAAACGGTTATTTGAACATTGTCAATTGAATTCCTGTCCCAGAAGCCTTCAAATATCCGATTGGCAAACCTGATAACCATTATGTTTTGTATCATTTCCTTTCCCAGATAATGGTCAATCCTGTATATCTGAGACTCTGCAAATACCGTCTTCAGCCTTTCATTGAGTTCTATGGCCGTATCAAGACTCGTTCCAAATGGCTTCTCCACAACGATGCGCTTCCATGCCGGCTTCTCCCTGTTCCATCCAAGTTTGCGTATGGAATCCGAAACCGACAAATAAAGATTTGGGGGTATAGAAAGAAAAAACATCATTTCCACTCTCGGTGGCGGCAAACTGCATAGCGATTCGACCATTTCGCTCAATTGTACATAGGACTCTTCAGACTCCATATCAATACTGCAATAATGGACATGGCGCAAAATACTATCATCCGACCCTCTTTCAGGTTTGCTTAAATAAATTGATCGTCTGACTTTTTCCCGCACTTGTTCAATGTCAAGTTTTTTTCTTCCAACCAATAACAATGCGGTTTTTTCCCCCCATGCTCCTGATTCGTACAATCCATGCAAAGCCGGCAACACCTTTCCAACTGCCAAATCGCCCGTACCGCCGAAAACAAAAAATATTCTTTCATACCCGCTCGTTTCCCTCTTTTTATTTTTCATGAATCGGGTGTCCTCCGAAAACATTCCTTAAAGCAGCCAACACTTTCCCCGAGTAGGTCTCTTCCTTCATCGACCTGTATCTTTCAAGAAGAGAAAGCGAAATAACCGGAGCCGACACTTTTTTTTCCAATGCCTCCTCAACAGTCCATCTGCCCTCTCCGGAAGCATCGACCTTTCCTATTATGCCCGAAAGGTCGCCGTGGACCACAAATGCGTTTTTCATTGTTTCCATAAGGTAGCCTTCTATTATCGACCCGTTGTTCCATATCTCAGTCAAGGCTTCGAAGTTGATGTAATAATCGCTTTTCTCCATTATTTCGAATCCTTCTCCCATTGCCTGCATCATACCGTACTCTATGCCGTTGTGAATCATCTTGACATAATGGCCGCTTCCATAAGTACCTATGTAGCCATACCCGTTGGGCATGCATAATGCTTCCAAAACAGGCTGTATTCGCACGTAGGCTTTTTCCGTTCCTCCAACCATCATGCAGGCGCCACGCCTCGCCCCGGTAATTCCTCCGCTCGTTCCCACATCCACGAATTCTATTTCATTGGCATTCAGAGCCTTTGCACGCCTTATGCTGTCTTTGTAGTGTGAATTTCCGCCGTCGACTATTATATCCCCTTTATCAAGATGTTTTTCGAGTTCACCTATAATATCGTCTACAGCTGTTCCTTGCGTAACCATTATCCATATGATTCTGGGACTGTCCAATTTTTCAACGAGGTTTTCAATGCTAAAAGCCATGCCGGCACCGAAAGAAACCATTTCTCTCGACTTTTCATTGTCCCTGTTGTATACAGTGATATCAAAACCATGATCTAAAAGATTCAAGCATAGATTCCATCCCATTTTTCCGAGTCCTATCCACCCAATTTCCATATATAGCCACCTCCTATGTTTTTTTTACCCCTTGAATTTAAAAATACGCTCAAAAGTCTTATTTTGATTCAAACAGAGTGATATACTTACTGTGACGAATTTCTAAGGAGGCATGTCCATGGATTTCAAGCAACTTGAAGCTTTTGTAGCAATTGCAAAACATAAAAGTTTTTCCAAAGCTGCAGAATCGCTTTATATAACACAACCCACAATCAGCACACACATAAAAAATCTGGAATATGAATTGAATGCAACCCTTATCAACAGGTCTTCAAAAAAAATCCATCTCACCCAGGCCGGCACAATTCTTCACAAATACGCCGTGGATATCTTGAACAAACGCGATTATGCAATTTATTCCCTAAACGATTACAATGGAAAGATAGAGGGCCTTTTGGAGATTTCAGCCAGTTCGGTTCCAGAAGAACATTTGTTGCCTGAAATGCTGAAATCTTTCAATGAAATTTTCCCGAATGTGCATTACAGGATTTCAAAATACGATTCGGGCGTAATCTTGAAAAAAATCGTTCAGGGAGAAATAAATTTCGGAATAGTTGGTTCAAAAACGGATTCCGGAAAACTGGAATACATCAGAATAATGAGCGATGAAATTATTTTGGCGGCGCCATCCACTGAAATGTACTCATCGATTGATGAGATCAATCCCGGAGATTTGAAAGCCTTCAAATTCATATTGCGTGAAAAGGGCTCCGGTACACGGAAAGCCCTTGAGGATGCCCTGTCAAAACACGGTATTTCATTGTCCGACCTTTCTGTAAGCGCTTTTATTGAAAACAACAGAACAATTGTCGAATGTCTTAAAAAGGACATGGGCATTACTTTCCTGTCGAAGAATGTGGTTGCAAATGACCTCGAAGACGGATCGGTCATAAGGATTCCGTTAAGGGGCATGGATATAAAACGAGACTTCTATTTTGTATACAACCGGACAATGGCCCTTTCACCTCTTGCCGAAGCCTTCAAAAACTTCGTGTTGCACAGGGTGGACCAAATCGACCTGCAAAAATAAAAAATCCCGGAAGAAAATTTCTTCCGGGATCTTTTGTTTCATTTAAAATTTGTAGTGCTTCTTTTCATATCTTTCCAATATCAACTTTGAGACATACCCTATGAGCAGCATAAGAGTTATTAAAAGTATTGAACGTACGGGATTATCATAAATCGCCTTGAAATTATATCCTATTATGCTGAGAAAAAAAATCATCACGAGTTTGCCCGCAAGAGTTGCGGCAACAAACCGTTCAGTAGACAAATCCGACAAGGCCGCTATGAATGAAACCAAAAAGCTTGGTGTAAATGGAAAACAATATAAAAGGAAAAAAGGCGCGAATCCCCTTTCTCTTATTTTCACCAGTCTGCCTGCCGTTTTATCGTTTGCATAAATTTTGTTGAAAAGTCCATGGTTGCCGAAATTTCGCAAAAGCAAAAAAACCAGTATGGTACCTGCCGACGTCCCTATCCATGAATATACATACCCCCATACAAAACCGAACACAAAAACATTCACCGTCACAAAAAGAACCAAGGGAAGAAAGGGCAGAAAGGCTTCAATGGAAACAAGTCCGATTCCCAATACAAAACCGAAACCCCTCAAATACTCGATTGCCGCAACAAGGTTTTCTTCTGAAATATATGTCATAGCTTCTTTTATAAAACCTGTGAGCATATCCATGCGGCAATTCCTCCAATCATGTCTTATATTTTGAATATACCACAAAAGTTCGATCAGGAAACCCTTGCTTCATGGAAGAATCGATTCAAATCCCATCAATGTCAGTGAAATGGCCGCATATCCTTTTTTCATGCCAAAACGGGCCATTGCCGATGCTGGAAAAACCAACATGTCCCCCGAACTTGGTGACTATCCAGTCTATGTAATCATTTTCTCTTGCTTCATTTTCATCGGGATAGCATTCTTTCCCCAAAAACGGGTCGTCCAAAGCGTTTATTATCAATACCGGAATACTGATTCCCCTAAGGTATGGCTTCGAGCTTGCCTTTTCGTAATATTCGTTCGAATCGCTGAAACCGTGGAGAACCGAGGTGTATCTGTCATCATACTCTTTCAAGGTCTTTATTTTTTTAAAATCGGAAAGATTGATTTTGTCCGGATGCAATTCTTTCTTTCTTGCCAGGGTCTTTCCGAGTTTTTTCAGGAATCTCTTTCTGTATATAAAGTTTCCAGAGGAATCCAAAGCTTTCGAAGCGGATGCCAAGTCGCATGGCACGGATACTGCGGCTGCTTTCGAAATTCCATAACCGCTTTTTGCATTCGTCCCCTCTTCCCCCAGAAATTTCAGAAGAACATTTGCACCAAGGCTGAATCCCACCATAAAAATGTTCTCATAATCCATTTCATTGGAAATCTGGCGGATAATTTGCCTCACATCCTCCGTATCGCCGCTGTGGTAAAAACGCAAAAGCCGGTTCGGTTCACCGCCACAGCCCCTGAAATTAACGCACATCGCATCTATTCCCGAATCGTTCAAAGCTTTCGCCATACCCTTCATATAAGGTCTTCCGGCGCTTGATTCCAATCCATGGAGGATTACAGCAAGCGACTTTCCTCCTGTAAATGACAAATCGAGATCCAAAAAATCCCCGTCTTCGAGTTCAAATTTTTTTCGTACATAAATCAGGTCCGAAACATTTCGGACCTGGGAATGGTATACAGTATTTACGTGTGCGTTCCTGAAAATTCTCTGTGGCTTATAAGCAGTCATCGCCCTCGTCACCGCCTTTTGAATTTTCTTCTCTGTATCCGCAGGACTTTGCACAAGTTCCGCATCCACCCGGGCATTGACCTTTTTTTACTCTATTGATATTTTTCCATATTACATAAGCGGCATACGATATGAGAACCGCCGCTATTGCCAATGTAAGAATCTGTCCCATCGAGCCCTCCTATCCGACAAACAAACTGCCGATTTGGTATACTCCAAAGGCTATAACCCAAGCCAATGTCAATTGATAAACTACTGAAAATCCTGTCCATTTCCATGATCCGGTTTCCTTTTTTATTACGCTGATGACACCAATGCAAGGAATGTACAACAGTACATAAACCATAAAGCTGTATGCGCTGAGGGAAGTGAATGAGGCCGAAAGAGCATCAACAAGACCAACACCGCTGCCCGCACCCGCGCCATATGCAATCGACATGTTGCTTACTATGACTTCCTTTGCCACTACGCCTGTCAAAAGAGAAAGCGCCGCTCTCCAATTGCCGAATCCCAGGGGGGCAAACATTGGAGCCAAAAACTTCCCGACCGATGCCGCAAAGCTGTCCGTAAAGGCTGCCGGACCTCCCAAATTGTAGTTGAGCAAAAACCATATCACTATTGAAGCGGCGAATATCAAGGTTCCGGCCTTTACAATAAATTCCTTGACTCTTTCCCATACATGGATTCCGATTCCCTTAGCAGTCGGTATCCTGTAGGGAGGCAACTCTATAAGAAGTGGTATGGGTTCACTTTTAAAGAAGGTCCTCTTGAAAACAAACGCCACCATTACTGCGACTGCTATTCCTATGAAATAAAGCGAAAATACCACCATCGACTTGTTCTTCGGGAAAAAAGCCGATGCAAAAAGTGTATAGACCGGCAACCTGGCCGAACACGATATGAATGGATTTATCAATATCGCCGTCATCCTGTCCTGTTTGTTCTCGAGTGTGCGAGTGCTCATTATTGCCGGGACATTGCATCCGAAGCCCAGCACCATTGGTATGAAAGCCTTTCCGGACAAACCTATTCTTCTCATAGTCCTGTCCATTATGAAAGCAACTCTGGCCATATAACCGCTGTCTTCAAGGATAGATATCGCAAAGAAAAGCGTTGCGATATTCGGCAAAAATACCAATATGCCTCCGACACCGCCTATTATGCCCTCTACTACCAAAGATACAAGCCAGTCCGAAACATTTGCTCCCGAGAGCCATTGCAATGCAGCATTTGCCAGTATTTCAGAAAAGAACACATCGACCATATCGAGAAGCCTGTTTCCCACAACATCGAATGTAAATGCGAAGACGCCAAGCATTATCAATATGAAAATTGGCAACCCAAGATATCTGTTCATTACTATTCTGTCTATCTTGTCTGAAACCGTTTCCTTGTCCCTACTCTTGTCGATCACTATTTTATCAACAAGTTCATTTATGAATTCATACTTTTTTTTGACAATCAATTCTTCGTATCTTTCACCATGGCTGTTTTCCGGATCAAGGTATGCCTTTTGTCCCGACCCCATTAGGTTCATTATCTCTAAATCCTCTTCGATGACCCTAAGAGAAAGCCACCTGTGGTTGAACCTGTTCAGACATGCCAAATGGTCGATCAATTTATGCGTATCGACTATTTTATTTTCGATATCTGTTCCGTAATCTACTTCTATCGGAGAATACCCATATGATTTTTTTGCCGTTTCAACAACCGCATCAAGCAGTTGTCCTTTATCCCCCATCTTTGAAGCTGTGATTGGAACAACAGGAGCATTCAATTTTTTTGAAAGCGCCTCAACGTCTATGCCTATGCCTTTTTTCTCAACAACATCCATCATGTTGAGTGCTATTACAACAGGTCTGCCCATTTCTATCAATTGTATCGTCAGGTAAAGATTCCTCTCAAGGTTTGAAGCGTCTACTATGTTTAGTATCACATCCGGCTTCTCGTCTATGATGTATTTTCTTGTAACTATTTCCTCCATCGTATACGGAGAAATGCTGTAGATTCCCGGCAGGTCTGTCAAAAGAATGTTTTCTTCTCCATGCTTGAAGCTGCCTTCCTTTTTTTCAACAGTTACTCCCGGCCAATTGCCCACATAATGTCTGGCGCCCGTCAACTCATTGAACAAAGTCGTTTTTCCGCTGTTTGGATTGCCGGCAAGCGCCACCTTTATTTGCTTATCCATTTACCTACTCCTATTCCCCTGAATTTCTAACTTCTATTTTTTCACTTATACCCTTGCCCAGTACCAGTCTTGATCCCCTCACACTTATGACTATGGCGCTGCCCGGTTCACTTGAAATCACCTTTACTTTGACTCCCGGCGTCAACCCCATGTTGTATAACCTCATTTTAAGATTTCTTCCTGAATGTATACTGTCAATTATTACAAAGGAATCGGCTTCCGCTTCTGCAATAACCATTAATCCGCCTCCGTTCTATCTTGATATTGATAATCATTATCAATGCCTATGAATAATTTTACCACCCTTTTCGATGGTTGTAAAGAGTTCTATTAAAATAATGTTCTCTAATATTATGCCACCATTTTGAACATATGTCCATAATAAGATCGTCCTTTATTGGCAGTCTTGTGTGCTTAGGGTAAAAAAAAAGAATCGCACCGCATTTGATTTCGGTCCAATTCTTTTTAAAACACAGCTTCTATTAAATCGAGTCTCAAAAGCCAAAGCCCTACCATTGAAATTTTCAGACATCATGACGATTCTTTATTTTTCCTTTTTCGGGAACCATGGAATGAATTTGCTGGTGCGCCTTGCGTATTCCTGAAATTCGCTGTTGTCCGCGTATTTTTTTTCGAGCATAGGGACACCCGAAACAAAGACAAGAAGAATTGTTATGGTAAGCGGACTGATTATCCCTAAAATCCCGCTTCTGGTTCCAATTCCTATAATAAAAATTCCCCACCACATTGTCGCTTCGCCAAAATAATTGGGGTGGCGCGTATATCTCCAAAGTCCTTCTTTCATTATTTTACCTTTGTTAGCGGGATTTTTGATGAACTGTTTCAGTTGCCAGTCGCCGACGGCTTCGAAAAAGAACCCCTTGACCCAAACAAGAGCTCCGATTATAGCAAGCAGCGAAAAAGATGCCTTGTCTGTCGCATTTATTGCGATCACCGGATATGCGATTACAGCCATAAAAAAGGCCTGGAGCATGAATATTTGCAGAAAGGCCCTTGGTACAAGCCATTTTCCCCATTCTTTCCTCCATGCGGCATATCTGAAATCTTCAGGCTTTTTCCAGTTTCTTTTGATTATATGGTAAAAGAGCCTTAGCCCCCAAACCGTTACGAGGACAGTCGTCAAAACTCCTATTTCAGTATAGTTGCCGCCTCTTACCATAGAATACCATGCCACCATTACGAAACCGGCTCCCCAGCCTATGTCGACTATCGAATTGTTTTTAATAATCAGGGCAACTACGAAAAATACAGAAAAATAGGCAAATATCAAAATAATCGATTCTTTTAAAATTACACTCATGATTTTTCTCTCCTTTTCAGTTGTACCGCCACAGCCACGGCTTTCTCTCCCGCACTGAGCGCTACAACGGACGATACTTCAGAAATGTATTCCGGCGGCATACCCAGCAAATCTTCCAGTCCGCGCGAATAGTCATTCGCAAGAATTTCTCCCCTGTGATGAACAACTGCATATCTTTTTATACCGAATTCGTCATTGAGATTTCCCACTGTTTTCATTATTTTTTTCTTGTTGGCTTTTCTGCTGAATGCTTTCGCAAAGGATATGCCTTTGCCGTTTTCATCAAGGGAAACAATCGGTTTCAAATTCATGGCGCTTGCGAATCTTCCTTTCATAGGACTCAATCTCCCACCCTTGACCATATATTCGAAAGTGTCCACACTTACAAATATTTTTGTGGCCGGAATGCAGTCGTATATGATTTTCAGTATTTCATCTTTCTTTGCCCCTCTCGAAACTGCTTCGGCCGCCTCGTAAACAACGAGTCCCTGTGCCGCCGAATTCAGTTTTGTATCAATTACAGTTACTCTCGACCGTGTTTCTTCAGGAAGAAGCTCAAGTGCCTTTACTGCTGAATTGAAGGTTCCACTCAAAGAAGATGAAACAAATATGCCTATTACTTCTTCATAATGGCTTAGCAGGAATGCGAATGAATTTTCAAATGATTTCAAACTCGGCTGAGAAGTCTTTGGAAAAATCGGAGACCTGCCGGCAAGCTCCCGGAATTGTTCAGGAAATATTGTCACCTTGTCGAAATAAAGATTTCCGTCTATTTCCAGGTTCATTGGAATCACAGTTATGTTTTCATTCAAAATGGTTTCTTTCGGCAAATCCGCGACAGAATCCGTGACAAGCGCGATGGTGCTTTTTTTATTGTTGACTGCAAGATATTGACCATGCATGTCGTCGATTTTTTTTTCAATCACTTTCCCATATTCGGGAATTCTCGCAAACATCTCAGCCGGCCTGTCTGTATGGACATGGATTCTTGTGTTCCTGTTTCCTCCAGCCACGATCACACTGCTTCCGTATCCTTTAAGCATTGTCTTCAGTGCTTCGATATCAATTGATTCATCGCTCCTGATTAGAACTTCAGAACAATATCGTTCCGATGGCATGTCCTTAACCGAAGAATGGTCATCCAAAGCCTGAATTCTGTGATCGCCTTTGTAGGAACTCGAAACAGCATCCCTGATGTTTCCCGAATTAATCAGCTTTACTATTCCTTCGGTAAAATGGACAAATCCTTTTGCTCCCGAATCCACAACCCCCGAGTCCTTTAGAACCCTCAAAACATTCGGAGTTTCCGAAAGGGACTTGCGGACAATCTTTTGCGCATCATTCAAAAGCACTGCAAAGTCGTCGGTCATAGCGCGCGAATCGTAAACGGCCCTCGACCATTCCCTTATTACTGTAAGCATTGTCCCTTCCACAGGATCCAGCATGGCTTTGTATGCATAACCAGCCGCCTTCATGACCGATTCTCCAAAAGACCTCGTGCAAAGCACTTCGTTGTTTTTAATTTCTATTGCTATTCCATTAATGAACTGTGCGAAAATGATTCCGGAATTGCCCCTTGCCCCCAACATTGCAGATTCTGCCAAGGACTGGAACGATTTGTCGATTCTATCGACAAATACGGTGTTTCTCAACATCGAGTTCATTGTAGACGAAAGATTGCTCCCCGTATCTCCATCTGCAACAGGGAATACATTGATTCTGTCGAGATGATCCGAATTCCTCATGACTTCCATTGCGCCCGAATGAATTGCATAGTTAAGTCTTTTTCCGTCGATATATTTTATTCTCATTTCCATTCCCCTTGTATGAAAGTAGTATTATATATATCCCCAAATAATGTAATTCAAAGCATAAAAAAAGACGCATCGACTTAAAGTCGATACGCCTTTGCTGTTCTGTGATGAATGTTTAAAATTATTTTACTATATCATAACCTTTGTTGGCCCAGCCGTAAGGAGCGTTAGCTTCCATTCCCATTCCGCCGTTCAAGGATACTGCATCGTATCCCATAATTCTGAGCGCTGCCGTTGTCTGGCCTGCAGTTTGTCCTGTATAGCAGTAGACAACTGTAGTTTTATCGTTGTTGAGTGATGGGAAAGCTTCTTGCATTCCCGCAGCCCATGGAATATTGAAGGCCGTCGGAATGTGTCCCTCTGCAAAATCGTTTGCTCCTCTTACAGAAAGAACATATATGCTGTCCGGATCCTCGTCAAGTATTGCCTTGAGATTGTCTTCGCTTATTTTGTAGTTTTTATAAATTCCCTCTGCAGCTTCAGCCAAACCGCTGTAGTATATTTCTATTGCAGATTCGATTTCATAGCCATATTCAGCAGCATTAGCCGCTCCAAAATCCGATGCTTCAGCAACAACTGTTTCTTCATATCCCTCAACCTTGCTTATTCCCAGGTTCCATCCAAGGTTTACAGATTTTGCGTCGATTCCGGCAAAATTGAGAAGTGCAACAGTCTGTCCGGCAGTTTGGCCGGTATAGCAATATACATAAACAGGCTTGTCTGATGGAATCATGTCAAGATTGTCGCTTATTGCAGTTCCCCAAGGAGCATTTACGGCTCCCTTGATGTGTCCTTCGCCGTAAACGTCAGGCTGTCTTATGTCAAGCACGAACATGTCTTCTCCGGCCTTGACTTTTTCTATGAAATCACCTTGCTTGATTTTATAATTGTTGTCGGGTTTTTCAGCGAAATAATTGTTTACTATTCCTTCAAGACCTTTTCCCTCATATACATCGAATCCTTTGTTGGTCCAACCGTAAGGATCATTGGCAGCCATTCCCATTCCGCCGTTCAAGGATACTGCATCGTATCCCATAATTCTGAGAGCGGCCGTTGTCTGTCCTGCAGTTTGTCCTGTGTAGCAATATACAACTACCGTTTTGTCCATGGGAATCGTGTTGAAGGATTCCTGCATTCCGGCAGCCCAAGGAATGTTGAAGGCTCTGGCTATATGCCCGCTTTCAAAATCTTCAGCTCCTCTTATTGAAAGAATGTATATGCTGTCGTCCTTTTCATCGACAAGCTTTTTAAGATTGTCTTCGCTTATCTTGTAGTTCTTGAACATTGTATCTTTTACGTCAGCCAAACCTTCATAATAGTCCGTAATTGCAACCATGATGTCTTCGTCTATTTCAGAGGCTTCGGATGAATTGAAATCGGAAGCTTCTGTTGTTGTAACTTCCTCGACTCCGTCCACTTTGCTGATTCCAAGGTTCCATCCCAAATTAACCGAGTATGCCTCGAATCCAGCGAAATTAAGGAGAGCAACAGTCTGTCCCGCAGTTTGTCCTGTGTAACAATAAACATAAACAGGCTTGTCCATGGGAAGCTTGTCAATGTTGTCGCTTATTGCTGTTCCCCAAGGCGCATTCACAGCTCCTGCTATGTGCCCCTCGTCGTAAACGTCAGGCTGCCTTATATCAAGAACAAACATGTCTTCTTCATTCTTGACTTTTTCAATAAATGCATCTTGCTTGATTTTGTAGTTGTGCGACGGCTTGTCTGCGAAATAGTCGTCGACAACAGCATCAAAGGCGCTTGATTCGTCTCCTGATGAAACCTCTGTCGGCTCTGTTTTTTCGATTTTCTCAGCCGGTTCTGTTTGCGGCTCCGAAGCTGGCGTGCTGCATCCTGCGGCAAGCGCAATGATGAGAATTGCAACAACCATAAGTAAAAATTTATTCTTCTTGAACATGAATAGTTTTCCTCCTCTTATTTTATGTTATTTAATTAACAAATTCATTATATCAATCACTTTGCTTTTACTATAAAACGATTTGCTAATGCAGTATTAGAAAACGCATTGACAAAATCCCGATTCATAAATGGCAAGCCGCTTCATTGCGGCTTGCCATTTTATAATATGGAGGAGTAAAATATATTTTTATGATGCGTCCTGCTCATTGAATTCAACTTTTTCACCGCTCGGTGTTTGAATTGGAAGAGCTTTGTCTGATGACCATTCCAACCACGCGCCGTCATAAAGCTTCAAGTTCTCATACCCGGCATTTGCGAGCGCAAGATATGTCTGCGCCCCTCTTATCGACGACTTGCAGTACATTATTACAGTTGCGTCTTTTTCGATTCCATTTTCCATGTACATTATAGAAATATCCTGAGCAGACTTGTAGCTTCCGTCGGCATATTGATTTTCCACATAGTTTATATGGATTGAACTTGGAATTGTTCCTTCTTCAAATTCTTCCGTTGTCCTTGTGTCTATAAGGAATGTATCAGAATCGGGATAATTCAATTGGTCTATGACCGTGTCTATTGTGGCAACCATCGATTCGTCTAATTCATCGGCCTCATATGAAGCCTTCTCGACATCGGGCACCTCATCCGTCACTGCCATTCCGATTTCTTCGAGGGCCTTGAGTCCTCCGCTCACTACCTTTACATCTTCATTGCCATAGGCTTTGAGAGTCCACCAGAATCTTGCCGCGTCCATGTGGTTGTTGTCGTCGTATACGATTATATCCATTCCGTTTCCTATGCCGTTATCTCCAAGTATCTTTTCGATCTGCTCTTTACCGCCAACCATGTTCGGGAAGGGTTCGCTTACAACAATGTCCCCTCTTGTTATATTCACAGCTCCTTCAATATGGGCAACGTCATAAGCATCAGCCATTTGTGCGTCAACCAGAACCGTTCCGTCATTTATCATCTCTGCAGCTTTTTCGGCATCCACGATAAACGGTCCGTCGGCCTGTCCTGTAGTCCCAAGACAACCCGAAAGGGCTAACAATGCCAAGACCAAGGTTAAAAGCACTACCGTTTTTAAGTATTTTTTCATAAATAATCCTCCATCCTTTTTTTATAATAGGATTGTTAATTTATCAACAATCATCACTGATATTATACAAGAAGCATTCCTTTATCCGGTATCCACTTTTTTAATATTGCATCCGATTATTAAATACGAAGAGCTTTCGCAAGATAATGGTATAATAATCACATAATTTCGGAGGGGAGGTAAAAAGAATGCATAAAATAAATAGATTCATCAAAAATAACGTCATGGAAATATTTATCCTTTTGTTGTACGCTTCAATCAGCATTTTTTTTCTTGATGAATTCCCCTTCATGCACTCTGACGAAGCTTGGCTTAGCGGCCTTTCCCAAACCGTTTTGAAGGAGGGGCGCATTGACTTGACAGAGCCGTTCTTCGACCTTTATCCAAGAACACCTCACGCAATCAAAATATTTTTTGTTGCTTTGCAAACATTCGCAATAAGGATTTTCGGCCACAATCTGATCGGTATGAGGATGGTTTCGCTTGTTTCGAGCATCTTTTCGCTTTGTCTCTTTTATAGAATAATTATGACCCGTTTCAAGGACAAGAATTTTGCTTTGATGACAACAATCCTTCTCGCTGTGGATATTCAATTCATATATGCTTCTCATATCGCCAGGCAAGAAAGCCTACTTTTGCTTATAAGCCTGGCTGCATACGATTATTTTCTTCGGAAAAACCCAACCACCCGCTCAAGTGCAGCCATTCTGGCGGCAATACTTTCAATAGGAATAGGCATTCATCCAAACAGCTTCATTGTCGCAATACCCTTCGGGCTTATGCTCTTTTATCGTTTTTTCAAAAAAAGAGCAAATTGGACTCATATTGTCATCTTCGTATCCGTTCTGGCGGCAGCGGCATTATTTTTTATAACTCTAAGTTTATGGATGGACCCCGACTTCATAAAAAATTACACGGAATACGGAAAAACACTGGGTGTTGGACAAAGTCTTCTTTCCAAGTTTCTGCAAATAAGACTGTTTTATCTCAAGCTGTTCTTGCAAGTCAGCGGAACCTACTATACGCCCGACATAAGGCTTCAACTCCTGCTGATGGCTTCAGCCTTTCTTTTCGGATCGGCAAAGCTTGTCAAATCAAGAGGCGATTCGCAGGCTTTTTATCCCATGCTCGGACTTTTGGGAATAAATATTGGATATATGTTGGTCGGCCGCTACAACCAGACAAGCATTGTTTTCCTTTTCCCTTGGTTCTATATGCTTATGGCGGAACTTCTTCGCCCGTTCGCAAAATCCAGAAAAAAGATTCTCTCAGTGCTTATTGCCGCCACATTGGCGATAAGCTGTTTCCAAATTTCAATACACCCCGGCAAAAGCTATTCGTCTTACATCGATGACATATCAAGCCTGGTCCCTCGTAACGCCCGTGTTCTTTCAAACCTCAACACAGGATATTATTTCAATCCTGAAAATCTGTTCGATTACAGGAATCTTGCACACTTGAAAGAAAATTCCTTAAGCTTCGAGGACTACATCGACAAAAACGGGATAGAGTATATACTCTACCCCGAAGAAATGGACATCATTTGGAATACCCGCCCAGTATACAACAGCCTGTACGGAAATCCCGCGGATTATTATGAATCGATGAATGCCTTCATTTCTGAAAAATGCATTCTTTTAGAAACCTTTTGGGACGACACCTATCCAGTCAGGATTGTGAGGCTCATGGGACAAAATGAAAGAACCCTGCGAATTTACAAGGTTCTAAAATGAAAGTCCAAAAATTAAACAATTTGCCTAAACCATTATTTCACTTTTTATCCGTTCCTTTTCGTCAAAATAGCTTTCTTTTGTTTTACGCAATCCCTTCCATTCATTTTTTGCGATTCTTTTCACTTTCCCCGATTCTTTCCCCATGATCAATATCCTGTCGGAAATGTAAAGAGCCTCCTCTATGTCGTGCGTTACGAACACAACCGTCAGGCCTTTCTCCCTCCATATTCCAAGCAGCAAGTCCTGCAACGAATCTCTGGTAATCGCATCTACATTCGCGAATGGTTCGTCCATCAGGAGCAGGTCCGGTTCGGATGCCAAAGCTCTTGCAATGGCGCCTCTCTGGCGCATGCCTCCAGACAATTCGTGGGGATAATAATTGCCGTAGCCTTCAAGCCCCACCTGAGCAAGCATGTCTGCAGTCTTTTTTTCATAAAAAGCCTTCGGCTGTTTTTTATAGCGCTTTTTGACCGGCAGGGCAATGTTGTCATGAAGGTCAAGCCAAGGAAACAATTGATGGCTGTCCTGGAAAACCATTATCATTGAAAAGCTCGGGGCTTTTATCTTTTCGCCGCCGAGAAGCACTTGACCCGAATCTGTCTTCTCGAATCCTCCAATAACATTGAGGGCCGTGGTCTTTCCGCAACCGGAAGCACCCAAAATAGAAATTATTTCACCCTTTTCTACTTCCATGGAAAAATCCTTTAGAACAAATTTCGGTTTACCGTCCTTCAAATACTTTTTTGTGATTTTAATCGCTTCCAATGCGGTGTTCATTCGGTCATTCCCCATTTTTCCACTGTCCTCTTTTCTATAAATCCAAACACAAATTTCTCTACGGTTATTCCTATCAGCATTATTACTGCCAGTCCCGATACAATTCCGGCAATGTCCATAAAGACACGGCTCTTATATATGGCCCATCCTATTCCTCCCGCGAGACCAGCCGCACCGAAAATCATTTCAGCGCTTATGAGCGCTCTCCACGCCCTCGCCCATGCAATCTTGAAGCCTGCTATTATGAAGGGTGCCGAAGCCGGTATTGAAATGCGAAATATCTGTTCTCGAATGGAAAGGCCGTAATTGTCTCCCACCTTGAAATAAATATACGGTATCGCCGCTATACCGGTAAGGACGTTCTGCATCAGCGGCCAAAATGCACCGTGGACTATTATTATTATTATTGCAGTCTTTCCTGTTCCGACCCAAAGTATCACAAGTGGAAGCAACGCGACTCCAGGCAATGGATGAATCAAAGTAACGATTGTTTCAACAATCTTTCTAAAGCCTTCCATCTTCATGCATGCGTATCCCGTCAAGATTGCAAGCATTCCGCTGATTAGGAGCCCCTTGCCTATGAGTTCCAGAGAAAATAGAATCTGAATCGGCAAATCCCCGCCTGCCAGACCCTTGACAAGGCTTTTTGCCACATCCTCCGGCGATGGGAAAACCATAGGGTCGAGTAGGCCTGAAGATGCTCCCGCCTGCCAAAGCGCAAGAACAAAAAGTGCGGCTGCCAAACTCTTCAAACGCTTCATGATCCGTCACTCCTTGTCAGATTCCCAATTTCTCCAAGATTGTCTATATATCCCCGGCTTGCCATGAAATCATGAAATTTTTCCATCCCATTGATTTCAAGAGTATACACCATGTCTTCCCTTGTTATATATTCGCGGATTTTTTCTTCATCGATCCCATATGCTCCGGAAAGAATCGCAGAAACCTCTTTGGGATTTTCTTTCATGAAAAAAACAGCCTCAGCCAGCGCTTCCTTGAAGGCTGCCTCCCAAACAGGCCTCTTTCTTGAAAATTCATCCATTGAAACTCCCACAACAAAAGTAAACCTTTGTCCCATAGCCTCTTTTCCTGTCAAAACAACATGAGCCTCTTCGTTTTCAAGTTCCATGAAAAGGTAGGGGGGGCTCGTAAAATGACCCGAAATATCCGCTTTTGAAAGAAGGGCGTGCATTCCGTCGGGATGGGTCATTGTGACTATCCTTTCATCGAAATACCCCGCGTCACCGAGCTCCTTTTCCGCCTCCATTGAGAGAAGCATATGCTGTATGCTTCCGGGCTGAGGAAGAGCAATACGGTCCGATTCATCAAAATCCGACAATTCGCGTATTCCTTCATCAAGACTCACAAGTGCAACCGGAACTTCGGACAATCCCGAAAATATCTTCCATTGCATGCCTTTGTCGGCTCCTATAAGGAATGGAGGAATCGCCATGAATCCTATGTCGAGGTCCCCGGCCACCATAGCTTCCCGTATGGACGCTGTGTTCGCCATTTGCTTCCATTCAATCTCAACTCCTTCAATCCTGTCACTCAAAAAGCCTTTGTTCTTCATTATTGTCACTGGCGCGTAGGCAAGTCCGTATTGTTCGGCAATCGCCAGGCTTTCCCTTTCATTAGAACATCCTGAAAGCAACAGAAACAGCGCAAATGCCGCCAAAATCCCCTTCATTTTTTTTGTTTTCACAAGATCAATTCCTTTCATATTTTAAAGGACCGGTCCCTTTATTATCATATTTCTGCCGTTTTCATCCAGAAATTTAAGTTTTTCAAAGACTTTTCCCACTCTTCGCTTAAGCGAATCCCTGTCGTTTCCTTTGACGAGGAAATACCCGGCTCGCTGCGTCGCGTTTTTTATGTCGCCCATCTTGTCTCCCTTTGCAAAGTGGTACCCGACCTTGAACACCCCGTCAATGCTCAGAAGCTCTTTTGGGTCAGTCTGTCTGCCAATCGTTCCGGGAGATGCGAAAAACAGCTGTGCCGAAAAATGCCCGCCCGTTTTCCATGCATCGTGCTCCATTAGCTTTTCATATGAAAGGGGTCTTTTCATTATGAAATCCGTCTGCATCTTGAGTATGTCCACCCCGGTCAACTCAGGTATGGTCATATCCTCATACGCCCCGCCTATCCTGCATGCTATTTCGTTTACCATTATCCCTTGCTTCCCGACAAGCATCTGATAGTAGATCGGACCGTTTCTAATGCCGAAAACCCTTGTTGTAAGGTCAGTCAGTTCCCTTATTTCCTTTTCACGGCAAGCCATGTGGATTGACGGAAATTGGTGGGCGCTGCAAATGCCTATGTGAACGCCGCTGTCCATGACTATCCGGTCCGTCACTGCAAGAATCTTTACACGTCCGTCTACAACCCATCCGCTAACAGTTATCTCATCATTGGGATAATAATTTTCAATAAGAACCTCCGACTGTCTTGAAAATCCAAGCGTTTCATTGATTCGGCTTCTTACCTCTTCCACTGTGTCCAAACGGAAAACGCCTCTTTGACCCTGGCTGTCCAATGGTTTTATCACATAAGGCGCTTTCAGATGCGATATTTCAGATTTTTTGAAATCCCCGCCAATAAACGCATATGGGAGAGTGGAAACTCCTCCCTCTGCCATTATGGTTTTCATCCTTTTCTTGTTGGTGACGTCAAGCGCCTTACCGGAATCGAAAAAATATCTCAAACCCATGTATTCGGATACGGCGGCAGCCGTATATACCGGCTGGTCGGTTCCGGTGGTCATTACCCCGTCAACTCCATGTTTGACGGCCGTTTCAATGCATGCCTCGACGTCGAATGTGCTCGCACTGCTTTTAAATGTGCTAAGGGCCTTTCCCGGGGCATCCTCATAGTAGTCCGCCGCCACAACTTTGATACCCATTTCGTTTTCAAGCCTTTCAATGGCATTGAGCTGGCAATGGCCGGCTCCGAGCATCAAGATTTTCATAATGAAATACCATCCTCCATTTCCAGGCTCTCTATCTCGTAAAGTTTGCCGCTTTTGCAAAAGATTTTCAAAATCCTCAAATCCGAATAGTGGATTACAAGTTTAGCGAAAATTTTAAGAAGGCTTGCCGGTGTGTAGTTCGACTGTCCATGGGCTCTTTCCTCGTGGCCTAAAGCAATCCATGCTATTTTATCGGTTCTCTTTATCAATTCAGCTGACACATATACAAATCCGGAATCTTTTTTTTTGAGTTCGGCTTTGATTCCTCCGTCGAACATTCTGCAACTGCTTATGCGTATAGGTTTTTTCGTTTTCAGTATGAAGTTGAATGCCAAAAACGTCAGCTTGGAGCCTAAACGTCTGTATCTCTTGTGGGCCGGCTTCTCAGGAACTGCAAAAACCAATTCCGCGCCCTTGTCTATTTCCGCCTTCATGAGCCCCAAAATTTCGGGCGGGTGCTGAAGGTCGTCGTCAAGAGTCGCGATTATGCCGCCTCCTGCAAATTGCATACCGCAAAATGTTGCGTTTTGCTGGCCCGAATTTTTCTTTAGCTTGATTAGTTTTATCCTGCTGTCCAAATTCCTTAGTTCCCTCATTACCCGGTAGCTGTCGTCCTTGCTTCCATCATCGACCAAAATAATTTCAACCTGTCCGAAATGCCCAATTGACGAGTCAAAAATGCTTTCACACAGGATTTTCAACGATTTGGCCCCATTGTAGACAGGAACAACTACAGACAATTTTTCCAAAGGCTCCATTCACTCACCCCTCGCCATTTCGTGCAAAATTTTGTCTACATTCAGAAGCACATACTCCAACTCGTCGGCGTGTAGATTTTCATAAAGTGGAAGCCTCACGAGTCCAGGCGCTTTTTCGCATGTCCTCGCGAGGTCATTGTCATCATAGCCCATGGATTTTCCCATAATAGACATGTGAAGCGGCCAATAATGAGCAAAAGCCTGGATTGAAGCCTTATCCATTTCGCTTTGAAAAAATTTTCTTCTTTCAAAAGAATCAAATACTATATAAAACAGATGGGCATTGAAAACACCAACGCCGGACGGAGCTTTTGAATACTCTTTTATGAAAGAACATGCTCTGTATTTGCCAAGAAGTTTTTCATATGCATTGAAAACATCGAGACGCTTTTTAATTATGGAATCCATTTCCTCGATTTGAGCCCCCAATAGAGCCATCAAAAGGTCGGATGGCAAATACATGGATCCCTCTTCAATCCATTGGTAATGAGTTGTTTCACCACGGATGAACCTTGCCTTGTCCGTACCTCCGTTTCTTATGGCTTCGGCTCTTTCCGCCAGATTTTCGAAGGCCTTTCCCAAAACAAGAGCTCCGCCTTCGCCGGCCTTGAAATTTTTTGTCTCGTGGAAACTGAAGCAGCCGAAATCTCCCCATGTTCCCAAATGACGGCCCGAAGCTTGGGATCCAAAAGCCTGAGCGGCATCTTCTATCAATAAAAGCCCTTCGCAATCAGCCATTTCCCGCAATTCCATGATGTCCTTGGAAATCCCGCCATAATGCACAGATAGTATTGCACGCGTTCTTGCATTAACTTTTTCTCTTATCTCTTCAATTCCCGAATTCATGCCTTCTGAAGCCACATCTGCAAACACCGGTTTTGCTCCCGTCTTCAAGATGCAATTAGCTGTGGACGGATAGGTAAATGAAGGCATTACGACTTCATCCCCGGGTTTCAGTCCGGAAAGGAAGGCAGCCATTTCAAGCGCATGGGTGCCGGATGTTGCAACAAGCACCCTCGCTCCTCCCAAAATATCATGAAGCTTTTTTTCCACATTCCGAGTAAATGTTCCACCTCCGGCAATAGAACCTATTTCCAGTGCTGACATTACAGCCTTTTTTTCTTTCGGTCCGATCACCGTTCTGTTAAAGGGAATTTTCATTTGATTCTCCATTCTTACTTTGTCGCGACAAGTGCCAATCGACGGTTCTTTCTATTGCGTTTTCAAAATCATACGTGGGTTTCCATCCCGTATCTTTTTTCAACTTGTCTCCCCTGATTGAGTACCTGAAATCGTGGCCCTTTCTGTCTTCCACAAAATCCAGCAGCCCTTCGTTTATTTCTTTTGCCCTTAAATCGGATACATTAAGTTTCTTAGATATTTTTCTTAAGAGTATTTTAACCAATTCTATGTTTTCCAGTTCAAAACCGGATGAAATGTTGTAAATTTCACCTTGTTTGAAATTGTTGACAATGTCAAGCAAAGCCCCGCAATGGTCATTTACATAAATCCATTCCCTTACCTGTCTTCCTTCTCCATAAATCGGAATTTTTTTCAAGCTCAGTGCATTTTCGATTGTTTTGGGTATAAGCTTTTCGCTATGCTGGTTCTCGCCAAAATTGTTTGCCGATCGCGTTACTACAACTGGCAATCCATGCGTGTGTTTGTATGAAAGAGCGAGAAGGTCCCCCGCCGCCTTTGACGCCGAATACGGATTTGTCGGGTTTAGGCATGCTTTCTCTGAAAATGAACCCTCGTCAATAGGTCCGTATACTTCATCCGTCGAAATCTGCATGAACCTTTCAACACCATACTTTACAGAGAGGTCAAGCATAACGCGAAGTCCTTCGACATTCGTTCTTATGAACTTGCTGCTTTTTTCGATGCTTCTGTCCACATGGGATTCCGCGGCGAAATTGACAACGGTGTCGGGCTTATGCCGTTCGTAAAGCTTTTCCAATATGTCTTCGCAACAAATGTCTGCACGGTAAAAAATGTGCCTTTTCGATGATTTTATGCTTTTGAAATTTTCCATACTTCCACTGTAGGTAAGCTTGTCAACATTTATGATCAAAGCGTCTTTTTCTGTCCCATGCAAAAAGCGTACAAAATGGGAGCCCACAAAACCAGCTCCCCCTGTAATAAGATATGTCTTCATTCAACCATCCTTTTTTTTATGTTATAATGTTTTAAATAATCTTTTGAAAGGAAATGATCCTATTGAAAAAAATAGACTGTCTGGGAGACATGTGTCCAATACCTGTTCTCATGTCTCAAAAGGCCTACGATGAATCATCTCCCGGAGAATCCTTCATGCTGGTGAGCGACCACAGCTGCGTTGTTGAATCTGTGCAAGACCATTTCAAAAATAAATCCGTTTCTCTTTCCGTGGATGAAGTAATGAACGGAATATGGGAAATTACTTTTACAATGAAATGACAAATCAGCAAAAGCTCCTCTTGCCGATTTCC
>DATFJE010000115.1:0-3104 GCA_035269385.1 Clostridia bacterium
CCGTGGAAACAAGCATCTTTTGAACGATATATGAAAAAACAGGCACATAGAAAAGACGTAGCCTAACAATTCAAATCTAGCACCAGATTTTGGTGCTAATGTTTGCGATTTATTGGGACATTTTCAAATGTGGTTGACAGACAAAAGCCAAAAAACCCGAAGGTTTTTTGGCTTTTGCGCATTGTTTCTATTTTATTGTCAAATCATATCAATTTCGAAATTCTTACAGCCATAAAGTTTTGCCGATTCATCAAAGTCCACAGCCATTCCTTCGGCTGCATCTGCAAGAATTTCCTTGCCGAATCCGAAACCAAATATTTTTTTCTTTCCAATCATTTTCATAAGATTATTTTTGATTTTTTCATAATCCTCCAAATCAATTATTCCATTCGTCACAACTATGCAATCACTTTTTAAGGAAAGCAATAATTCCGGATTGAAATTCTTGTTGAATACGTTTACGCTGTAATTTTTGCCGGTTATCTTATTGACTGTGTCTTTTCCAAGACCCAGATCAATAATGTTCACATTTTTTATGCTGGGTTCTATATGAACATACCCTTCGGGGTTGCAGCTGAGAAATGAAGCGATATCAGCCTTCTCAATGCATTTTTGGGATAATACTGTTACCATCATATGCTCTCCTTTCGTTTGTTGAGTTCTTTTATAGACCTAATGATGATGTCGATTCCCTTGTCCAGTTCTTCTTTTGAAACTGTCAAAGGAGGTATTACTCTTAAAACGGTTTCACCGGCTCCAATTATTAAGAGTCCGTTTTTTATGCACTGGTTTACGAGATCCGCAGGACTCTTCCCTATATCTATTCCCAATAGGAGTCCTTCCCCTCTGATTTCATGTTCAAAATCGATTTCATCTGCCTTTTCCTCAAATTTCTTCTTGAAATATTCCCCTTTTTCTTTTACTCCTTCAAGAAAACTTTCTTTGGATATTTCCTGCATCACTGCATATGATACAGCACACGCCAAAGGATTGCCCCCGAAAGTCGTACCATGGTCTCCTGGTTTAAAAAGATCGGCTTTATTGTTTGACAGGAAAGCACCTATGGGGAATCCTCCACCCAACCCTTTCGCTATGCATACAATGTCAGGTTTTACTCCGAAGAAATTGTATGCGAAGAGTTCTCCTATCCTTCCCATACCGCATTGAATCTCGTCGAATATCAAAAGCGCATCATATTTGTCGCAAAGTTCTCTGGATGCTTTTAAGAATTCAGGAGTTGATAAAACAACTCCTCCTTCTCCCTGAATCGGTTCTATCACCAATGCGCAGACTTTTTCACTCATTGCATCTTTCAAGGCATCAATATCGTTTATGGGAACATTTTTTGTACCAGGAAGAAGCGGCTCAAACGCTTTCTTGTATTTTTCTTTTCCTGTTATGGATGTTGATCCAATGCTCCTTCCATGAAAAGCATTAACCATGGATACAATTTCATATTTGTCCTGATTTTCAGAAACGGCATTTCCGTATTTCTTGGCAAGCTTGATTGCCCCTTCTATCGCTTCTGTACCGCTGTTTCCAATGAATATTGAATCCATTTCGCTTTTTTCAACAAGGAAGTTGGCCAACTTGGTCTGAATGGGATTCCATACTATGTCCGATATGTGGAATATTTTCCTGCTTTGTTCCTCAAGCGCATTTATCATTATTTCATTGCAATGTCCAAGAGCATTGACAGCATATCCGGCAGTGAAGTCCAAATATTCAGTTCCGTCTACATCATATACATATGTCCCCTTGCCTTTTTCAATTGTGATATCGAATCTCTTTCCTGTGTACATCTGTTTGTCGTTTTTCATTTTAATTCCCCTCCGTGAATCATTGTCCCAATGCCTTTGTCTGTAAGCACTTCTATAAGCAATGAATGTTCTACCCTTCCATCCAAAATATGAACATTTTTTGTCCCTCTTTCAACTGCCTGCACAGAACATGAAAGTTTCGGGAGCATGCCGCCTTCAATCGCCTTTGTTTCTATAAGCTCGTTTGCTTCCGAAGATGTCATAGCTGTGATGAAACCTCTTTTATTCTCAAAATCTTTATACAAGCCTTCAACATCGGTCATCAAAACCAACTTTTCAGCCTTGAGTTCGCCGCTTACCGCCGATGCGACAAAATCGGCGTTTATATTGTAGGTTTCCCCGTCGGTTCCAAATCCTATGGGTGATATTATCGGAATATAGCCAAGTCCAATCAAGTCCTCTAATATTTTCTTGTCTATTTTTTCAACATCGCCCACATAGCCAAGGTCTATTTCTCTTTCTTTTTTGTATATTTTTTTCTTTCGCGCCTTTATCAGGTTCCCGTCTTTTCCCGAAAGCCCAACCGCTTTCCCTCCCATACTGTTTACTAAATGGGCAATTTCCTTGTTTATGCGTCCGGCAAGAACCATTTCGGCTACCTTTATGACTTCGCCGTCTGTTTTTCTGAGTCCGTCTACAAATTCGGTCTTTATTCCGATTTTTTCAATCCTTTCGGTTATTTCAGGACCTCCACCGTGAACAATTATTATTTTTATTCCTACAAGATTAAGTAAAACCACATCTTCAATAAAAGCCTGTTTCGCTTCAAGGTTTCTCATGATGCTTCCACCGAATTTTATTACGAATGTTTTGTTGTGAAATTTTTGAATGTACGGCAAAGCTTCTGTCAATATCCTTGCCTTTTCTGTAGATTTCTTCAATTTAAATACCCTCTTGTCTTATTATTTCTTATTATTATACATATGTATTTATATTTATGCAATACTTTTAAGCGCTTTTATTGCAAATATATTCATTATTTTGTATAATAATAAAAAATCAATTTTAAATGAGGTGAATATGTTGAAAATAGGAATTTTAGGCGCAACCGGTTATGCCGGTCAAAATCTGGTTTGGCTTATAAAACATCATCCAAATGTGAATTTGTCTTTTGTTACTTCACGCAGCCATAAGGGAACAAAGCGGGTCTTTGACACTTGCATAGAAGAAAAATTGCCGAAAGCCTTACAGGGGCTTATTTTTTTGTCAAATTTACTAAATATTTGATGCGTGATACGGCGTGATATGTTATAATAGAGGTATACAAGGGAGGAATTCATATGC
>DATFJE010000116.1:0-4792 GCA_035269385.1 Clostridia bacterium
TTCCTATTTACGGAAGTAAAACGGAAGGCGGGCCGAGCGAGCCCATTCAAATAGATGCGGAAACATTCTCGGTGGATGGACAAGGAAACATAATTGATTCGGAAGGGAATAAGCTCTGGAAAATGGCATTTGTGGATA
This sequence comes from Clostridia bacterium, assembly GCA_035269385.1. GTDB lineage: Bacteria > Bacillota > Clostridia > Peptostreptococcales > BM714 > BM714. The sequence continues at coordinate 139 of DATFJE010000116.1, forward strand.
TAGCGGATACGGCATTGCTTAAGGATTCCGGGACGGGAGTCTATATTACTGAAACCGGCGGGTCTGAAAATGAAATAGAGGCAGAAAATGCAAAAATTGTTTCGGGCATGCTGGAAGCCTCGAATGTCAATGCATTGGAGGAGATGGTCAAGCTTATGGAAATATCGCGCAGCTTCGAATCCAACCAAAGAATAATACAATCAATTGATGAAACCTTAGGCAAGGCAGTCAATGAAATAGGGAAGCTGTAAGGAGGCTTAACCATGTATAGAGCATTGCATACGGGAAGGACCGGTATGAAGGCATATCAGGATAAACTGGATGTTGTATCAAACAATTTGGCAAACAGTCAAACCGATGGATATAAAAAAATCGAAACGGATTTCGTAAGCCTCTTGAAGGATTCGATAAGGGGTCAGTTTGCCAATGCCTCGGAAAATGCCGAGGGGACAATATTGATGGGGACCGGTGTTAAGACGGACAATACATACAGGGTTTTGGATCAGGGCATACTTGTTGGGGAGGAAAACCCGATGACACTGGCCCTTGAGGGTCAAGGTTTCTTCGGATTGGAAAATGAATCGGGAGATTTGCTGCTTACAAGAGATGGGCATTTTGGGATTTCCGCCGAAGGTGGCATTGTCAATGGAAATGGTTTCCTTGTAAATTTGAAGGACAGCGAATCGCTTGAAGGTCTGATGCCGGATCAAATTGAAATATCGGGCGGTGGGGAAATTTTTTCGACGTTCGAAGATGGAGAAAGAAAGAGCATGGGAAAGCTTAGGATATATAAAGTGTCATCCCCCGAAGTTTTGACAGACGCGGGAAATGGCTGTTTCATGGCAGGTGAAGAATATGTTGAAGAAATAGAATTTGACGAAAACAGTGAAACAGTTGTCAGACAGGGGTATACAGAAAAATCAAATGTGGATATCGGACAGGAAATGATTGATATGATGATTTCGCAAAGAGCGTACCAAATGAACGCAAGGGCGGTTCAATCGGCTGATGACATGTGGTCTCTTATCAACAACATCAAACGTTGATTGGAATAGCAATACATTATAAGAATCATTTTGGAATAAGAACATGATAGAGCAGCGGGACGCGGGGGGATTTTATTGAAGAACGGTGAAGGCGGTCACTTGTATGACGTTTACATTAGAGCTGTGGGACAGTTCGATAAGCTTGCGGACTACATAATATTTGAAATCTTAAATGGCGACGGAGATTTCCATCCTGCGGTTCAAAGGCTTGCTAAAGTGCTTGTCAATTTGAAGGGCATAATGAGACTGTGCTCAACATGCAATTTTTATAAGGGATGGTCCCTGTCTAAATTATTGTGGGCGAGTTTCATGGATTTACGAATGCTGGACAATGACTTTGTAGAAGGAAAACTTCATGATAAAGACTTGGAGGACAATGAAGAAAATGGGGGTTGGGGATCTGCAAACGAAACAGATACCCAATTTGCGGACGAACGCTATGATTCCTTTAAAAGGGAAAAATTGATGGGCCTTGCATCAAGAACCAGGCAAATGGGAAAAGAGCTGAATCTCGATTTCATTTATGCCCATGGCTACTCCGGCGAAAGCCTTATTAAAAGCCCTTATATGATGATGGACAGAAACGAAGTGGAAGGCACTATAGAGTCCATAGATGAAAATACATATGAAAATGAAGTGGAATTGCTGCATGAAGCCTGCCTGCTGACTTGCCTCATAATGAACGAAACCATGAACAAGAGCGCTCTCGAATGGAAATGGGTCATCTTCGATTATCTTAAAGGGCAATACGATTTTTTAGAGAAAAGGATAGACAAGAGTCCTATTGATTTTGAAATGGTCAAAATGCAATGCGAAAAGGACGCAACGAAGAAGCAATGACATGCACACCCAAAAGGACCAATCATTCATAGAGCAATTTGTCAACTTCAAAAAGGGTCTCGTCATAGAGAATCCTTTCGGCGGCGGCAAGCGCGCGTTCAAAATCCGGGGTAATATCCGGATTTTTCATGTATTGAATGAAAATCACCTTGTTTTCCCGGTCGAGCACAACGATTCCGCTCGAAAGAAGCCTTGTATCTTCGATTGCGAAACCATAGCTTCTTCCGAAGTCCAGATGCCTGTAGTCTGAAATGAATAGGCTGCCCGAAACAGATTCACTCGAAGAGAAGCGCTCGATTGCAAAAGGCAGGTCGGCGCTTATGGTAACAGCGAAAAAATCATCCTTCGCTTTGGGGATTATTTCATTGAAATTGACTACTTGACGCAATCCTCCGTTTGTATCTATTGAGGTTATTGAATTGATTATCTTAAGCTTGCCCTTCCCTTCTTTGTAAAACTCAAAAGCGGTCACTTCTTTTGTCAACCCAATGAAATCGGGACCGGTGTCGCCTATATCCAGCCTTTGCGAGTGGGATATTTTTTCGTTTTTTCCGAATTTCATCTTTGGCTTTGATATTTTGCCTTTCATTTTATGTCCTCCAATCGAGCCATCCGAAACGTTTTGAGATTTATTATTCTTTACCCTTAAAAATCAAAAAAAAACAGATTCGGCAATGTGTGCCGAATCCGTCTTAAGAAATTTGATTGATTTTTTTATTCTACATCGATGCGGTAGCTGGATTCCTCTTTCTCATCCTTTGGGACATGAATCGAGAGCAGTCCGTTTTCAATTTTGGCCCGGATGTCTTGCCTGCTAACATTTCCAATCCGAAATGTCCTGCAAAGGTTTTCGCTTCGCCTTTCCCTTCTGATGTAGTTTTTTTTCTCTTCCTTGATTTCGTCTTCTTGCTTTATTCCAACAGTCAAATAATCATTTTTGTACTCTATGCTTACCTGATCCTTGTTGATTCCGGGAATCTCAACTTCGAAGACGTAGTCCTTATCTGTTTCTCTTATATCGACCTTCATGTCATTCTTGACGACAGGCACTCTAAAAAAATCATCGTTAAAGAACGAATCGAACCAGTCGTCGGTTTTTTTAAGGCTTCCGCCCATGGGAACAATATCCCTCAACATAGTAAAGCACCTCCTGATTTGTGTTTGTTTTTTTTACTGCAAATACATTATAGCACAAAAGTCAAAGAAGGTCAAAGACAAAAAACGGGCGGAGTACAGTGTTTTTCTATTAATGACAAATTTTCGGGTGTCTATCATGAATGTTATGGGTATAATAATGCAAAACAAATTAACGTGAATTTAACATATCTCATGTATTATTATTATGAACAAACATATAACTGATTATAAATTCCAGAAAGGGGATTCGATGAAAAAGAAACGTGTTTTGGCGGTGGAAGACGAAACTCATATACTCGAACTGATCAGGTACAACTTGGACCAAAGCGGATTTGATGTAGATACCGCTGAAAACGGAGAAAAGGCAATGCGTATGATAATGGAAAACACATATGACCTTATTTTGCTCGATTTGATGCTTCCAGGCATCGGAGGGATGGAAATATGCAGGAGAGTACGCTCTGACGCCAAGACCCGTAAAATGCCCATTATAATGCTTACTGCAAAAGGCGGGGAATCGGACAAGATTGACGGTTTGGATACAGGAGCCGACGACTATATGACAAAACCATTCAGCATCAATGAACTAAAGGCCAGAATAAATTCATTGTTGAGGCGAAGCGAAGACATGGAAACGGAAGAAAAAATAAGCATGGGAGAGATAACCATAGATCCGGTCAGTCATGAGATTAAGATTGGAAATGAAATTGTGGAGATGACACTTAAGGAATATGAACTTCTTAAGCTTCTGGTTTTAAACCAGGGAAAGGTTTTGACCAGGGACATAATACTGGACAAGGTATGGGGCTATGAGTACTTTGGAGATACAAGGACGGTTGATGTCCACATAAGGCATCTGAGGAAAAAAATGGGAGAGAAAACGGGTAAAATGATTGAGACGGTTCGCGGAGTGGGGTACAGAATGAAGAAGGTGGAAGTATGAAGAGGCGCCTGTTTTTAACATACACAGTACTTCTGGTTGTCGGATTCATGATTGTCGGGTTTTTTACCAACAGTTTTGTGAAAGACAATTACGAGGAAGATCTTAATACTATGCTTGCAAGCAACTTGAATCTTCTGAAGTTGAACATAGAGAAGGATTTGCCCGGGGATGAGCTTTCCAAGCTGGACATGGACTACATTTCTGACGATGTTTCCGAAGCTCTCGATGTCAGGGTTACAATGATTGACAATCAAGGGGCCGTATTGGTCGATTCCGAGGTTTCCAATGAGGATTTGCCGGGTGTTGAAAATCACAAAAGCAGGCCCGAATTCAAGAATGCGCTTTCTGGAGAAATCGGTAGAGACGTCAGGACAAGCGCAACATTGAATATGGACTACCTCTACATGGCTGTTCCGCTTGAAAAGAACGGCTTGATAATAGGTGCTGTGCGAATTGCGTATCCCATGCTCAGAATAGCAATAATCAACAGGGTTTTTCTTGAAAACATCATGCTGTCCATACTGATTGCATTTGGGATTTCATTGTACATGGGCTACAGATATTCAAAAAAAATAAGCCTTCCAATACAGAATATTGCAAAGTCTGCAAGACTCATTGCAAAAGGCGACTTCAATCAAAAGGTAAAAGTGGAAACAGGGGATGAATTGCAGGATTTGGGAGACGCGTT
>DATFJE010000117.1:0-7640 GCA_035269385.1 Clostridia bacterium
ATGACTATTATATATAAAGTCTGTTAAAAATTCAACAATATTTTTTAAAAAATGATTATTTGTTTGCAAAACAACATATCTTTTTACTCAAAACCCTTAAATCTGTTTTTTCTCATTCCTTCATACAATACAATTGCCACTGAATTTGAAAGATTAAGCGATCTGGCTCCTTCCACCGCATTCATTGGAATTCTGTAACGACTTTTTGAATATATTTCATGAATCTTTTCCGGCAAGCCCGATGTCTCCCGTCCAAACAAAATGAATGTTTCCGGTTCAAAGGGTATTTCATCATAGTTCTTGTCGCCCTTAGTGGTTATCAAACAGATTTTTCTGTTTCCATACTTATGAAGAAAATCATCGAGGGATTGATGTATTTCTTTTTCCAAAAGAGGCCAATAGTCCAAGCCGGCCCTTTTAACCGACTTGTCATCCAAATTAAAGCCGCAAGGCTTTATTATATGAAGCTTGTTCCCTGTAACAGCGCAAGTTCTAGCAATATTTCCCGTGTTTTGTGGAATGTCCGGCTGATATAAAACAATATTCATTAATGATCCCTTCTTTTTCCTATGCCCTTTTAAAGTAGTGAAGCCTTCCCGCATCTATTACCGACCACGCAATATTCGATGCATGATCACCCATTCTTTCCAGATTGCTTATAGCATCAAGAAATATGACACCTGCGCTTGTAACGCACATGCCTTGATTCAATCTGTCTATATGGCTCTTTCTAAGATCTTTTTCCATACGGTCTATTTCATCTTCTCTTTGGATTACTCTTTCGGCCAAATCCATTTCTCCCGTTTTCATGGCTGTCATGGACTGCTTATATGATTTCATCACCCTGTCAGACATAAATTGCAATTCTCGTTTTGCGTCATCAGAAAAAATCAATCGGTTTTCAATGCATACTTCAGCCAGTTCCGCTATGTTTTCCGCATGATCGCCAATTCTTTCTATATCGTTTATTGTATTGAAAAGTCCTGTTATTATTTCACGTTGAATATTCGAAACTTCTCGGTTCGAAAGCTTTACAAGATAAGCCGATATTCGACGTTCCATCTCGTTTATCTTTTTCTCTATCCTTAAAGTGTTATTGATGCTTTTTGTGTTTTGGGTTATCAATGAGTCAATGGCGTTTTCATATGAATATCTGGTAAGGTTGCCCATATGAAGGACTTCTTTTATGACCTGTATAAGAGCGATTGAAGGCGTTTCGAGAATACGGTCGTCAAGATATTTGATTCCTTCAATCTCTTTTTCTTCATCCGCATGGTAAGGTATGATTTTCTGGGCCATATTGACCAACAAAGCGGAAAAAGGCAATAACATAACAGTATTAGTTATATTGAAAAATGTATGCGCATTAGCCAATTGCCTGGCTGAATTTCCGGGTGATATTTTCACTACTGCCTCTACTGTGGGTCCAGTGAAGAAAATCACGAAAACGGCCGTTCCTATAACATTGAACATCAGATGTACAAGTGCCGCTCTTTTTGCTGTTTTATTGGCCCCCACACTCGAAAGCATCGCAGTTACGCATGTGCCGATATTTGTACCCAGCAAAATCGGAAAAGCCGACTCTATGGGCAAAAGACCTTCGCTTGCCAAGGCAATCAGAATACCCGTAGTGGCACTTGAACTTTGAACTATTGCCGTTATGGCAAAACCAGTGAATATTGCCATAACAATACTTAATAAGTTCTTGTCTCCAAAACTCAACAACAAATTTCTGAATCCCTCATAATCTCTAAGTGGTTTTACCGCATCCTTCATGAAATCCATTCCTATGAAAAGTATCCCGAATCCGATAAGTATCTCGGCAATATTTTTTATTCTTCTGTCTTTTGCAAAAGTCCATATTATTACGCCTATTCCTATCGCAAGCGGAGCGATGTAAGATAAATCAATGGAAACAATTTGAGCCGTTATCGTCGTACCTATGTTTGCTCCCATAATAATTCCGACGGCTTGAGTTAAACTCATTATTCCTGCATTCACAAAACCGACCACCATAACGGTAGTTGCACTTGAACTTTGCACTATTGCAGTAACAAACGCACCTACCAAAACAGCCATGAATTTGTTGTTCGTTAATATCTCTATGATTTTTTTCATTCTGTCGCCGGCTGTTTTTTCCAATCCTGTACCCATGACATTCATTCCATACAGAAAAAGCCCCAGACCCCCGATTAGTCCAATAATTATTTCCATCTTTTCCTCCTAAGATCATTTGAAAATGTATAAAACCAATACCCCTAAAACAATTCTATAATATGCAAACAAATTGAAGCTGTGTTTCTTTATATAATTCATGAACGCCGCAATTACAACATATGCGACAATAAAGGATACGAATGTCCCTACGGCAAGTACTCCCCATTGCCCGCCGTTTATATTCAAGCCGCCTTTTGCCATCTTATAAAAAGACGCCCCGAATAAAGTTGGAACAGCAAGGAAAAACGAAAATTCCGCCGCAAGCTTTCTACCAAAACCAATCCCCAATCCTCCTATTATTGTTGATGCAGACCTTGACATCCCCGGAATCAATGCCAGGCATTGGACAATTCCGACAATGAATGCCTGCGAATAAGTCAATTCATTTTCATCTTCAACTTTAACAACATGATCTCTATTTTCAAAGAAAAGAAGCAAAAATGCCCCTGAAATCAAAGCAAAAGCTACAGTAGTCGTATTGAACAGGTATTTATCAATCATCTCCTCAAAAATAACCCCCAGAATCACCGCTGGTATAACCCCTGTAAACACTTTTGACCATAGCCTCATCTTCCGGTTGAAATCTTCTTTGTTCCGAAAATCCGGAAGCAGTTTTTGCCTGAAGTAAAGAACAACCGCGAATATGGCACCAACTTGAATCACAACGGCGAAGGTATTTGCAAAAGGTCCTTCGAAATCAAGAAATCTGTTGGCTATAATCAAGTGTCCTGTTGAAGATATTGGTAAAAATTCTGTCAATCCCTCTATTATGCCCAGTATTATTGCTTTTAAAATCATTATTACCTCCGGTTGCAAAATAATCATCCACACGCAACCCCTATTATATATTCAAGCTACTTTCCATTCAACTGATTATTGAAATAACGACATTCTTTATTTATAGGGCATACATCACACTTTGGCTTCCTTGCAGTGCAAATCTTCCTTCCGTGATTTATAAGCCATAAATGAGCGTCCCCCCAATCTTTTTCTTCGATTTTTTCCATAAGCTGCATCTCAGTCTTTTGTGGATTTTCGGAAGCAGCCAATCCTATTCGGTTTGAAACTCTTTGAACATGCGTGTCAACTGCAATAGCCGGTTTCCCAAAGGCATGACTCAAAACCACATTTGCAGTTTTTCTTCCGACTCCCGGCAATTTCATCAGTTCGTCGCGGGTTTTTGGCACATTCCCAGAATAATTTAAAATAAGCAGCTTACAGGTATTCAAAATATTTTTTGATTTCATTCGGTACAGGCCGCAACTTTTGATTATATCAGACAATTCAGCTTCACTCATCAACAAAATTTCCTGAGGTGTACCCGCTTTTTTAAAAAGAGAATCAGTAACTTTGTTTACCCTCACATCGGTACACTGTGCCGAAAGAATTGTTGAAATCAACAACTCGAACGAATTTTTGTAATTCAATCCGGGTTTTGCATCTCTGTAAACATTTCTTAATATTTCAATGACTTTTCTGATTCCATTAGAATCCATCTCTTCAAATAATTTTTCCACCATCAGTATATTTCCTTTTCAAAATAAATTATTTCAATATCATACTTTCCGTAATACTCCATATTGTTTATGATATTGTCAATTTGACTGTCCACATGGCTTCTCTCGGTAGAAACAACCGAAAATCCTATTTCCGACCTGTCTGTAATATCCTGTTTTCCTACTTCCGCAATTGAGACATTGAAATTTTTTCTGATTCCATTGATCAGTTTCTTTATAATGCTTCTTTTATTTTTTAACGTCTTAACACCTTGAAGCCTAATATCCAAAAGGCAACTTCCAATCAACATAACAACCACCCTATTTAATAATATATTATGCAGAAGGTAAAAAAAAGAAGCATTTATGAAAACTGCTTCTTTTTAAATCCATGGTTTAGTATTTTTAAAGTGTTTTTCGTATCGTCAATAGAAAAATCGTTCAGGCCATGGTAAAAATTCTTGAATTGTACCTGGTTCAATGCCCCCAATAAAATAGAAGCCGCCAAATCAACATCCAAATCATCGCGATAGATGCCTTCATCCACCGCATTGCTGATTATTTTACTGTAAAGTTGTATCTTTATTTCCCTTATCCTGTAGATGGATTTCTTGAAATCCATCTCTATATTGGCAGATTCTCGCATGAAAGTGAATGCAAAATTATCGTATTTCTTTTTTGTGCCGCACTCGAATTTCAATATTCCAATAATTTTTTCTTCTACGCTCTTTCCTTCTTGGACCGCCATGTTTATTTTTTCCAAATAAATATTTATGGCATATTCAAGTGATTCCTTGAACAATTCTTCCTTGTTGGAGAAATATTCGTAAAGCGTTCCTTTGCCTACACCGGCATCTTTTGCAATGTTTTCCATTCTCGTATCATGATACCCTTTTTTTGAAAAAGCATTCAATGCCGCTTCCAGAATCATTTCACTCTTTCCGTTCTTATTCACCACAAGGCTCCTCCTTGTGTTTATTCCTTTTTACCCATTTTTTTATTTTTGTTGAAAGACTGTCCATTACAAGATACATTACCGGAATAAGAACAAGAGTCAAAAGCGTTGAAAGAAGCAATCCCCCTATTACAACCGTTGCCAAAGGAGATTGTATCTCCGCCCCTTCGCCTGTCCCCAATGCTATAGGCATCAGCGCCAATATGGTTGTCAATGACGTCATGAGTATTGGCCTCAGCCGTGTGGGTCCTGCCATTAGAATTGCTTCAATAACATCATGTCCCTTCCGTCTCAGTATATTTACATAATCTATGAGGACTATGGCATTGTTAACCACTATTCCGGCCAACATAAGAATTCCGATTACAGACGGCACGCTTAGGGTTCGACCCGTAAGAAACAATCCAAAAGCTCCTCCGGAAAATGCAAGCGGAACCGTAAACATTATTATGAAAGGATAAAGGAGAGACTCGAACTGAGACGCAAGAATCATATACACCAGGAACACAGCCAATATGAGTGCCAAAAACAGGCTCTTGAACGATTCAACCAAATCCTCGTTCTCTCCCCCAATTTCAAAGCTGTATCCGTCTTCAAGGTAGTAATTGTCTGTTTGCGCTTCGATATCCGAAACAATGCTCGCCACATCCCTTCCGATTATATCCGAAGAAACGGTGACCGTTCTCACCTGTCCAATCCTGCTGATGCTCACAGGTCCCTTAGTTTCATAAATGTCAGCAATTAGCTCGAGTGGAACACTTACACCCATAGGACTTTTTATTTGCAAATACCTGAAATTGTTTATATCGTCCTTCAAATAATCAACAGCTTCCACCATTACATCTATTTCATTTCCGCCAACTTTATATTTGGTCGAGCTTATTCCTGACAAATTGTCTCTTACCGTCTGCGCTATCTGGTAAGATGAAATACCATATTGGGAAGCAATATCCCGTTTTATCTTGACCTGTATTTCCGGAAGTCCTTCATCAAAGCTTGATGAAACTTCTCTCGTCCCCTGGACAGAATTCAATATGTCGATAAAATCCTGTGAAATACCCTTTAGGACATCCAGTTCATCACCTTGAATCCTGATGCTAACGGGTGTTGATCCCATTCCGGGACCTCCTGTTTGATTTGAAACCGCCTGTACTTGGATATCCGCTCCTGCAATGTCTGAAAGCCTTTTTCTTATATCGTCAGCAACATACTTGCTGCTTCTTTCTCTTTCCGCGAGACTGACAAGCGCCAAATCAAGCGATGCAACATTACTCTGGTTTCCGCTGGAAATGAATGAGTTGCCTCCCCCAATTGAAGCGAATACCGTATCTATTTCGGGAATATCATTTATAAGTTTTTCAATTTCATCAACATAATCTCTGGTTTTTTCAAGATTTGCTCCGGTCGGAAGTTCAATATCTATGCTTATTCTACCCTCGTCTGTGCTTGGCAGAAATTCCGCTCCTACTTGAGTTACAGCAAAAATAGAGCTTACGAAAATAATCAGAGCAACAGCAATCGTTAAAAGTTTGTGCTCAATTGCTTTTCTAAGAAGTATCTTGTATTTCTCCTCGACAGCCGAAAAGGTATTGTCGAAAATTTTAAAAATCCTTGTCCTGCTCTTTACTTTTCTTTTTTCAGAACATTTAACCCTAAGTATCTTTGATGACAGCATAGGCACAACCGTCAAAGCGATTACCAAAGAACTGAGCAATGCAAAAGTTATTGTAAGAGCCAATTCCCTAAAAATAATGGATGTTATACCTTCAACAAACACTATGGGCAGGAATACGGCGACTGTTGTCAATGTCGATGCTATTACAGCCATCCCTACTTCGCCGGCTCCTTCTTTTGCGGCCTCTATTCTTGAGTATCCCTCCTGCCTGAACCGATAAATATTTTCCAAAACGACTATTGAGTTGTCAACAAGCATCCCCATCCCAAGTGCCAGTCCTCCAAGTGTCATCAGGTTCAAGGTTATTCCCGAAAAGAAGATCAGGGAGAATGTTGCAATTATTGAAACAGGTATTGATATTCCTATTATGAATGTCGACCTTATATTTCTGAGGAAAAGGTAAAGCACCAATATTGCAAGAGCCCCTCCAATAAGACCACTCTTTGATACATTTTGTATGGATTTCTTTATATATGTCGATTGGTCGAAGACATTTTCTATTTGGACGCCTTCCACTTCTTTTTCAAGCTTCGCAAGTTCGGCATTGACTTTATCTGCAACATCAACAGTATTGTAACCTGATTGTTTGAATATATTTATACTTACGCTTTGCTTGCCGTCAAGCTCATTTATTCTTGTTATTTCTTTTGGAATCAGTGACACTTCGGCTACATCACTTAATTGAATTTTGCCTCCATTTGCTAAAACAATCGGGATGTCAGAAATTTCCTTTACGGACTCGAACTCACCAATCGAACGCACCAGCAAGTTTTTATCACCTTTTTTAACCGACCCTCCGGGAAGATTGAGGTTCTCCATTTTCAGGCTGTTGGAAAGTCCCGTCATGCTCAATCCGTATTTGTCAAGTTCCAAAGGATTTACCAGAACCCTGACCATGTCCTCGTACCCGCCCGATATATCGACTGATGCAACTCCTTCAATCCTCTCAAGACGGCTCTTGAGTTTGTTTTCAGCTATGTCCTGTATTTCTCCTATTCCCCTGTCGCTGCTTAGTCCGGAAATAATTATCGGCATTGCATTTGGATCGATTTTGAACACAAACGGGCTGCTCGCGTCAGAAGGCAGAAAATCTCTGATCAAGTCAAGCTTTTCCCTCATCTGCATTGTCCCCTCATCCATATCGGCGCCATAATCAAACTCCAAAACTACAACCGAGCTCCCTTCACTGGAACTTGAACTTATTCTGTCGACATTGTTTACGGTCGCCATCGACTCCTCTACCGGTACTGTCACCAGGGATTCAATCTCCTGGGGTCCCACCCCCGAGTAATTTGTG
>DATFJE010000118.1:0-3643 GCA_035269385.1 Clostridia bacterium
TCTTTAACTCATTTGTTTCATACGGCGCCCCCTTCCATTGACTTCTTTACGGCGGAAGGGTAAAATAAAGAAAGTGAATCATGGGTATTTGGAATGATTGGGAGGGAATACTATGAAAAAGAAATTAACGGTCGCGCTAGCGGTTTTGCTTTTTTCAACAGCGATACTTGCATACGGTCAGGAAATATATGGATTTGTTTTTGAACCCAAGGGTGAAACATTGACCCTTGAGCAGGCTTTTGAAAAGGCCGCGAGTCAAAATGCCACCTTGTCCTCTGCCCTATTGGACTACGAGCAGGCGGAAGTGGACTACGACAAGGGCAAACGGGATTTAAAAAAACTGACGGCAGTCTACGACAAAGACCAGGACCAATATATAATGGTTGAAATCGCCAACGAGTACGCCTGGGAAAGCGCTCAAAAGGAGCTTGAAGCCACAAGGAACGGAGTGGATGCCAACATAGAGCAGCTCTACTACGGAAGCCGCCAATTGAATGAGAATTATGACATACAGAAGGAAAATCTGGCAATCGCGGCGGAAATCTACAAGCAGACTCAAAAGAAATACGAGCTTGGACTTGTGAACAAGCAGGTGGTTCTTCAGTCCGAACTGGCAATGATACAGGCAGACAACGATCTGCTTTCAGCCAAGCACCTTTATGACAAGAATCGAATGCTTTTTAACAGCAAGCTTGGATACCAACTGATGGAAGATGTCTTGCTTACTGATTCTGTTTCCTTTGAAGGCGGAACTTTGCCCGGGATTGACGAAGCAATTGAAATGGCCACAAAAAACCGAAAGGAAATACTCGGCGCCGCATTCCAGCTCAGGTACAATGAATTGAACAGAGCAATAAAGCAACGCCAGTACACGGACAATACAGACCAGTACAAGAACGCCCAAATCGACTATGAAAAAGCGATGGAAGCATATGAAAGCGCTTTGGATGCTGTTGAAATGGAAGTGCGCGGCAATTACCTCGATGTCATAGAGGCGGAGAGGAATGTTTCAACCGGAGAAAAATCCGTTGAACTTACTAAGGAAGCCCTTAGGATTGCCCGTCTAACCTATGATGCCGGACTCAGCATACTGACCGATGTTTCCCAGGCGCAAAACGCATATATACAGGCTCGGCTCGGTTTGTCGCAAACAATTCTCGACTACAGGATGGCTTTTTCAAAATTTGAGGATTCCATCTCGGTGGGCAGAAATGCAGTTGCTTTTTAGTAAAGCTTTAATTGGCTGTTGAAATAAGTCGCATCGTATTATATAATAGGATTGTCGCAAAAATCACTGAGAGGAAGTCGTTATGGAAAAAAGATACTTAATAATATCCCTTTTGATACTGGTGATGGTTGCCGTTGCATTCGGGTTTTCGAGATACTATTTCAAAATAATGCCTCAGGTTTCAACAGCAGAGGCGACAGGACACTTTGAGGAATACGGCAATAGCCTTGTGGATATTTATAAAGAGCTTGAAGAAAAACACAATTCGGTATCTCTACTTAGCAAAGAGGAATGGAAGGAATTCAGCGCCTCTTGGATTGCAAAGCTTAGCGAATCCAGACCCGAAGAACTTTCCAAGCGTCTTCCGGAGGCTTTAAAGGGAGAGACTTATCGCTTCAGCAAGGTTTATGAAGACCTGCTCAGATTGTGGCAGGAATACAACGATGAAGCATTGGAAGGCAAAACCCGAATCGAAAAACAGACGGATCTTAAGAATCAGATAGAAGAATTCTTGGAGTTGAAATAAACAGGCGATTATTCGCCTGTTTTGTTTTTATTACAAGATTGTAATCGCTATAAAGGAAGGATTAAGAGCTTTGGGGTAGAATTATGAACAAGAGGGATTTTAAAACATAAGAAAGGGGAATGATATAATTGATAAAAAACAAAAAATTGATTGTGATGGTTGTAGCTTTTGCGGTGATGCTGATGCCTATTGGCGCATTTGCAGATTTTTCGGACATTGGCGATGCCCCGTGGGCTGAGACCTACATAGAAAACATGGTGGACGAGGGAATAGTAACCGGCTACGAGGACGGAAGCTTCAGACCAAACGATAACATAAGCAAGTACGCGTCCATCCTTATGATTTACAGGACAGTAAAGGCCGCGGACCTAGTGACGACTTCTGAGCAGACTGTAAACATAAGCAGGCACATGACCACCATAGTGTCAAAGGGGGTGCCCAACTGGCCGGACATGTATGGGGCTGTTGCTTATTGCCTCGAAAACGATATAATAACAGCTGCCGACCTTGACAATTTCCACATAGGCGACACATACACAAATGCAAGGCGCTTCGAGGTGGCTGTTTTTCTTGGAAAGACAATGAACATATACCTGGAGGAAGACTTAAATGTACTTTATTCGCTGAACTTCAAGGATGCTTCTTCAATAGTGGCTGCGGCAAGGCCTTATGTGTACCTTCTAAGCGGGCATGACATAATAAGCGGGGACGACCTTGGTTATTTTAACCCGTCTTCTCCAATAACGCGCGCGGCCATGGCCAAGATGCTTTCGGTTTCGCTTGATCTACTAAGGGACGAGGCTGACGTGGCTATAGATGCCGAGGGCGTAACTGGAACCATAACCAACATAATAGGGGACACAAACCGCATTGTCGTTCAGAAAGGCGACGACGAAGACGACTTGTCCATCTACAACCTCACGGATGTAGACATAACAATCGACGGTGACGAGGGCGACATAGACGACCTTGAGCTAGAAATGGTTGTAAGATTAGGCTTTGTAAGGGAAGAATTGGTTGAGTTGACCGTAATAGACGAGGATATTGCGGAAAGCTCTTTTGATGAATATGACGCGACATTCTACACATATACTCCGATAGAGGACTACTATCTGGTGACGATTAAGGATATGGACGGGGAAAAATTCACATACGCCACCAAGCCCGCAGCTACTATACTTAAAGAAGATAAACCCGCAGTCCTATCGGCGTTTGAGAGAGGAGATTTCTTGAATTACACGCTTGTCGGGGACGAAATGACAAAAATAGAGGGCTTCGGCATGAGCCGCGAATACGAAGGCGTCTTTAGGGAATACAAGGAAGGCGAAGACGAGGACACCATAGTCATAGAGGAGCTTGACGGAGACTCTGTGGAGCTTACCCTCGACGATTCCTACGATGTGGAGAAGAACGGAAGCGACAGGTCCGTTTCCAATCTATACGACGGCGACTTCGTCGTTGTGACCACGGAGTACGAAAAGGTGGTTCTTATAGTTGCAAGCAGCAACGAGACGGATGAAAGCGGAATAATAAGGTCCATACTCATTGCGTCAAGGCCCCAGATAACAATAATGACCGACGACAACGAGGAAATGACATACGATGTGGCGGACGAGGCGGACATAGAAATAGGGGGCAGTGACGAAAGCATATACGACCTCAGGCTCAACTATAGCGTGGACCTGATTATCGAGGGCGGAATGGTTACGGAAGTTCAGGCCGACAGCTACGAGGTTCTTGAAAAAATAGACGGTTCCGTCTACAACATCTATTCCAGCTCGGAAAAACTGAAAATCAGGTACATCAAGGATAATTCCATCGAGTATACCTACGTATATATCGACGACGACACCGACATATTCTCGCCGTCAGGCAGGTCCATCGACTTT
>DATFJE010000119.1:0-3447 GCA_035269385.1 Clostridia bacterium
AGCGGATGGGCAAGGTTCCTCATTCCGATTCGCGTGACATCGTCCCCGCATTTAGCGGCAAAGGACGCGAAGTCCCTGAGTACGGGCCATGTGAAGGGATTGGGCTCTCCACAGTTTAGCCCTGCCATTATGGTCTTTGGAAAGCCCCCTACATTGGTCGGGCCTTCTTTATCGCTCTTTATGGATTCGTATATGCAGGCCACTTGCCAGGGCTCGGCAACTATAGTAATTGGGGGATTTTTCTTATAGTAGTGGGCAAGAAAGCCGAGAACTCCGCCGGCCATGGAGCCGACTCCGGCCTGGAGCAACATGTGGGTAGGCTTGTCGACTCCATAGCCTTCAAGCTGTTTTGCAGCCTCGAACGCCATTGTGGAATAACCCTGGGTTATGTAGTTGGGTATTTCCTCATAGTCCCTACTGCCGGTGTCCTGGACGAAATGGTATCCGTTTTCTTTAGCGTAGTTCGATGCGAAGCGAACCGCATCGTCATAGTTCATGTCGGTTATCTCTACCTTGGAATCTCCGATTGCACGAATGGCCTCGGCCCTGCATTCCTTTGAACCTATCGGCATATAAACCTCGGCCCTCGCGCCCAGCCTGTTGGCAGCCCATGCGACTCCACGACCGTGGTTTCCGTCGGTGGCCGTAACATATACGGCTTTTGAAGGATCTTGCTCGTTTTCCGCTATCTTTGATATGGCATATGAAGCGCCCAGAGCCTTGAATGCATTCAGCCCGAAACGTTTGGACTCGTCCTTGACATAGATTCCCTTCACGCCGAGCTCTTTTGCAAGGTTTTTAAGGTTTGCCAAAGGCGTCTCGCTGTACTCTGAAAGCGTTTTGTGAAATTCTCTTGCCGGGGCCGTCGCCTCAACCGAAAGAAATTCCGGCAGGCTTTCCTTTGAAAGCTTTCCTTGTATTATTGAAATTTGTCTCATTGCTTTTCTCCTCCCGCCCATTTGTAATTATGCACCGCATAATCCAATTATATCCGAAAGAATCCTTTTTTAAAACCATGCAATAAAAACCCGCGAGGGTTATCCCATCGCGGCAAAATTCAAAACTCTTTTTAAATTAAAACAAACACTCCAATGCATAGTCTATCAATTTGTTTGTTTCTTCCTTACAAGTCTTTTCCCTCTCTTTTGAGCGTTCAATGATTATGCCGTTTATTATATAATCAAAAAGACTTATGGATTTTGAAATTGACTCTCTTCTTTTGTCGTCAGCATTCAAAACCATCGAAATTTTGTTGTAGTAGTTATAGAAAGGCATAAGCTCAAGGTCTTTTTTAAGCCCCGACCTTTTAGGATCGAACATCAGTGTATATATTTCACTGTAATTTTCGGCAAATTCGATTTTTTCCCATGCGCTTATCCTGCAGAAGGAGCGAATACCGTTTTCCCCAAGCTCTCCCCTTCTTTTTTCGACTTCGCCGAGTATTCGTCGATAGAGTTTGTTGAAACCCATGAGAACAACTTCTTTTTCTATTGCAGCCATATTAGGCACATAGTTGTAGAGAGTCATTGTTGATATCCCCAAATTCTTTGCAAGTTTCCTTGCTGATAAATTATCCAGACCCTCGGCTTCAATTAGATTGAAAGCCGTTTCTACAATCTGCCATTTATCTTTTATAAGTCTGCTTCTACCCATAACAATTCTTTCCCCAATTTATTTTATTACTATCTCCGAAATGATTTTATTCATCTTTAAAAAATCGCACAAGCTGTCTATCCTTGTTTCCAGATTTGAACTGTTGAAGTTTTTTTCATCCCAAATATCCCCTTCGATATAAAAGTGGGGCACTCCGGTTTCTTTTTCAACCATATTGACCATAAGCTTTTGATGAGCTCCCAGCCATCTGTCAAAGCTGAAAAGTCCAAAGACCATTGCATCCGGTTTATACCTTCGGATCTTTTGACATATCATATCCGCTTCGTTTAGTCCGTTTACAGCAAGCGGCATCTTAAGCCAATCCATGGCAATCTGCTTATATGGATTATCTATGTTCATATCTTCCATCTGCTTGTCGGTCATGCTAAGTGTTGTGCTGAAAACCAAATCCACGCCCTTGTCTTCAAACATTTTTGCAACCCACGGAACACTGAATGGAACAAAATAGCAACCGACCTTGGGCCTTTTTTCCCCCTCTTCCCCGTTTTTGCAAACAGATTCAAGATGACCAATCATTTTGTCAACTGACGATTCAATGTTTTCAAGACCTGTACTGAAGGGTATGTGGATGGGTTGAGAAACAAGGGAGAGCTCATTGCCTGTTATGTCAGCCTTTCCAACCATGGATACGAGACTGTTCAATCGGTCTATTTTTTCCATGAAGTCTCTTTCTTGTTTTATGGCTTGCCAAATATGCTCTTCTTTTACATTGACTCCAATAATCTTTCCTATTTCAGCTATCCCGTCTTTTATGGAAGCCGCAACGTATTCCACCCTGTCTGCAATTTCATCGTCCTTTTCCCCAAAGTGCGTGTCATGCGGCAAACGAGTAACTATATATCTCCAATCCTTGTTGCAGTTGGATTTTATGAATTCGTCTGTTTTGGGAGCCTCGTCACATGTATGCCCCCAGCTCCAAACAACATCAGGATTGCGTATTACAGATTTGCAGTTTAGTCC
The DNA here is from genome assembly GCA_035269385.1 of Clostridia bacterium. Taxonomy (GTDB): domain Bacteria; phylum Bacillota; class Clostridia; order Peptostreptococcales; family BM714; genus BM714. The sequence goes on from DATFJE010000119.1 coordinate 2,635, forward strand.
TATGCGAGTCTTGTTGAGTCCGCAATGCTTGCATCCATAGCTTATTCCGGCATCGTTTTCCGCCTGTCCTATGAATGGATTTGTCTTGAAGAGAACAGAAGAGAAAACCGTTGATATTATAAGATACGGATATCCCACATATGAAGATTGACCAGCGGCATTTCTCAATGCATAGTAGCTTGTTGCTATGGATGGCACAACTCCATATACTGATTTTACCGGTTCGGAATTGTCTTCTCCAACGCGCGTCAGGTCCATCAACTCAAGCATATAGGCTCTAAGCATGTCCTTGACGCCCGGGGTTTCCATTTTCCAGTATTTGGGCAGCATTTCATCCATTGCTTTTTTCAAATCCGAGTTTTTTATGCCAAACATCCTGGTCGTTTGCAGCCATTTGTCATTCAATTCCTTGCTTTCTTCGAAACCCAGATATTCAAGAAAGCTGATTTTAACATTTTTTTTCATATGCTCTCCACCTCTGTAGTTCAAGTCTCCTGTTACCCATTATATTTCATATGCCTTTTCAATGCAAAGAATTGGAAAAGATGCGGACGCAACCCTAAAGTTACGCCCGCTGATAAGGGGGTATTTGACTATTTTATTTTTACCTGAGCCCCGAATATTAGGGCCAGAATACCCAGCGGTATAAGGAAAATTCCGGTTGTGGCCCAACCCTGGCTTGCCAGGATGTTGCCGTAGACGGCAGGACCTATAAATCCTCCAAGATTTTGGAAGAATGCGAGAATGGCCATTGCTATTCCGGCAAGAGCAACACTTGGAACGGTTTCAGGAGCAGAAGCCATTATTATTGCC
>DATFJE010000120.1:0-4518 GCA_035269385.1 Clostridia bacterium
ATATATTATAAGCAGAAATAAACCAAGCATGACAAGAATCATCCCGAGAATAAACAGCATCAAGGAACTGCGGACAGAATAAAGTACCAGGTTTGATGTGCTGCCAAGATAAAAAGACCCCAAAAAATTATTCGTGTATTTGACAAGTTCAAGCTCCAGTGTTTCCCCATCATGACTGTCCAAATCAATTGTTATAAGTCTGCGTCCGGGCATGGCGAACATTCCATTGTCAAAACCCCATTCGCCGACTTCCTTGTCGTCAATTTTTGCAGTCAGACTGGCATATTCCAAGACAAACATGACAGCGCCGTCGTTCTCTGATATGTCTTTTTTTATGGCAAAAGGTTCAAGTACATGTTTCCCTTCAATCGCACCCGGTATCGATATGAATTCTTTGCCTCCATTTCCGTCTTCAATATACCAATTGTCATTGAAGGTTGAAACATCAATATCCCCATAAGAATACAGCCCTGCACAAATAAGAATTGCGACAATAAACAGGATAGCCAATACAACTATTCTTTTTTCGTTCTTTGTTTTTCCCATTATATATTTCTCCTCACAATATATTACATTAATTATATTTCTTTTATATTCATTGTTCAACAAGACACAGGGTAAAAATGCTGCACCGATGATGAAGAAAACCCCTTTTCCGTGCTTGACGAAAAAGACTCACCCTTTTTCAAGGCGAGCCTGGTTTCAACTATTTTTTGGACACAAAAATGTCTGTCCCTTTTTAGTTTTTACGATACCTTGTTGCGGCCAGCCCTTTTGGACTCGTAGAGCCTGCTGTCGGCGCGGTCGATGATTTTGAGGGCGTCGTCATCCTCTCTTAGCCATGCCACGCCTATGCTTATCGTAACCCTTTCGTTTTTAAGCCCAACATCGACGTCTTCAACTTTTCTCCTTAGGCGCTCCGCCGTTATAACGGCTTCAGATGCCGGCGTATCAGGAAGCACTATGAGAAACTCCTCTCCTCCGTAACGCCCTATGATATCCGTTTGTCGAAGGCATGAGGACAGCGTTTCGCTTATTCCGGCCAATACCCTGTCTCCTTCAATATGTCCGTATAAGCTGTTTATTCTCCTGAAATGATCAACATCCATCATTAGAATCGACATTTCCCTTTCGTAGCGCTTTGCTCTTTCAATCTCGTTTCCCAGTACCTTTATTACCGTATTATGGTTCATCAGCCCTGTGAGTCCGTCGGTTTCCGCCTGCACCTTCAGCTTTTGGTTAAGGGCCCTGAGCTTTGATGTCTTGTCCTCTATGATATTCTCCAGGTTTTCGTTTATGTCAGCCAATTGATCGTACAAGAAACCTGTTTCCTTAAACCGCTTCGCGTACATCTCTGCAATTACTATAGAAAAAACGATAAAAAATATCATGCTTCCGTATTGCGCCGGATTAAAATACATGTAGATCATTCCATTTGGCAAAACCTTGACCACATTCAGTATGACCAATACAGAGCTTACGGCATAAAACATAAACCCCGCAAGAAGCATCAGGGGATGCTTGCCTCCATCCACAACAGCTTTCATGTTTATGTAGATGCAAAACGTAAACGTCACAAGCCAAACCAATATGAACAAAGGCCATATTCTCCTAATAACCACTCCGTAGCTCAAAAATAGCGATCCGGCAATCAGCAAAAGGCTTGCTGCTGACATTGTTTTCATTGTTTTCCTGCTTAAATAACCAGGATAGATTGCATTATAGAGAAACAGCACCAATACTGTATTTATTATTGCAGTAGAGAAGTCAATCTGCCTCATCAACATGTAATCCATATCAATAATTCCGGCTGCCAGGGATGGATTGGAATTGAAAAGAGACTTTATGAAAGAAACGAGATTTGTGACGGCAAAGAAAATCAGATATGTCTCCCTGTTCCCTCCAAAGTAAAGAAAAATGCTAAAAATAAACAGGGTCAAGAACACCCCCATGGCAAACAGATTTAATCCAACCATTGTATTGACGCTCTTGTGAAGAGTTTCCACTTTGCCAAGCACAAGGTTCCCGAACCGTGGATTGATGGTTTCCGTCGCCATAGATTCAACTTCAATCTCAATCTCGTAGGCCTCGTCTCCCTTTACATAATCATTCATGTTGATGCCTATGATTTCTTGTTTGTATCTTGCTTTAATGCTTCCCGCTGTTTCCGGCAGCAATCCGGATTTGCCCGCGAGCCGTCCGTTTACACGCAACTCGTAAGCCGGCGAAAAGTCGGTTATCATAATTCCAAATCTCTCAGGCTCTTCACTTTCAATAAGAAGGCTGTAGACCACTTCTTTGGCATCCGAATCAATCTCGTTTTCACCCAGCTTCCGCCAAGCTTCTTCGGTAGAATACATTTTTCCGTTCTCTATCATGTTTTCCGTCAGTCTAATCTTCCCGTCGGCCGTTTCGATTTTCTCCAACTCTGAGTTTATGGCGATTCCGTACATGAACAGAATTATTCCAATAAGCGCAATGATTGACACAGCAAATGCCTTATTGTAGTATCTATTGAATCGAACCATAATCAATTCCTCCGAAAATTCCATTTCATAAAATCAATTTCTAATATATGAGGCATTCGATGCCAAGTTGCCAATATTTATTAGCAAAAGCAACATTGCATAAAATCAATTCATTACTAACATCATATATTATATGCGCCTTCTTTTCCACAAAATAACATCCCCCACGCGCGGATATTGCATTCATCGCATAGAGGATGCAAAGCTTGCTTCCCATTATTTGTAAGGAGACAAAAATGTCTGTCCCTTTTTAGTCTTTTGGTTCGTGCTATAAGATGGGCATGCCGGAGATGTCGGAAAGATTTTTGACCTTGTCCATCCCCTCAATCATGCGATCGCTGATTACGTTGAATTCCTTGCGGAGTGCAGACGGCAGCATGTCGACAAAGAGCATGTCGGCTCCGCTGGCAAGTGCATCCAAGTTGCCTTCAACATCCGCCAGACCGTTTTTAGGATTCTCTCCCGGCTGCTGCGCCGTTATGTGAACATCCGGCATCATGAGGCGGAGAATTGCTATCTCCTTCATGGTAGTCTCCAGGCTGCCTCTTCCGCCCTCTGCAGCCAAGGGAGTCCCCGGAACAGGCATGTAGGGGATTATCGGCGCCCAGCTTATTCCAAGCTCCTTCATCAGCATTATGTCGTCAGCAACTTGACCCAGGCTTTGCCCCGGAAGTCCCACAATGTTTCCTGACCCAAGCGCCATTCCTGTATCCCTTATTGCATCGATGCACCTCATCCTATTGTCAAATGTCGTAGATGGCTTTATCCTTTCAAACATATCCCTGTCGGATGTCTCAAACTTAAGCACGTACTCATCCAGTCCCGCGCCCATTAGGGTTATATACTGCTCGTCCTCAAACTCGCCGGCCGCAAGACTCATGAAGAGTCCCTTTTCTTTTCCATACTCGACCATCGACACTATGTCTCTGAAATCATACTTTGGGTCCTCTCCCGAAATGAGAAACAGCCGCTTTAGCCCCAGATCCTTCACCGAATCAATTGTCTTTAGGGCATCACCCAGCCCTATCCTATACCTCTTGACGTCGGATTTTCCTGCCCTCATTCCGCAATAGGTGCATTGATTCTTGCATATGTTGTCGTATCCAAAGAGCGCAGTCACACTTATTGCGTCACCGCCGACTTCCCTATGCATCGACTTGGCCTCATTCTTTACCGTCTTTTCAAATTCATCTCCAGGCATCTCGAGAATCTCGAGCACCTCTTCCCTGCTTTTTATTGCCATTTATTCTCCCCCTATTCCATCTAAATATGATTATACAGCCCTGGCTATTTTGCTTTTTTTCATGACCTCGATTGCTATTACCGCAACAGCCCCTCCAAGGAGAGATATAATAATCTGCGGAGTCGTAAACGCCATGCCTATCATCTTGGCGCTGGCCTCTGGTATTCCAAGATTAAACATGAATATGAGCTTTGTGGCAGAAAAGCTGAGAAAAATCACCTTTACAAGCGTTCCCGCAAGCACTCCAAGATAAATTCCTGCTTTGCCCCTGTTCATAAACGCCGCGAAGCCTGCCGAAAAAAGCATGTTGCCTATGACTATGAAGGGGACAAAAGGAATCAGCGGAGCGGCAAGCGCCCCCAACGGAACGGCCGTCGCAGGAATAAGAATGCTTATTATGATTCCGTGCCTGATACCGCATACATATGTGGCAAGCAGAATCACAGTGGAAATAAGCGGGCCTATTAAAAGCGGATTTATGTTGACAAAGTTCCTCCCTATGAGTTGAAGCACTATTGCAAAAGCCAAAAATATTGATGTTAAAACCATTTTTCTTACATTGCTGCTTTTATCCATAACACATCCTCCTAATCTTTTTTTGACGACAAAAAAACTCTCCACGACAAAGGAAAGCTATTGTTTTCACCCATACATATTTCACCACTCCCTCTACAAATCAGACCGCTCTTTTTTGTCAGGTTGCTGCTTTTAATGGACAGACCATCCAAGGAGCCTCGGAAAGCCTGA
>DATFJE010000121.1:0-4344 GCA_035269385.1 Clostridia bacterium
AAGAATATTTCTTTGGGGATGGCATCTGTCTTATCGAATGGGCAGACAGAGTGAGAGACCTACTGCCCGAAGAACATATATGGATAGAGATTACCCGGATAGATGAAAGCAGCAGAAAGTTTGTTTTCTCGGCATCGGGCAAACGCCATGAAGAGATTTTAAAGGAGTTGTTCTCATGAACATATTGGCTTTTGAAACATCTGGTATTGCCGCATCTGTTGCTGTAATGAAGGAAAACAGAATTGTAGGGGAGATGACGGTCAGCACCAGACTCAACCACTCGGAAAAACTGATGCCCATGATAGATGAATTGCTTGAAAAGACGGAAACTTCGATCAAGGAGATAGATGCTTTGGCGCTAGGCGTTGGGCCCGGATCTTTTACAGGTATAAGAATAGGCGTTTCAACTGCAAAGGGATTGGCTCAGGCTCTTGACATACCAATTGCTGCGGTTTCGAGTCTAAAGGCTTTGGCCTGCAATGCCATGTATTCGGATATGCTTGTATGCCCGATAATGGATGCAAGGCGCAACCAGGTCTATAGCGGTATTTTTCGTTGGGAAGGAATGGAGCTTGTAGAAGTGCTCAAGGAAGACACATATGACTTCAATGAGCTTCTTTTCGTGCTTAAAAACAAGGACTGCCAGGTATTGTTTTTGGGGCAGGATACAGACAAGTTCAATGACCAGATAAGAGAAGCTTTGAACGAAAAGGGAATTGTTGCAATGCCGCAGGCAAATTTCCCGAGGGCGGCTTCGGTTGCGGGACTGGCGATAAAAAAAATTGAGGAAAAAGAATTGGAGAACGCTTTTACATTGAGACCGGTCTATCTGAGGCAGGCAGAAGCGGAAAGACAGTATCAGGAACGAATGAAGAAGAAATGAGGGCTTATGGAGCTTAGAATCCGCAGGATGACAATTGAAGACTTGGACAGGGTAATGGAAATAGAAAAGGAATCCTTTTCTGTTCCCTGGTCACGCGATTCATATGAATCCGAAATATCGAGAAACATTCTTTCGTTATATTTGGTGATGGAAGGTGAAGGGCAAATAATAGGTTATTGCGGAATGTGGTTTATTCTCGATGAGGCTCATATAACAAATATTGCTGTGCAAAAATCATCCCGAGGCGAAGGTGTTGGGACAAGACTTGTAGAGTGTCTTATGGAAGAAGCTTTCAAAAAAGGCGTGCGAAACCTGACTCTCGAAGTGAGGGAGGGAAACATCGCCGCAAGGAAACTATATGAGAAAATGGGGTTTGTGGTTGAAGGAAGAAGACCTGGCTATTATCCCGACAACCATGAGGATGCGATAATAATGTGGAAGAGGGAAGAAGAACAGTAGCAAGTAGTAAGTGGAAAGTGGAAAGTGGAAAGTGGAAAGAAAAAGCGTTAAAAACAAAAGGATAAAAGCAAAGCAAAAGATAAAAGCAAGAACAGTGAGCAGCTGGCAGTAAAAGATTAGGGACAAGTGCAAAAAAGGAAAACAAATGATCGAAGGACAAATAAAAGATAAAGATGCATATTGACAATTGCTATTTGGACAGGGGTGATTGCTGTGGTGAAAAAAAAGAGAGGCAAAAAATTCTGGGCAGTTGTTGGAATACTGATTCTTGTGCCTGTTATTGGCATTATTTTAAATCAGACAGCCAAACAGAGAATTGCAGAAATTCCTCTTGTGGAAACATCGGTGATAGAAAGGGGAACTCTTTCATCAAATATATACACATCGGGCACAATAAGGGCGAAAAACAGCACGTCGGTATTGGCCGAGATATCGGGAAGGATATCCGAAGTCAATTTTAAGGATGGAGACGTTATTTCCGAGGGGGATGTTGTTGCCTCGCTGGAGACAGATGAAATTTATTATGCGGTAAAAGAGGCGGAATTGAATCTTGATTTGACAAAAAGAAGGGAAAACACAGAATTGGCATCCGTGGAAAGAGCCTATGAAGAGGCGGAAGAGTCCTTTGAAAGGAATTCTGTTCTTTACAGCGAGGGAGCGGTCAGCAAATCGCAATATGAAGAATCCCGAAGACTTTTTCTTGATTTGAAGGATGAGGTAGAAAAGATTGAAGAGGTTTCGTCCAAGCAGATCGAACTTGAAACTTTGCGCCTCGAAAAGCTTCGCGCAGACCTTGAAAAAACAAAAATTATTTCTCCATCTGAAGGAACACTAACAAATATGCAAATTGAGGCGGGGGGGTTTGTAACGCTGAATCAACCGCTTTTCACCATACAGGATTTTGATGAGCTGGAAGTTTTGACTCAAATAAGCGAGTATGACATATCAGGGTTAAAAACAGGTCAAAAGGTTATGGTAAGAGGACAGGGGAGAGAAGAAGCCTTTGATGGGATGGTCGTATCTATTGCTCCGGATGCAAAGGTTGTAAACAACGGGCAAGGCAGCGAAACGGTGGTTGAAGTTGTTGTTGAAATAACTGAGAAAACCGATGTGTTCAAACCCAACTTTTCGGCGGAACTTCAGATTTTGACAGGAAGTCTTGACGATGTTTTGCTTGTTCCATATGAGGCTGTTTATACTAAAAAAGGCGGGGAAAAGGTTGTATACATGATTTCAGATGAAAATTCCCTTATAGAAATGCCAATAAGGCCGGGTATGGAAGGCGACCTTTTGATGGAGTTGATACCCCTTGACGGCTCTGATCCTGAAAACGAGAAATTTGTTTTGAATCCTACAGAAAACCTTAATGACGGGATGGCCGTAAGGATAAAGGAAATAGAAGAGGAAGAAAAACAATGATAAGCATTCAAAGTCTAAGCAAGGTGTATTCGATGGGAGACATAGAAGTCAATGCCCTGGTAGACATAAACCTGAGGATCGCAAAAGGAGAATTCGTTTCGGTGATGGGACCGTCCGGATCGGGAAAGTCCACACTGATGAACATTTTGGGATGCCTGGACAAACCCACAAGCGGAAAATTTTTTTTGGACGGGGAGGATGTTTCGTGTCTCGATGACGACGCTTTGGCAGGAATACGAAACAAGAAAATCGGGTTTGTGTTTCAATCTTTCAATCTTTTGCCACGCATGACAGCATTGCACAATGTTGAGCTGCCGATGATATATTCCGGGATAAGGCGTGAAAAACGCATCCAAATGGCAATGAAGGCACTCGAGAAGGTCAATCTTTCTGACAGGGTAATGCATCAGCCAAATGAGCTTTCGGGCGGGCAGAGACAAAGGGTTGCAATTGCCAGGACTCTCGTGAACAATCCATCGATAATATTGGCCGACGAACCAACAGGGAACCTCGACTCAAAATCCGGTGAAGAGATCATGGAAATATTCAAGCTTTTGAATGAAGAGGGTGTGACCATACTGCTTGTCACACATGAGAAAAATATTGCAGAGTATTCAAAGCGTATAGTGACTTTTCGTGACGGAAGAATAATTGAAGACTGCATGAAAGATCCCCAAACCGATAAAGAAGGGGGTTTTGCCGAGTGAACATACTCGAAAGCGCAAGGGTTGCAATAAGCGCGATCTGGAGCAATAAAATGAGATCGGTACTGACGATGCTTGGAATAATAATTGGAATATCTTCTGTCATAACAGTATTTACTCTCGGAAAGGGAGGACGTACAGCCATAGGGCAGGAATTTGAAAACTTCGGAGTTGCGAGGGTTTATCTTGGGATGAATTGGAGCGAAAATCCCAAAAGCGGCGACATCATGAATCGTGCTGACATCGACGCCTTGAGCAGGACTTTTTCGGACGAAATATTTGCGATTTCGCCTCGCTACACTACAAGCGGTGAAATTTCAATGAACCGCAAGAATGAGAATGTCTATGTTTCAGGTGTTAACGAGCAATACAATAAAATTGAAAAAAACGAAATCATAAAAGGTCGTTACTTTATTGAAAGTGACATAAAGGCTACCCGTGAAGTTGCGCTCATTGACAGTTCAATGGCCATGGAACTTTTCGGACGATTGGACGTTTTGGGAGAACGCATAACAGTAAGGACGCGAAACCGCAACATTTCACTGTTGTTGGTTGGTGTTTTCGAGGAGAAGAAAGGCCTCATAAGCAATCTTGGACTGGATGATCCCCCGAGATATGTGTATATACCAATCAGCGTGGCAGAGAAAATTTTCGGGATTGGCGACCGGATTTACGGAATCGATATGAACTTGCAACAGGATGTTGAAGTGCAGTCTGTTTTAGACAGAATGACAAACATGATTGAGAGAAGGCACAGAAACAGCGGGCAAGAAAAATACAGAGGATACAGCGCAGAAAGCGAAATGGAAACTGTCGGAAGGGTTACAGGCATAATATCCGCTGTAGTAAGTTCAATTGCCGCTGTTTCCCTAGTGGTTG
>DATFJE010000122.1:0-7829 GCA_035269385.1 Clostridia bacterium
CCGTCTTGTCCGTCGCCTCCTCGAGGTTCCTTATTTGTGATCCGGTGAGTTCACTGTTGAAAATGATTATGTCCACTTCCAGACCTTCGGCAAAACTGCGGATTTCATCTACCTTTCCCTTGCCGATGAAAAAAGCGGGATCCGGCTTTTCCCTTTTCTGCGTTACTCTGTCTATAACTACTGCCCCGGCGGCTTCGCAAAGGCCCTGAAGTTCATTGAGGGACTCCTCTATGGGCAATTCCGTCAAGCCTGGTCCTTCGACCCCTACTATCATTGCCTTTTGTGCTTTCATTTCTTTATTCTCCATCAGCATTATCGCTCCCATATTCTATGTTTGTTACAATTCTTTCATTATTGCCAATCGTCTTCCTTCTTATGTTATAATATTATAGCATTTGAATGCAATAATAATCACAGAAACAACCTTCGGAGGTATGAAATGGACCATAAAAAACCAAAACCTAAAAACAAGAAAAACAGATTCAAGAGCGCTCTCAAGATAATGCTTGTCGTGATTCTGATTGCAGGATTCGTAGCTGCAGGCGCGACAGCCGGACTGGTAGCCGCAAGCCTTAAAAACATAAAGAAGGTAGATACTTCACGAATAAACCAGATTCTTGACGAGAACTCTTTCATATTGGACCAAAACGGCCAGGTTATCGAAAAAATCCAGAGTGACGGACTTCGTACCATAGTCGACTACGATGACATAGACGAAGACCTCAAAAACGCTTTTATAGCAACCGAGGACAGAACCTTCTTCGATCATCATGGATTCAATTACAAAAGGCTCGTAGGGGCAGTCCTTCAGGGCATCTCAAACGGAGGCCGAATAAGCGGAACAAGCACAATAACCCAGCAGCTCGCAAGAAACCTCTACCTGGAGGAGATAAAAAGCACACGCACCCTCTCCCGGAAGATAAAGGAAGCCTACTATGCAGTGCAGCTTGAAAAAGAACTGCGAAAAGAACAAATCTTCGAAGCCTATCTCAATACCATTTACTTGGGCAGTGGAGCATATGGTGTCAACGCTGCATCACAAACATATTTTAGCAAGAATGCGGATGACTTAACCATACCAGAGGCCGCTCTCATCGCCGGAATAACACAACATCCAGCAACCCATTCTCCAATAAAAGTCATCAAGAAATCTGATGTGGGCGATAATGATTTTGTAATCGATTCAAACGATGAAATATATACAACCATCTTTAATGAGGGCAGCATGGAAAGATATCATAGCGTTTTAGGGTTCATGAAACTTGAAGGCTATATAAGCGAAGAGGAATACCAAGACGGCATGACTCTCGACCTTAAAACCATCCTAAATCCAAGTAAAAACACAAATTCCGAAATTTCTTCATATTTTTCAGACCTTCTCAAGGATGAAGTAATTACAGCCCTAAAGGAATCATTAGACACAACAAGGGAAAGGGCGCAGGAAATACTATACACACAAGGCCTTAAGATATACTCGACACTCGACTTGGGAATACAAAAAACTCTTGAAGAAGTCTATGCAGATTCTGAAAACTTTCCGAAACTTGTATATCCAAAAGACAGAAACGGAAATATACTTGTCATAAGGAGGAATTCGGAAACAAACAAAATTGTCAGCAGCAAAATTGTCTTGTACAGCTACGACAACATGATAGACAAGAGCGGCGATCTTTTGATTCCGAAAACCGATTACAGATATGACGAAAGCGGAAATCTTGTTCTGCTTAAAAACAAACGTCTCAATTTCATTTCTTTGTATGAAGACGGAAAAATTGCCGGCATACAGGTAATGGTAAAGGACACATACAAGGCCGATACTTCGAAAGAGCAATATATCCCCCAATCGGACGAATACCTGATTCCGGAGATAATGATATACAACGGGCAAAAGGTGGCTATCCCGCCCGAAAGCAAAAGTTTCGACGATTCCAAAAATCTGCTTGTGAACAAGGATTTTCTTGATTCAAATCCAACCTTTTTCAATACCGACGATTCGGAAAACCTGACTATAGACAAAGAGAATTTCTCAATAAGCTCAAAGGGTGTAGTTCAGCCACAGTCCGCTTCTGTTGTCATAGACTATTCGACCGGATCGATAAAAGCCTTGATGGGAGGTCGAAACATAAGCGGCCAGAAGATATTCAACAGGGCAATTAATCCAAGGCAACCGGGTTCTTCTATTAAACCATTGGCTGTATACACACCTGCAATAGATATGGGAATGACTCCTGCAACAGTCATAGACGATATTCCCCACTACGGAGCGGACGGATCCCTCTGGCCCAAGAACTGGTACAAGGAAAAATATTGGGGTCTCTCGACTATCCGTGAAGCAATTGTCTGGTCTCAAAATGTCGTCGCGGTTAAAACAGAAGAACAGGTAGGACTTGCAAATTCAGTCGACTATCTTAAAAAAATGGGAATTACTACAGTAAGGGAATCCGGGGCCTACAATGATATCAACCTTTCAGCCCTCGCCCTTGGCGGAATGACAGAAGGAATTTCACCTCTCGAGATGGCTGCCGCATACGGATCGCTTGGAAACAGCGGGATATATGTGAAGCCCAGGACTTTTACAAAAATAACCGACAACAGCGGCAATATAATTTACGAAAATGATCCCTGGAAAGAGTTTGTGGTGGATGAAAAGACCGCTTTCCTTATGACCGACATGCTTCATGAAGCCGTAACGGCCGGTACGGGAGCAAGAGCGAAATTTGAATCCAGCAACTCCAAAATGCCTGTGGCAGGCAAAACCGGGACAACGACCGACAATTACGACGCATGGTTTGTAGGATACACTCCATATTACTCTGCGAGCGTATGGATAGGGAACGACCTTCAGGTAGAGCTTGACAGCGGAAGCCGCTCGAGCGCAATTCTATGGCAGTCTTTCATGAGCAAAATACATGAAGATTATCCTGACACCTCATTTGAAAAGCCGCAAGGAATAGTAACTGTTGCAGTAGACACAAAGTCAGGCAAACTGCCCACCGAGCTTTCTTACCTCGATACCAGAAATACGGTGCGAAACGAATACTTCGCTGAAGGCACCGAGCCTGTGGAATATGACGATGTTCATGTTCAAATGACCGTATGCGCCGACAGCGGGCTGATTCCAACGGGATATTGCCCCATAACATCGCTCGAGAACAGAGTGTTCGTAAAAAGAGCTGTCCCCTATATCCCATCCGAACATTTGGACAAGAATGAATACGCGCTTGTGCCAAGGGACTGGATCTATGAAATACCTCAAAAATACTGCAATGTCCACGGATACGGTTACCTTTACCAATACAACATGGACAACCTTCCCGATGAAGCCATACAGATGCCTGACGGCACAGTTCAACTCCCCGGGAACGTATTGCTGATGCTTGACGGATCATTCATGCTGCCAAACGGACAAATAATACCGCCTCAACCGAGTGTAAACGAATACATTGAAAACAATCCCAATTTGATAAATTCGCCGGACCCGACAACAGGGCAGCTCCTTCCTCCCCAAGGCTTCATGCCTCCGGAACCGCCGGTTGAAATTGTCCCTGTTGTAGAAGAAGACACTTCCGTCGATGATGAAGACATTGGCGAGAGTGATGAAACTGAAAGCAAAGAAACCGAATAAGCGAAAAAAAGGATGCCGACAATTATTTGTCGGCATCTTCCTTTTGTATTCAATTGATATTCTATAGCATTCGTTTTCTATCTTCGCCTTCGTTCAGGCTTTGTCATTCCCGTTATCGCCATGTTAAGGAAAGTAAGCATTATCGATGCCAACACAGCTGTCGCAAAGCTGTCTATAATGAATCCTCCCACGAAAAAATCCACAGCTTTCAGCATGAAACCATTCAGTATAAATGTGAATATGCCAAGTGTCATTATGTTGATGGGAAGCGTCAAAACAATCAAAACAGGTCTGATCAGAATGTTCAACACACTAAGCAGCAATGCGGCAACCATAGCAGTTACAAAGCCCTTTACCGCAACCCCTTCAAATAGCCATGCTATTGCATATATGGAAATGGAGTTGACTATCCATCTGTTCACGAATTTCGTCAATAGAAGAACCCCCTTCAGTTAATGGTTATTTCTCTCGTTGTTTTTTCAGATACGGCGTTCTCGATGAGCTCTTCTGTTTCAATGTGCTTTTCTGATTCAAGCATTCTGAATAATTTAGGCTTAGTAAGAGGCTTCTTCGGCAGAAAAACCGTACAGCAATCTTCAAATGGAAGTATCGATGTTTCGAATGTCCCAATCCTTTGCGCAATATCCATAATGTCAACCTTGTCGGCGGCTATAAGAGGCCTGATAACCGGCAATTCCACAGACTGGTTTGTCACAGATATGCTTTCAACCGTTTGACTGGCAACCTGCCCGAGGCTTTCTCCTGTAATCAACGCCTGGCAATTTCTTTCCATTGCAATTTTTTCCGCTATTCTCATCATGAAACGCCTTGAAAGTATTGTCATTTCCTCAGCCTTGCAGTTTTCGTTTATAGCCTTTTGTATTGGCAATAAATTGACGCTATGAACAACTATGCTGTTTATATACCGGCAAAGATGCCTTGCCAGATCCATGACTTTTTCTTCTGCCCTTTCACTGGTAAATGGATAGCTGTGGAAATGAACAGCCTCAATTTCAAGTCCCCGCTTAGCCGTCATCCATCCCGCTACAGGACTGTCGATTCCGCCGGACAAGAGCAGCATCGCGCGCCCGCCCGTTTTGTAGGGAAGGCCTCCCAAAGCATATATTCTTTTAGTAAAAACCAGATTGTATGAACGTATCTCGACAAAAACCATCATATCGGGATTATGGACATCCACCTCGAGTCCCTCTATGTTTTCAAGTATCAATCCTCCAAGAGACATGCAAACTTCCGGGGATTTCATCGGAAACTTCTTATTGACCCTTTTCGTCTCCACCTTGAAGCTTTTTACCGGTGTTTCCTCAACGTGGGCCCTTGCCGCCTTAAGCACGACATCCTCTATTTCTTCCATGCCTCCATCGAACTTAAGAGCCGGTATTATAGAATATATACCGAAAACCTCTTTCAAAAGCCCTATTATAGATTCTTCCTCTTCGGAACTATATCCTTCTACATAAATTCGCCCCTGGTCTCTTGAAACCACAGCCTTTTCGAAATCTCTTATTTTAAACTTCATGTTCTTTATCAGCTGGCTGATGAAGATGGATTTGTTCATTCCCTTAAGGCTTACCTCTCCATAGTTAATTGCAATTATATTCTCCATTTTGTCATCTGCCCTTTCCTTTTATTATTTTGCGTATCTCTTCTACATTTTTTTTAAGGCTATTTATCAGAAATGCAATTTCTTCAAGATTGTTCTCCCATGTAAAGCTTATTCTTACAGCGCCGCCTATATATTCTTTTGGCACCCTTATAGCTTCAAGCACATGGCTGTTCCCCTTTTTTTTAGAGGAACAGGCAGAACCGGATGAAACAAATATTCCGTCGTTTTCCAATGAATGCAGCAAAACCTCAGCTCGCACATCCTTGAAGCATACATTGACTATATTAGGGGAATACCCCGCCCCTTCAGATAGAATCATGCAGTCGGTCATATTTTTTTTCAATCCTTCAATAAGCCTGCTTTTATAATTTTCCATTTTGCGGCGGTTGGTGTCCTTTGACTCCATCATCTCGCAAACGGCAGCACCCATTCCCGCTATTGCCGGCACATTTTCGGTTCCGCTCCTGAATCCCGACTCTTGATTGCCACCATAAAACAATGGACTGATTTTAATCCCTTTCCTTTTATACAAAAAACCTATCCCCTTAGGACCATGGAACTTGTGCCCGCTGCCTGAAAGCAAATCTATTTTCATTTTTTTGACGTCAATTTCCATTTTGCCAAAAGCCTGCACACAATCCACATGGAACGCAGTATTGGGGTTCGATTCCTTGACAGCCTTTCCTATCTCCATTATGGGTTGGATTGATCCTATTTCATTATTCACCGCCATAACACTCACCAAGGCAGTATTGCTGTCAATATTTCTCTTAACATCCTCAATCGCCACGAATCCATTAGAATCCACCGGAACAAGCATATTCCCGTAATCCCTTTCAAGAAAACCAAAAAGATTCATCACAGAAGGATGTTCAATCGAAGTTGTTAATATATTACTTCCCAAACGGGGATTTCTCTCCAAGAACCCTCTTATGCCTAAATTATTTGATTCGGTCCCGCCGGAAGTTAAAACTATTTCACAGGGTTCTGCATTTATAAATTTTGCGATGGATTCTCTTGCATCCCTTACTATTTTTTCTGCATCCATTCCTTTTCGATGAAGAGATGAAGGATTGCCGTATATTTTCTCCATAGCATTGTTCATTGCTTCAATTGCACTCTTTGAAGGCTTTGTAGTGGCGCTGTTGTCCAGATATATTTCCATGATTTCCTCCTTTAAATCTCTAATAGATTATACACCATTGGGGCTTTAATTAAAATAAATGAATTTTTCGTCAATTCAGCTTGCAAATTTTGTCGAATATTGTTATAATTAATTCGTAGTTATCCCCCTGATAACTTCAATTTATATTATTTTTATTCCCAATACCCTTTTTAAGATTTTGAAGGCCTTGTATTTTTACGAAGCCTTCGCTTTTTTTTTTGCTTTATTTGGTTTATTATAATCGTATGATGCAAAAGGGGGAAAAACTTATGTTGCATATAAAAAATATACTTTCAGTACCTTTTCCTTTCAACAATACAGTTCTCGAAAATGAAATAAAAAAGAATGCTCTCATTTTCGATATAGAGACAACCGGCCTCAATCCCCATAAGAACAAGGTGGTCCTGATAGGATTCATCCGCTTTGACAGAAAAAACAGGTTGACACTAAACCAATTGTTTATTGAGGACTTATCCGAAGAAGCTGAAATGCTTTCCGTCTTTCATCGCATAGCAGCTTCCAGCGGTTTCTATTTAACCTACAACGGCAACAGTTTCGATTTGCCTTTCCTGAATGCAAGGATGAATAAAATTTCCCAAATCGGCCGTTTTGATTCATTCTACAACATAGACCTTATGCGGGTTCTCAAGACAAAACATTTCAATTTGAAATTGCCCAACTATAAGCTTAAAACCGTCGAAAAACATATGGGCATTCCCCGATCAGATCTTATAAGCGGAAAAGAAAGCGTCGAGCTATACGAACAATATCTTGCAAGCAAGAATCCAGACTTAAAAGACAAAATTCTTCTGCACAACGCCGACGATATAACCAACCTGTATAAATTGCTTAAAATATTTGAACTATCGGACGAACCCGAAATTTTTTTTGATTTCAGCAACGAAATAATAATATACAACAAAACCTTCCGTTTCCAAAACTTCCGCTTATCCGGCGATTTCATTGTGTCCAAGGGAATCTGTCTTGAAAGGCAAGATTACGGATACACTTTCAACGATGCTTTATTTTCTTTCGAACTTGATAAAAAAAACGGTTGCTTCAACTTGCGCATTCCTGTTTTTAAAAATGAAGTTGCCGGCAAAACCCATTCAATCATTGATATAAATTCAATTCCATTTGCAAGAGAAAACATCAAATCCTTCATATCGAGCAATCCACAAAGAATGGTTGTTTCAACAGAAGGAGCGATAAACACAAAAAACCATTCGGATCTTGCCAGGATACTCATCAAAAAGATTTTTACACCATAAAAAAAACTGATTCATATGAATCAGTTTTTTTTATGGTGCCCAGAGGCGGAATCGAACCACCGACACGGGGATTTTCAGTCCCCTGCTCTACCGACTGAGCTATCTGGGCAAAATGGTGGGCCTTCAGGGACTCGAACCCCGGAC
>DATFJE010000123.1:0-4080 GCA_035269385.1 Clostridia bacterium
CAGAAAAACAACCAGCGATACTATAGATAATTATCTTAAAATGCTAGAAAATGCCTTCATTATCTACAAAGCCAATCGCTATGATTTAAAAGGTAAAATATTCCTTAAAACCCTTGAGAAATATTACATTGTAGATATGGGTATCCGGAATCAATTAACCGGTCTGCGAGGCAAAGATTATGGACATGTCCTTGAAAACCTCGTCTATCTAGAGCTAATCAGACGTGGTTATGATGTTGCAATTGGAAAAATCGGTTCTTTGGAAGTCGATTTTGTCGCAACCAAATCCAATGAAAAAAAATACTTTCAGGTTTCGGCGACAATCCTGGATGAAAAAACCAGAGAACGTGAATTGCGTCCTCTTAAAGCCATAAGTGACAACTATCCAAAATACATTCTGACCATGGATCAAACAATTTTCAATGATTATTCCGGAATAAAAGTACAAAATATCATTGACTTCCTGCTTGAATAGTCTAAGCACCTTTATTCGCTTATTGAGTAAAGCAATAACCCCGTCCCTCTGCTTCTCTAATTGAGTAAAGCAATAACCCCGTCCCTCTGCTTCTCTGTAAATATAACCGATTACTAATTCTAAATATAACCGATTACTAATTGTAAATATAGCCGATTATATATATAATGAATTCAAAGAGGTGATTTTTTATGAGAAATAAACGCTATCTGCCACGAATAATTGATTCAATGGTTCAAAATCATTTAAAGACATTCGGTGCTGTTTGTATTGAAGGACCAAAGTGGTGCGGAAAAACATGGACAGCTACGGCCCATTGCCAAAGTAAAATTCTGCTCGGTGATCCTTCCGGAAACTTTCAAAACAGATCCTTGGCCAAAATTGAGCCAAGATTGGTATTAAAAGGCGATTCCCCGCGACTAGTTGACGAGTGGCAAGAAGTTCCAGAGCTGTGGGACGCCGTAAGATTTGAAGTCGACGAACGCGGAGCCAAGGGACAATTCATAATGACAGGTTCTGCTACTCCACCACAAAAGGGCATCCTTCATAGCGGTGCTGGAAGAATTTCTACATTGAAAATGCGACCCATGTCATTATATGAATCTCACAATTCAACAGGGCAAATTTCTCTTGAAGATCTCTGTTCTGAGGATTTCAAGACAGCCCTAGTTGAGGATGTAAGCCTTGAAAGACTGATTCAATTTATCATTAGGGGAGGATGGCCCGCCACCTTGGATATTGAAAAATCTGAGTATTACCTAATCGCAAAGAGTTATCTTAATGCCATCGTCAATCATGACATCTTTAGACTTGAAGGTATCAACAGGAATACAAAAAAGATGAATCAACTTTTAAAATCTCTGGCTAGAAATGAAAGCACCACTGCATCGATAAATACTCTAAGAAAAGATATCCAAGAGAAAGATGTCAAAACCATTGACCATGATACAATCTCCGAGTATTTGACATTATTCGAGAGAATGTTCTTGATTGAAAATCAAAAGCCGTTTACTTCCAACATACGGTCATCAACAAGGATAAAACAACAGGAAAAAAGACATTTCGTTGATCCTTCACTTGCATGTGCATTATTGGATGCCTCTGCCGAAATACTCATTAACGATTTGAATACATTAGGATTCCTCTTTGAGGCTTTATGCGAAAGAGATTTACGCATTTATGCTGATTCTTTCAACGCAAATCTCTATCACTATCAAGATTACTCCAATAACGAGATAGATGCTGTCATCGAACTAAATAATGGTGATTGGGTTGCAATCGAAATTAAACTCGGTGCTAATCAAATTGAAGAAGCAGCGAAGTCATTGAACAAAATCAAAAATAAAATCTTGCAAGATGGCGGTAAAGCACCAAAAGTCCTCTGTGTAATATGCGGTATCTGCAATGCTGCTTATCTAAGAGATGACGGTGTTTATGTTGTCCCGATTACGGCATTAAAGAATTGACACTATTCGCATATGTCAATTTCAGAACTATATCTTTAAGAAAGGCAAACCTGTCAGCAAAAGCTTATGATTTAAAAAGCCCGCCATTGACAGCGAGTCGAATATTAATATTTGTAAGGACTCAAAATGGTACGTCCCTTTGGAGTTCTTTATGCAACGGACCGGTTTGCTGATGGATTTTGCTCCGAAATACTCAGGCATTTGCACCGATAATGCTATCGTTGCATTATTCGTTGCATTTAATAGCTTTTTTCTTGTATCGTTGTATAACGCTATGCAACAAACATGTTGATTTCCGCCTACTGATTATTCACATGTTGCAATATAAGCTGCAACATAGTCTATGCTTTACCGGTCGATATCTGTAGCAATCAATTCGCCCGGTTTTTGTCCAGCCATAGCTATTTTTCTTTATAGATTCCATTAAAATATTCGTAATTTCACTAAATCGAATGCCTTTTGCCTACTGTATTCGCTATAAGATTATTTTCCTTCGCCATATTATTAATCCAATCCTTCAGCTGCCTAGGACTACTAATTTTCATGTTAAAACCTCCATGTATTTGCGAACCAAATCTTTGATATTAAAAAACTCAGCATATTTAAGTAATTTAGCGTAATCTGTTCCCGGAGTCTTCATATATCTTTTGACTGCTTCATTAACTAGGTCAATATCAAGTTGATTTTTCTTTTTCAAGCAATCACAAATGGTTCTTTCTTTATCATATACATAGATTTGATTCCCAAAAGACGTCTTAATAGTAATCCTACCAAGTGAATGGAGTTTTCCCGTAATATAAAAGAACTTGAATTTTGTTTTCTCCTTTAAAAGGCGTGTATTATATCCTGATGGAATCGTTAGCATCAACTGAAAAGGTGTCCTATCTGTTAAATCATGAAAATATAAGGCTGTTTCGTGAGAAAAGATACCTTTTTCGCATCTGTATTGAGTTAACATATACTCATCTACCATCTGATTTGGATCCATGTAAACACCATGCGCTACTCTTTCAATTTCACCTGATTGCTGCATACGTTGCAGCAGCTTATTATTTATTCCCTCTAGGTCAGCTTCACTAGATGTAATAAATCCATTATGTTTTTTGATTAATTCCATAACAAGTTCATTCTTATCCATAAAATCACCACCTGGTTCAGTTTTGTCTTTTTGGTTCGTATTTATACTATCATTTACTAACAAAAACGACGACTGAATCTATTCAGAATTTTTCTTCAGTGAAATATTCCTTTATGCGTTTCGCCATTGTTGCTCCATTGTTGCGCCATTGTTCTGCCATTGTTTCGCTATTGTTTAGCTATTGCTTAGCTATTGTTCTGCCATTGTTTAACCATTGTTTAGCTATTGTTTCGCCATTGTTCTGCCCATCTTCCAAATAAGATTAGCCGAAACCCCTGTAATTCTAGCAAGCTGCCTTGTGGATATGCCCTCAATCTTTAATATCTCCCTTAAGATTTCTTCTTGCTTTTCTTGGGATTCATTTCGAATCATCGCAGGTTTTATCTTGAAGATTTCCTCAATCATTTTCTTCGCCTTGTCATCGCTTATTCTTTTTTTCTTTTCCTTTACATCTATGCATTCAGCCTTACTTTTTTCATGCATAAACTTAATAAATTCGGCAGTAGCCAAATGATGATTGTCGCTGAACATACCTAGCGCTTCTTCTGCATCAATGAGTCTTCTATTCCCTATGTACTCATTATAGCTGCTCCACTCATAGCTTGAGATATCCTGTACAAGCCCTGCCTTAAGCGGGTTTTGATGAATATATCTTAAGACCGTCAAAAAATATGCATCAGTCTCAACTGGCTCGCTCTTGAATCTATCTTGAAACAAATTCCCTATACGGTCATATTTATGGTTATACCAATAGACATAACTTCCGCCTATTCGTCTCATTATCTGTTCAAGAGGCTCCTTGCCTACCTTGAGGAGTAAATGCACATGGTTTCCCATGAAGCAATAGGCATAAAGGTTATACCCGCATTTCTCTTTATACTTAATCAAGTTCTGCAGCAACATTTCTCTGTCCTCGTCATCTTCAAATATACTCTGACGATTTATTCCTCTAAATATTATATGATATATTCCGCTTTGACTTTTTAACCTGGCCGTTCTTG
>DATFJE010000124.1:0-2040 GCA_035269385.1 Clostridia bacterium
TTCACATCCAGGACAACGCATTCTCAAAACGTTTCGGAATCTGTCGAATACATCGCTGTCCCAGGCTTCTTGAATTGTATGTTGATACAAATCCACTTCATACCTCAGCTCTTGGTCAAAACTGCATGGTGTCATTTTCATGTCTGGCGTTATATATGCACTGTATCTGGCGGCCTCGCAGGTGTCTATGGAATCCAGATGAATGCTGGGCGCAAATGAAATGACACCTGGAACGCAGCAACTGTCAAAACCTGCTATATTGCAGTTCTCTTCTTGGTTGAAGAGTTTGAAAAAAGCTTCAACCTTAGGGTCATTCGGCTTAAGGACATTGTCGCTTCTGCCTAGGCCTACAGGTTTGTGAAGAAGGAATATGACTCGATTAATTCCCTTTGGAATCAATTTTTCTGAAACCATTTCATAGGCTTCGTCTATAGAGTTGTTACCCAGAACATAATGAATGTTTGTCTTTATTCCCATGCCTGTCAGCATTTCGATGGCGTCGATCGTATATGGGCTTCGATACCAGCTGACAGCGATTGCGCCGCAGTATTTTTTCATCAAATCGGCTTTTTCTTCTGTAAGCCCGTAGCCGGAAGTCGTCATATTGGGGATGATGTCATTGGCTTTGCAATAAGAGACAATCTGCTCAAAATCCTCGTGCATATCAGGATCCCCGCGTCCGCCGAGAGCTATCTGGAACATCTTGCCTTTGCATTGGTCGACTATGCTCTTGAAATCATCCAGCTTCATATTGCTTTGCGACTTGTGAAGGCCATCCTGGTAGCATTGTATTCCGGCCTGCACGCACAGACCCGTTTTCCCGTGGACGCAGTGGCCCATTATTCCCACATCAAGCAAATGCGGATAGGATCCCATGAAAGGGTCCTTGCCGGTGTCGGCCCCGTCATGGTCAATGACTCCCGTTCTATAGTAGAAGCCGCTGTCCAAATCAAAACTGTATGCAAATCTGTGTTTTTCATCCTTGAGGGATTTGATATTAATGTTTTTTCACCCCTTTGATGTTAATGTGCAGCAGTGCCCAGGCGGGAACAAGGATTAGAGCGCCCATTATATATCCGCCATAGTCCAACCTGATGACAGCAAAAATCAGATTGCCCAACAAGCCGGCTGAAAATCCGAGAGCAGTTGCATAGACATGGGAATCCGAAAAGGCCGCTTTCTTTTTAGCAAGAGAAGCCAAGTCTTTGTGCAGCAACTTTGTAATGGTGAACAGCATTGTCTTATTGCCGCGCAAGAGCGTGTCCAAAACAGTTATTGCCATGACTACTACTACAGTTGCCTTGTCGAAACGGTTGTTTCGGGTAAGATAATTGGCTGCAATAAAACCCGCCCCTGTTGCCGTTAAGAATACGTAAAAGAAATTCTGTCCAAGCAAATTTTTTGTCCGGGCGATTAACGAAGGAAAAGTCTTGAAGCTTTCAATTGTAGGCGAAAGGCCTTCTCGTCTTACTCTGAAAAAGATTTTCTTTCCCAAAGTGAATATGATCACCCAATAGATTGTTCTTGGAATCAAACTGTTGTAGGTCGCCGTGATGGAGATGAAAAACAAGGCGATGGGACGCATTATGCCGGAAAAAGAATAGGTTGGGATTGATTCCAGGACTATGTTTACGACCATTGCTATGGAAAGAGGTATTATGAATATCTTGAAAAGTCGTTTGATATTCTTGACTCCCAGAATCAGATAATAGTAGATCAGTTCCCAGGTGTATTCAAATTGCTTTTGCTCTACTCTTTCTTTGCGGCTTGCTTTGGGCGGTTTTGCAACCGCGCTGCTGCCCGAAGCTTCGGGAACCCACGGAAGTCCGATTTTGTTTTTTTGTTCATTCATGCATTTCTCCCCTCCTTTTTGTTATTTCGAAAATATTTATTGAAATCAATTATATCATGCATGGACGCATTTATTGTCAGAAAAATGAATTATCGGCACAAAATTTATCCGCTTTTGTCTACCGCAGACGGTTTGGACAGGCAAGGGTTTTCTAAAGCCTGATTGAGTGTTATGATTGAAAAAAAAGA
>DATFJE010000125.1:0-7329 GCA_035269385.1 Clostridia bacterium
TCATTTCCCGCCCTCCTCAATACAGCTCCTATAGCGGGCGCGATTTTTCCTATGTCTTCGTGTATTGTCTTCGACTCGCTTGCGGAAAAATTCATTTTCTGCAACTTGTCGAAGTATTCAACATCAACGCCAAGCATACCCTGAAGATATTTGTCCATTTCTTTTATTTTCGATCCTCCGCCTATTAGTACAACTCTGTGGATTATTCCTGAAATTTTTCTAGTTCTGAAATAATTTATAACCCTTGAAATTTCGGAACCGAGAGAATCGCAATAATCGGTTGTAAGAACTGATTCGTATGAAATGTATTCGTTGAGGCTGTTTTTGCTGTAAATATCCTTTGACATGGCACGTCCCATTGAAACCTTCGTTTGCTCAGCCTCCTTGATTCCCAGGCGCTGGTCTCTTGCCAAAAGTTTTGTGGCTTCGTCTCCGCCCAAATTCGAATTGAAACTGGCGAAATATTCATTATTCTTGAATATTATGAGCCTGGCAAGGCTTGCGCCAACATCCACAACTAAAATATTTTCGTCAGGATACGGTAAATAGTTTTCAACGAATTTTCCGAGGCAGTCGGAGTATATGTTTATGGATCTTATTGTGAAGCCGCATTTTTTTGAAGTGGCCATGTAGCTTTCGATTATATCCCTGGGAACGGCAGCAACAAGCGCATTTAGGACATCGTCGCCGTCTTCGGAATCTATTGAGAGAATTTTGTAGTCGACAACGAAATCCTCAACGCCGTATGGCAAAAATTGCTCTATTTCAAACTTTGCCATACGGCGTAAATCCTGCAGTTGGGCCTTTGGAAGGATTCTTTCACGAAGAACCGACTTGTCGGTATTTACGGCAACATGGACGTTGCTCTTATTTAATTTATTCGCCTTGAATATTTCCCTTATGTACGGCCCCGCAACTTCTGAATCGAGAGCGCCGTTTGCCAGAAAGGCGTTGTCGGGAGTATCTATGACAAAATGCTTTTTAAGAACAAATTTTCCCATAGAAAAGCTTCCCGATACAAACTTGATGGTGCGTTTTCCTATTTCCATACCGACAACTGCGTTGTTGAACATGTATTCATCCCACCCTGCTTGTTTATTGGTTTCTAAGGTATATTGATGTTTTTAAGTCGACAGTTTCTCCATACTTGGGCCCTTCAAGTTGTAAATCTATAGTAAGTAGCTTTTCTGATATCACAGCTTTGAAAGTCTTTATATTCTCAGCTATTGGGTTTCCATCAGCGGGTAAATCGTTTATATATTCCTTCAACATTTTTGAAGAATCATCAAATTTGTATTTATAAGGTGCGGTTTCATTGATTAGTATTTCATAATCACTTGGATTACTTACGTTTGAATTGCTTAAACGAATTTGCTTCGATATCTTGAAAAGTGCAAATTGCCCTGTTTCCATAAGTTCGATTTTTTCCTGTTCGTGGTAGTATGCGCTTATTCCATGAACTGTCATCATTGTTAGAGGGGTGATAATAATTGCAAGTATTGCAATTGCAGCCACCAGCTCGATGAGCGTGAGTCCTTTGGTGTCTTTTAAGATATTTTTAATGTTTTTCGTATTCATATAGCTTCACCCTTCCAGTAACCGGAAGAACAGTTATTGTATGTTTGGTTTTTCCACATGAGATATGAATGCTGCCGCCCTTTGATGGGTTTCCAAATTCGTTGAATTCAATCTGGTTGTTGGTAAAATTAGTATAATCCAATTTGACAGAAGCAGGATAAGAATCGCTTTTGGTTATTTGGGTACCCTGTTTAACATAGACCATTCTGCTTGTATTACTGAAGTAAACCCTGTTTTCCCTCCAATTTACACTTGCCTCTTTTTGGGCAAACCGTATTTCTGATATTATTATTCTCTCAAAACAGCTTAACTTGTAATTGTTTATTGAGCTTTTGATGTTTGGAACGGCAATAAGCGCCATTGCCGAAAGCACTAAAATGATTACTAAAAGCTCCAAAACAGTGAAGCCATTGAAATTGTTTTTCAAAGCTATCTCCTCAATTCAGAAATTTTAGATAATACATTATCATTTCATTATACCACATTATGGTAATAAATGCACCTATTCCTATGAAGGGGCCAAATGGTATGTAGTCCTTTCGTGATTTTATTTTTGTCGCTATAAGGAGAATTCCAGCAATTCCGCCAAAGAGGAATGTAAGAAATAAAGCAAGCACGGTTTTTTCAAGGCCAAGGAAGAGACCTATTACAGCGAAAAGCTTTATGTCGCCTCCCCCCATTGCGCCTCGGCTTATGACGGCGACAAGAAGCAAGAGTCCTCCTCCTGAAACTAGCCCCAATAGTGCGCTTTTTATAGTAAGGGAATCGGGAAGGAAGATGAGAATTGCCCCTGTAATGATACCGAAAAGATTGAGTTTGTCGGGTATTATGCGGTGGTCGATGTCGATCAAAGATGCCGTAATGAGAATGCATGAAAGCATCGCGAAACGAAGGAAATCGACAGACAATCCGAACCGCCAGAATAGCAAAGCAAATATCCCCCCAGTCAATAATTCTACCAGGGGGTATCTTGCTGAAATTTTTGCTCCGCAGTGTCTGCATTTTCCTCTAAGGAAAATGTAGCTCAGCACTGGAACCAAATCAAGCGCGCCGAGGCGATGACCGCAACTTCCGCAGCTTGACGGCGGGGAAACTATTGATTTGTTGTTGGGCAGCCTGTAGATTACTACATTCAGGAAACTGCCTAATATAAGTCCTAATATTAGAAAAAGAAACATATTTACTCCTAAATTGTAAATTTAAATAAATTTTCTTATTATACA
This sequence comes from Clostridia bacterium, assembly GCA_035269385.1. Lineage (GTDB taxonomy): Bacteria > Bacillota > Clostridia > Peptostreptococcales > BM714 > BM714. The sequence goes on from DATFJE010000125.1 coordinate 2,802, forward strand.
TAATTTCGCTTAATGTTGCATTAAAGTATACCATAATCTCCGCTGCAAAAGAACCTGTTGAATCATTTGGTAACTTCTTTGATTGTTGTTTTAAAAACATAAAATTTCTTTTAAGGGAACTATTAATCATCCGATACATGCCTAAAATACTTCTCTAAAAAAGGATACTTGTCTTTCAGCTCAATCAACTGATTCGCCTGTTTGCTGCATTAAACAAGTCCGATTCCTTATTTTGTGTTTTTGTAAATACGCACTCAACATCATTGTCTTCAATCATATTAATCTGTGACTGATTAATAGTCTTTTGATTCCCTATACGCTTTAGCTCTCTCACAACAAATTACATAATCGGGAGAGCCGCAAACTCGCTTAGCCTCACATATAGCTTCGTCTCTATTTATTTTGTCAAATGGATATTCTTTCGTTAGTTCATCATCTTTTTCAACCACAATTAATCTGCGCAACTGATGTACGAACACCACATCGAAAACACTATCTTTTGTCGCTTTCCGTATTGACTCAATATCTAAAAGTTGCATACATGGGCGTAATTCTTGATCAGAAATATACAATCCACGTCTTGAAAACTTCTTGCAATCAGGGTACTTAAGAAACTTACTAGATTTATCGTGGATTCTATTAACAATAAGATCGTTAAACTCTTTATCATTATAACCTCCACCACTCATAAGAGAAAACCTCTCAGAACCTGGTAGTTGCTTAGTCTCACTATGATACTTCTTTGGATATTTTAGATTGCTAATATATTTGTTAGCATTTTCATATGTTTCGCATCTCAGTATATTTGAATCTAATTGACGTTGCTCTCCTTCTCTTTTGCCAATTGCTTCGGTCACTTCAATCCCAAATTTTCCTATTTGTATGTCTGGCCTATCTTTAAGCCAGTCTGTCGAAAACGGCTCACTAATCTGAGAAGTTTTTACTAAAACTAAAGCAGCATATACTTCTAATTCCTTTTTAGTCATAAGCATGATACTCCTTAATAATAAAATGACAGGGAGAAAAACACTTGTAAGTTAACTCCCTGGTATATAATAACCGAACAAGAACAGATTCAATTCCTTCTAGGTTTCATATTATGTCTATTCCCAGTATACCACAACCCCAAATTAGTAAAGTCCCACAATATACCCAAAGGCTCAGAATCGAATGATCCTAAGCCTCCTTGTTGGTTCTAATTTAATTTTACTAATGAGACAATTAGACTAGACAATATCCCTGTCCCCTTCTAATGTAGGTTTGCTGATCTATCCTTTACTTAATTTCCTAGAATGTCAGTCTCAATGATTTCTTCTGCATCTGATTCACCTAAATCTCTAGTAGTAGTCAATACACCGCTATTATAGACATAAGAATACGTTCCACTGTGACTTGTCAAATTAGTTCCATTAGCTTGAAAGGTCTCATCAGTTCCAACATCCAAAGAATCTATGGCTGTTAAATCTCCATCAAAAGACTGTGTCTTAGACCATTCCAATTGAACAGCAGCCACCACAATTCTGTGATTTGCTTCTGCAGCTTGATCTTCAGCGCTCTGAGTAAACCCACCCAATCTAGGAATAGCTATCGCAGCCAAAATCCCCAAAATTGCGATTACTACAATAAGTTCAATAAGCGTAAATCCTTTTTCATTGTTTAGTGCTCTGTAAAACATTTTCAACATAATAATTTCCTCCTCTTAATATATTTTATTAAAGTTAACAATAATAAACTATTATAACACATTATTAAAAATAATGCATATAAACTATTTTTATCAATCTTATGCAATTATTGCAAATAACTATCCTACATATTGGAACATGTCAAACATTGGAAGAACAACTGAAAGAATTATCATTCCGACAACTACTGCAAGTACAACAATTATCAAAGGTTCAATCATTGTTGTCATTTTTTCTACAGCGGAATCAACCTCGTCGTCATAGAAATCAGCGGTCTTTGAAAGCATGTCATCCATGGAACCGGACTCCTCCCCCACTTTCATCATTGAAATGAGGACAAGCGGGAAAACATTGAGATCGCTGAGCGGTCCTGTGATTCCACCCCCCTTTCTTATGTTGTCCATGGAGCGGTTTATTCCCTTGGATATTACAGCGTTTCCTATTACCTTGTGGACTATGTCCATTGCCTCTATTATGTTTATGCCGCTTGACAGAAGGCTCGAAAGGGTCCTGGAGAAACGGCTTGTGGCAACCTTTCTGTTTACATCGCCGAAAATTGGGATTTTAAGCTTTAAGTCGTCAATTTTGTAGCGCCCTTCTTCGGTTGAGTAGTATCTTTTGAAGAGGAAAATCAACGCAATTATTGATCCGAAAAAAACGTACCAGTAATGCCTAAATACATAGCTTACAGCCAAAAGCATCCTGGTGGGCAGAGGAAGAGTGGCGCCGAAGCCGGAAAACATATCAACAAAGCTTGGCAATACGTAAGTCAGCAGAAACCATATCACGCAGAGAGCTACAAAGCAGACTATTACAGGGTAAAGCATAGCGTTGTGCACTTTTGTCTTAAGTTTGGTTTCCTTGTCGAAATGGTCCGCCATCCTTCCCATAACCACGTCAAGCTGTCCCGAAATCTCACCAGTCTCGACCATGTAAACGAGTATCTCCGGGAATACGTCAGGCTGTTTTTTCATTGAATGGGAAAGCAGGCTTCCCTTTTGCACATCCTCTAAAATATTTTCGATTGCTTCCTTTAGCCGCTTGTTTCCGGTTTGCTTTTTCAAGAGGTCAATTGATTCAACCAATGGGATTCCAGCATCGAGCATAGCGAAAAATTGCCGGCAGAAGAGTGAAAGATCCTTTGATTTAACTTTTGGAGAAAATATGGAGTCTATATTCTTGGAACTCTTTTTTTCGGGTGATATCTTTATTGGATATATGTTCTTTTTTCTAAGAAGATTCAATGCGTTGTCTGTTGAAGTTGCGGTTATCGTTCCTTTAGCTGCTTCTCCTGACAATGTTTTTCCGGTGTATGTGTAGTTTGGCATGAGATTCTCCTTATGTATATATGTTTAAAGCCCTCTTGTCAGTGCAATGAGCCAATGCTTCATCGTAGGAAATGAGTTTCTTTCTATAAAGATTGACTATGTAATTGTCCATGCTTATCATTCCGTCTCCGCTTCCTGTCTGTATGCTACTCATTATCTGGTGGGTCTTTCCTTCTCTTATGTTGTTGTGGACTGCCTTGTTTCCAATCATTATTTCGCAGGCCGCCACTCTTCCGTGATTGTCGGACCGCCTCAGAAGCTGCTGCGAAAGCACTCCGTTCAAGACGTTTGAAAGTTGAACCTTTATCTGCTGTTGCTGAGAAGGCGGAAAAACGTCTATAATTCTTTCCACGGTTGTTACGGCCCCGTTGGTATGAAGGCTGGAAAGCACGAGGTGTCCTGTTTCAGCCGCAGTTATGGCAATTTGAATTGTTTCAAGATCCCTCATTTCCCCAACGAGTATTATATCGGGATCCTGACGGAGGGCTCCTCTGAGAGCTCCAGCAAATGATTTGCTGTCTTTTCCTATTTCCCTTTGGTCAACGATGCTGCTACTGTGCTTGTGCAGGAATTCTATAGGGTCCTCAAGGGTGATAATGTGTGCTGTCTTGTGGTTGTTTATGTAGTTTATCATTGAAGCCAGCGTGGATGATTTTCCCGAACCCGTAGGGCCTGTTACCAGAAAAAGTCCCCTGTCCTTCATAGCCATTTCCTTTAGGACTTCAGGCAACATAAGGCTGTCAAGGCTCGGTGTTTCAAACGGGATTGGTCTTATTGCGACTGAAATGCTGCCTCTTTGTCTGTATGCATTTACGCGGAAACGTCCCTTCTTGTGAAGCGAGTATGAAAGGTCCACTTCACCCACTTCATTAAGAACGCTTTTTTCGTAGTCGTTCATCAGGTGCATGGCTATTTCCTCGGTGCTGCTTGGCGCAAGCACTTCGAAAGATTCCACAGGTACAAGTTTTCCGTCAACTCTGAATATTGGCGGAACTCCGACAGTGATATGTATATCGGATGCGTTTAAGTCATATGCTTCATTGAATAATCTTTCTAAATCAATCATTTGATCAACCTCCGATTGAATAAGCAACTTTGGTGTACTCGTCTACTGTTGTTGTGCCGGAAAGTACAACCTCAAGGGCATTGTACCTGAGAGTAGTCATTCCTGAAGAGAGCGCGTAGTCTTTTATTTCGTCTGTTCCCGAAGATCTGTTTATCATATTTCGAATTTTTCTGTCAAGAATCATTATTTCGTGGATTGCTGTTCTTCCTCTGTATCCGGTTTCCGAACAATAGGAACATCCCTTTCCGCGATACAAATGGATTTCCTTGTTTTTAGGTAATCCAAGGATGTCAAGCTCTGCTTCGTCCGGAGCGTATTCCTCTTTGCACATTGGGCAGATCACCTTGACCAGTCGCTGCGCTATTATTCCTGAAAGGGATGATGAAACAAGGTATGGAGCTATGCCCATGTCAACCAGCCTGTCGATGGTTGCAACGGCACTGTTTGTA
>DATFJE010000126.1:0-10440 GCA_035269385.1 Clostridia bacterium
TTACCATTACTGCACATAGCAAATAGATTATTTTCTTTTTCATATTGTTTTCTCCTCTTTTTTTAGTAGATTGCAATATTCAACAACTTTCCTCTTTGTTATTTTTATCTATGGTTTTGACATTAATACCGTTTCTTTTGATCCCTCCTTTTCACCGTTTTATTTTTTTCTTAATGTGTCAATATGTTTTTTGTTGCAGTTAAAGCATATGATTAACTATGTCGCGGTTTTCAATTAACGTCATCCAAACGCGACAATCCCGATTTCAAAAAAGGTTTCTAAGTAAATAGCAAAATCATTTGAACACCATCAATATGATTCGTGGAGGAGTCGAAACCTCTTTTGAACGTCAGTTGAATTTTCATATCAATTATGAATTATGTATTTCATTATTATGAAATAATTATAACCCACAAACATTTCTTGGTCAATAAATATTTCATTTTTCTTGAACTTTATTATGTATTATTCAATTATAATGAATTAACATTGTATTGCATTGTTTCTAATTATCTCTTTTTATATTCATTAATTTCATATTTTATAAATTTGAATTACCACCAAACTTTGTTATATAATAAAGACATCTTTTTCAACCCATATGATAAATGATTTAAAACTTTGAAGAGTTGGAGGGTTCAATGAAAATTCCTGATGACAAAAAGAGCAGTAACTTTGGATTGAAAACACTTTCAATAGAAGAAATTGAAAACGTCGAAGATATCTGTATACATATAGTAGATTCTGAAAGTCGAACTATCTGCTATTCAAAAGGTTGCGAAAAAATCGAAGGTCAGAAAAAAGAAAATATCATTGGTAAAACAATCGATGAACTTTATACTTTCAATGAAAACACATTTAATCCACATGGTTCAATCCAGTTAAAGGTTCTTCAAACAGGAAAAGTCATGAAAAACAACCGTGTCAAATACAAGACTTCAGAAAACAAGGAGATTGAAGTCATCAGTTCAACTTACCCTGTTTTTTCAAAAGACAAATCCAAGGTTGAAGCCGCAATTTGCGTTTTTCGCGATATCGGAGATCACATTAAAATGGCAAATACCATTCAAAAACTTGAGAGTGATTTGGCAGCAACAAAAAGAAAAAATGGAACTATTTATGAATTCAGAGACATAATCGGATCAAGCAACAAAATTAAAGAATGCATAAGACTTGCAAAAAAAGCTTCCGAAAATACTGCTCCTGTTCTCATTGTCGGAGCTACAGGCTCCGGAAAAGAAGTTTTCGCACAGAGTATTCACAATGAAAGCCGTCTTTCAAAAGGTCCCTTTGTTGCATTGAATTGCTCTGCAATACCAGATAATCTTCTTGAAAGCACTTTGTTCGGAACTTGTAAAGGGGCATTCACAGGGGCAACTGAAACCAAAGGTTTGTTTGAATTAGCAAAAGACGGCACTTTATTCCTTGACGAAATCAATTCCATGAATTTGAAACTGCAATCTAAACTATTGCGGGTTATCGAAAACAAACTTATACGAAAAGTAGGCGGTAATGAGCAATTGCCAATAAATGCTCGAATAATCAGCGCCACTAACCAAAATCCGTTAAAAGCTATTGAGCAAAAAGAGATTCGTGCAGATCTGTATTACCGTCTTGCTGTGATATCTTTGAATTTGCCGATCCTTAATGAAAGAAAAGGAGACATACCTGAACTGGTAAATTTGTTTATAGCCAATCACTCGAATGTTTTTGGCAAAAATATCAATGAAATTTCAAAAGACGCACTGGATATCCTTTTAAAACACAATTGGCCTGGAAATGTAAGAGAATTGAAGCACATAATCGATCAGTCCCTCTATATGTCCGATATAAAAGATACGCGTATAGAACCGAATCACTTACCTGTATACATTGTCGAAACTAATCCCAACAAAAATAACGCAACTCAACACTTGGACATTTCCAATAATACATTGAAAGAAAAACTCAACTGCATAGAAAGACAATTGATTATCGACGAATTCAATAAATGCAATGAAAATGTAAGCAAAACGGCCCGAAATTTAGGCCTTACACGTCAAAATCTTCAACATAAACTTAAAGCCTATGACATCAAATAGTCAAAAAGTCGGAGCCCTTTTGGGGCTTCAGCTTTTTGATGAATCTTTTTCTATATTCAACACGTGAATTACGCGAGCGAGAAAGAACTTTTACATCAAGCCAAAATATTTCGGGAGGAAAAGCGAAAGCTGAGGAACGTATGTGGTCAAGATAAGAGTCGGGATCCAAGCAAAAATTATCATGACCAGTGTCGGCCTCAGCATTGTGTTTATAGGTGTCTTGGTGACACGTCCGCCGAGATATAGAAGCGGTGCTGTCGGAGGCGTAATGTTTCCCATCCCAAGATTTACCCCCAATATTGCAGCAAACTGGATAGGACTTATCCCGAGACTCACTACAAGCGGCAAAAGAACCGGCGTGCAAAGAAGCGTTCCACTTACATCGTCCATGAGCATTCCTATTATTACCATGAATATGTTGATGAGAATCAAAAGAATCAATTTGTTCTCGGATATTCCAAGCATTACGTCAATCATTTTTTGCGGAAGATTTTCAAGCACAAAGAGCCGGCTGAGAATCATTACGATGAAGAACATGACCATTACAACACCTGTTGTTGTTGCAGACTCTATGAAACAGTCCTTGAGTGTTCTAAAGTTTAGACCCTTGTATATGTACATTCCTACGGGAATGGCATATATTACAGCTACTGCAGCGGCTTCGGTAGGAGTCATAACTCCGGAGTAGATTCCTCCCAGTATTATTACAGGCATTAGTATGGCAGGTATTGCATTCTTGACTCTTGTGCCTGCCCCTATTTTTGAATGTTTGTTGAGCTCTATCGACTCGGCATAGTGCTTCTCCATTGCAGGATTCGACTTGGCATAGAAGAAAGTAACAATGCTAAGTAGCGTTATTAATATTATTCCCGGCACAATCGTTGCAAGAAAGCATGCCAGAACGGATTGTCCAGATGACCATGCGTAAAGTATCTGTATTGAACTTGGAGGTATGAGCAGTCCAAGCGGCGCGGCATTTACGAGCAACGCTGACGCGAATCCGCTATCGTACTTCGCCTCGATAAGCTTCGGAAACATTATCGCGCCTATGCATGAGAGCGTTGCCGCGGCGCTTCCGGAAATCGCTCCGAAGACTCCGCAGGAAACTACTGCGACTATTCCCAGTCCGCCTTTGATTTTCCCAACAAATATTTCTACGAATTCTACAAGTGCTTTTCCTATCTTGCCCTTCTCGATTATCCCTCCAGCCATTATGAAAAGAGGTATCGCAAGCAAAACAAGTGTGTTCAGTTTGCTGAATCCGACAGGAACCAGCGATTGAGGCATATGTCCAAGTGTAACCATTATGAATACAACCGCTGCTCCAAAACATGCGGGAACCGGCACCCCCAAAAGAAGGGTTGCCATAAGTATTATGATCGATATTATTATTTCCATTTATTTTTCATCCCCTTCCGTGCCGGCAATTCTAAACTTGAAGAAGAAAACCAGGCAGTGATATATCGTGTACAAGGACATCATTAAAAATCCAAGTGCAATAGATGACTGCGTAACAACATAAGGTATTTTGAGACCAGGAGTCTTGGGCATCCTTTGCATGTTCAAAAGCACAAGGTCAAGCGACATCTTCGTGAATATTATGAGTACAAATGATTCCACTGCTTTCCCGAATGCTTTGAGTCCATATTTGAGTTTGTTTTTCTGAATTATTACATCAAGTATGTCCGCCTTTATATGGCTGTCCTCCATGCTGCCGCGGGAACCTCCTATAAAATACAGCCAAAAAGCTATAACCAATATGATTTCCTCTACTCCGTAAAGATCGGTCTTGAATACGTATCTCATGATTACTGTCATGAATATTGTTATTGTAATCAAAACGCTGCAAAGAAACAGTATCAAACTTTGAATATTGTCCGCTGTTTTCCATACTTTGCTGTTTTGAAATTCCATCAACTTGTCCAGCATTTCATTTCACCCCTTCTTGTCTCAAGGAATCCTGCCTCTTTTAACCATCCAACCCGATTACCTTGAATTTATTTCATCCTTTAAAAATTCTCGATTTGCTGCGTTTTCTTTCCATTGCTTTTGCAAATCTCGATTTTGGAATTATTTTCTCATTAATATGCCAAGACGGCAACCCCTCTTATGTTTCTATTGGAAATTGGCTTTTTGCAAGGTTTCCCGCCTTGGCTCAACTGTTAGCTATTGTCTTTATTCTTTTTTTTATATGATTATTTCAAGTCTTCCATTATTTGATCCATTACGTCTTTTCCGAGCTTGTCGTAAAGTTTGGGCCATGTGTTTGTTCTGATGTACTCAGCCATTGCTTGTCTTTCTTCGTCTGTTACTGGAAGTATCTTGATTCCAGCTTCTTCAAGTTTTGCAGAATACTCGGCTTCCAATTTATCCACGTTTGCAAATTGCTTCTCGACTTCTATGTTGATTCCGTCTTTAAGTATTTCTTGAAGATCTGCGGGAAGAGAGTTCCAAGTATCTTCGTTTATCATGTAGTCGAGGCACTCAACAAATGCTCTGTACGGGATGTAATATTTGGCAACGTCTCTGAATGCTGTGTATGTTCCGATTGCAGTCTGTCCGATTGATCCTTTGCATACGCCTGTTTGCATTGAAGTGTAAAGATCTGCAAATGAAATTGTCACTGTCTGGAAGCCCATGTCTTTTGCTGTCATCGAGTATACGTCAACCGCAGGCGTCCTGATGAGAACCTGCTTGTCTTTTGTGAAATCCGCGTGATCTTTAGGCTCTTCCATTGTGTGAACGCCGATAAGTCCGTCTGTATGGATTCCAAGAATCTTTACTCCAAGATTCGAGAAGATGTCGCTGTAGATGTTGAAGTAATTAGAACCTTCTGAATATACTTTCTTAATCTCTTCTGTGTTTGTTACGAGATAAGGAAGCGAGTTGATTTCAATCATTGGATCATACTGGCTTGAGTTGTAAAGAAGTCCCATGTCAACTGAACCGTCCATTATTCCTTCAAATACCAAATTCGCGTCTCCAAGCTGGTTTGCTGGGTAATGCTCAAGAATCAGTCGACCTTCGGATTTCTCTTCTACATATGCCTTCAGGCTTTCAACAGCTATGCTGGCAGGGTTGTCGGTTGGAAACTGTCCCGCAATCTTCAGTGTGATCGGCTTATCTGCTGTTGCCTCTGGTGCAGCCGCTTCTTCTCCGCCACCGCATCCAACCAATGCTGCTGAAATTACCATTACTGCACATAGCAAATAGATTATTTTCTTTTTCATATTGTTTTCTCCTCTTTTTTTAGTAGATTGCAATATTCAACAACTTTCCTCTTTACAAAAAAGTTTCGCGCAGTGTATATAATTATTCAAATTTGAACAATAGAATTACTATAATTGCGAAACCTTTTAAATATTAAATCCTTAATAAAAGAAATACCACTGATTTCTGTGGATTACTTTATTCCTTCCCTGAGATACGTGTTCAATTGCTCAACGGTCATGTTGTCGATTCCGAGATACTCAAGAGTATATGCGTTCTTTGTAAGATCCCTGTTCAGGATTGCGCATGCCAAGTTGATCATGGAATCGACCACTGGTGTCTCAACTCCATAAGCTCTTCCAAGCTCTCTGTATACGTGGCATCCCACTGGAATGTCTTCGGTGATGTATCTGTTTTCCATTGTGAATGGTCCTGTTCCATATTGGATTGGGTCTTGGTCTTCAAAAGGAATGACATAGTCGAGTCCCATGTATTCTTGACCCAAAACGTTTTCTCTTGAGAAGAAATGTTCTTTTTCATACGGCTGGATGCCTACGCCAAGCTTTTCTGCCAATGCACATTCTTCTTTATAGAAAGTATATTGCACGCTGGAAATAGATTCACAATATGCATGTGAATAAATTGAGAACTTGGTCCTGTCTTCACCAAATATTTTTCCGAAATTCTCCATTGTTGATACTCCAAGAATCGCTCCAGGGCAATGAAGTACTGGGTTTACATTCGAGAATCCATTGTCAAGAACAGTATCTCCGGCTACCACGCCATCTCCGTATGTCACCCCGTCCATTGAAGGAAGATACTTTGAGGCTTCTACGAATGCCTCAGTATCTTTTGCCGGCATTGCTGCGCCTCTCAGTGTGATAGCTCTGTAATAAACTCTGATTTTGTGAGTTAGAACGTCACCGTATTTATCAACACGGCTTCCGTATGTAGAACTTGACCATCCGCCTATGATTACATCTTTTGTGCATCCAGCTTCAGCCATCATCTTTCTCAGAACCAAAGATCCAAAGTTGTCTGGGAAGATATTGATGACTTGTCCATCTTCCAAGCACGGTATCAATTTTTTAAAGAATGGAACATGTCCGAAAGTAGGTGTAGCAATTACGATAATTCCGGCGCCTTTAACAGCTTCCGCCACATCGGTTGTCACTTTATCCATCTTGGCGAATCCTTCTCTTTCAAATCCATAAAGATTAGCTTGCTCTCCGTAAAATTTGATGCCTACTCTTTCAATATTCATAAGAGTCTTCTCAGCAAAAGGCATCATGTCGCAAAGTCTCACCTTCGCGCCGCCTAACGCACAGTCGCCGGCAATTGCCTTTCCAACAGCACCAGCTCCTAAAACTGCAATCGGTTTGTTCTTTAAATAACTCATGTCGCTCATTATTTATTCCTCCTTTATGTTATATGATTATTTACATATGTATATAGAGCAATAATCATGCCAATTACAATTGATATATAAAATTGATAAATCCATTGAAATTAAAGGCTTTCAAGCGACTTTTAAATCATCAAAAATAATAGGGTGCAAAGTATTTTGCACCCATAAATTTGAACTTTCGCAATTTTCTTTATTTTTCAACGCCTACACCTGTTTGTACTAATATTTTGCATGCCAATATTTTGGCGTTCAAAATATTTCATGCCGCGAATCTTTTACCTTTCTTGATTTTCCCCGGCTGCTTGACATATACATACCAATACACTACAGGCATCAAAATAGCTCCGCCTATGATATTGCCTATAGTCACCGGGATTATATTTGCAATCCACATTTGCGACCAGGAAATATCTGCTCCAAGGAATATTCCAAGCGGTATGAAAAACAGATTTGCTATGCTATGCTCAAATCCAGAAAGCACGAACAGCATGACAGGAAACCACATCGCGAAAATTTTCCCTGAAATATCCTTTGCGCCAGCTTGCATCCAAACCGCCATTACAACGAGCACATTACAGAATATCGCCCTTATTACAGCCTCAACCGGTGTAAGTAGAACCTTCCCTTCGGCAATGGCAACAGCTTTTTCAGCAGCATCTAATCCATAGAGCCCAGAATTGTAAAGAAGGTATGCCAAAGCAACAGCTCCAAGAAAATTACCAATAAAAACCACTACCAAATTCTTAACAAGCTTGGTTATTTTTTCATCCCTGTTTATAACCGAAAGAGCGATGAGACAATTCCCTGTAAAAAGCTCTGCACCTGCTATTACTACAAGTATTATTCCCACTGGAAAAACCGATGCCCCAATCAATTTTGCAAATCCAACATCGACGGTTTTACCAAGAGTCTGAACCACAATAATATCTGCATGGGCTCCGAGACCTATAAACATGCCCGCAAAAATTGCCAAAAGCAATGTTTTCATAAAAGCCAAATTTGCTTTTTTCTTGCCTATCCCTATCCAAGATTGGGCTATTTCCCCAGGGGACAAAAATAAATTTCCCATATCAATCACCTCATATATCAGTTTGAAGCTTGCACGCCTTGACGACATGTTTCGCCAATACCGATGTTGTCACCGAGCCCACTCCAGCAGGCACAGGTGTAATCATCGAAACCTTGTCCTTGCATGATTCGAAATCGACGTCCCCGCACATATTTCCATTCTCGTCCATATTTATTCCGACATCGATAACTACTGCGCCTTCCTTGACAAAGGAATCGTCTATCATTTTTGCTCTTCCGACTGCCGCAATCAGTACATCGGCACTTCGACACATTTCTGCCAGATTCGAGGTTTTAGAGTGGCATATCGTCACTGTCGCGTTTTCATTGAGCAAAAGCATCGACAAAGGTTTCCCTACAACCATTGACCTTCCGACTACAACTGCATGTTTCCCGTTCAGATCAACCTCATAAAACTTCAGCATCTCCATAACAGCTGTCGGAGTGGCAGGCGGAAAGCCTGTCTCGTCTCCTTCTGTTACCTTCGCCACATTCACAGGCGAGAAACTGTCCACATCCTTCTCCGGGGATACAACATATTTTATAGCTTCTTCGTCCAGATACTTCGGCATTGGCCTGAAAACCAGGATTCCGTGAATTCTGACATCTTCATTTGTTCTTTTTAGACCCTCTATGAAATCCTTCTGTGAAATATCCTCCTGAAGTTCAAAAACCTCAACCTCGATTCCGCATTTCTCCATTCTCTTAAGGGCTCCCCGCTCATAAGCCAAATCGCTCGGATCCGCGCCAACCCTTACAATGGCAAGTTTTGGAGTTGTTCCTTTTTCTTTCAGGATTTCAACATCTGCAATCACCGATTCTGTAATTGAATCAGCAACCGCTTTACCTTTTAAAATCATTCCCATTTCAAACTCCTATCAGTTTATTATCAGCAAGACTTTTTCGTACACTTCGTCCGCTATCCTCGCTCCGTTTTCTACCATTGCATCTATCTTGTTCTTGATTTCGAATGTGTATTCATCGTCGCTTATCGAGTTGATGTTGATTATCACGTTAAGCTGCGCACTGTAAAGCGCTGCCTTCAGACACATGACTCCGACTCCCACATCGCTTATGATAAGTTTCGAAGAAATATCTATCAGCTCTTCGTGAAGAAGGATGGACTCGTGTATGCACTCCACCATGCTTATTGGTGCCTCGATAGCCACTTTTAGAGCGGTCTGGAGTACCTCTTCTTTTGCCGATTTTTCTTCTTCGGTTGTCGCCTTTATTCCATAAGCCTTCGAAAGTGGGAGAAAGTTTTTCGCATCCTCATCTATCAGCTCAACAAGCCGATTTCTTAGCTCTTCGCCTCTCAAAAGAATTTCCTTGTGCCTGTCTTCAACATCCAAAAATTTCTTCTTGCCTTTTGAAAAATTTGCCACCATGCTTGCAAGCGCAACTCCAAGTGCTCCGGTAAGAGCAGCGGCCCCACCGCCGCCCGGCACAGCTTCTTTTGATGCAAGAACTTCTGCAAACTCTTTGCATGTCTTTTGTGTAAGTTCCATTTTTTTCTCCTGTTTTTCCTTAGAAGAGTCCTGAAATCACTCCGTTTTTATCCACATCTATTTTCTCTGCTGAAGGAACTTTAGGAAGCCCTGGCATTTTCATTATGTCGCCAGTGGATACAACTATGAATCCAGCCCCCGCAGATATTGTTATGCTGCTTGCTGTAATCTTGAATCCCTCGGGTCTTCCGAGTAGCTTGGGGTCGTCTGTAAGAGAGTATTGCGTCTTAGCCATGCATATTGGAAGACTTCCGAAACCAAGCTTTTCAAGATTGGCTATCTCTTTCGTTACTTTTCCGGTATATTCAACGCCGTCCGCTCCGTATATTTTTGTGGCTATCGCCTCAATCTTTTCTTTTATGCTCATTTCGAGTGAGTAGGCAAATTTGAATTGCGTTTTGCTTTCATTCGTCAAACGAATCAATTCTTTTGCAAGGCCCTCTCCGCCTTCTCCGCCTTTTGCCCACACTTCCGAAAGCGACACATTGACTCCAAGCTCTTTGCATTTCTCTTCCACCAGTGCAAGCTCCGCTTCTGTATCAAGCGGGAATCTGTTTATTGCAACTACTGCCGGAAGCCCGTAGACTTTTGTAATGTTTTCAACGTGCTTGAGAAGGTTTGGAAGTCCTGCTTCGAGAGCCTTAAGGTTTTCTTTTCCAAGATCCGCTTTAGCCACTCCTCCATTGTATTTTAGGGCTCGTACTGTTGCTACTATAACTACAGCATCCGGTGCAAAACCGGCTTTTCTGCATTTTATGTCGAGAAATTTTTCTGCTCCAAGATCAGCTCCAAAACCGGCTTCAGTTACAACATAATCAGCGAAATGCCTTGCCATTTTTGTCGCCATGAGCGAGTTGCATCCATGTGCTATGTTTGCAAACGGTCCACCGTGTATGAATGCTGGTGTGCCCTCTAGTGTTTGTACCAGGTTTGGCTTGAGCGCATCTTTTAGCAGTGCTGCCATAGCTCCTTGCGCATTTATCTGTCCTGCCGTCACCGGTTCGCCTTTTCTGTTGTATGCTACTATGATGCTTGCCAGTTTGTCTTTCAGGTCGACAATATCATCCGACAGGCAAAATGCCGCCATTACTTCGCTTGCAACTGTTATGTCGAAACCATCCTCACGAGGAACTCCGTTGCCTTTTCCGCCGAGTCCGTTTGTTAT
>DATFJE010000127.1:0-3262 GCA_035269385.1 Clostridia bacterium
GCCTGTTGTGATGTTGCAGGGACATATGGACATGGTATGCGTAAAGACAGAAGAAACGGTTCATGACTTTGAAACCGATCCCTTGCCCATAGAAGAAAAGGATGGATTCATTTCAGCCGTCGGGACGTCGCTCGGTGCGGACAATGGAATAGCAGTTGCATACATGATGGCCATAGCCGCCGACAACACGCTGAGCCATCCGGAATTGGAGTGCGTGATAACAAGCTCCGAGGAAACCGGCATGGACGGAGTCATAGGGCTGAATACAGAAAAGTTGAACGCAAACATACTCATAAATCTTGATTCCGAGGAAGAAGGAGTCTTTCTTGCTTCGAGCGCAGGAGGAGTCAACAATACAGTAAAACTTAGAGTTGGAATGCAAAACAGGTGCCAGAAGGAGTTTTGCCACGAAATAACAATTAAAGGGCTCATGGGAGGACATTCCGGATCGGAAATAGACAAAGGACGTGCCAATGCAATAAATCTTATAGGGAGGCTTTTAGCCGAACTCGACCCGGATGTCTTTGAGTTAATGAGCATAAATGGCGGCGTCAAGAGGAATGCCATAGCTGACCGCTGCTGTGCCGAAATTGCCTCTTCACTTCAAAACTTCAAGGTTTTGGAGGAGACAGTCTGTAAAATGCAAGAGAAATTCAGCAAAGAGTTCAAATCGGCTGAACCGGAATTGGAAATTGAAATTTCAAAGGGTTCTTCAAATCGAAAATGTCTCGATAAAAAAAGCATGGAAAAGCTGGTTCGATTTTTACGACTCGTTCCAAGCGGCGTACAAACCATGAGCACAGATGTTCCGGGGCTTGTTGAGAGCTCAATCAATCTGGGCCTTATAAAAACGAAAGAAAATCAAATAGAAATAACGGCATCGGTAAGAAGTTCGTTCAAATCATTGAAGGATGAGATAAACGGAAGAATAGCCGCTCTTTGCAGTTTGATTGGAGCGGAAATGGAGCTTGAAGCGGACTACCCGGGATGGGAATTCGTTTCAAAATCATACATTAGAGAAGAAATGAAAAAAACATATATGGAAATGTTCGCCAAGGAGCCTTCGGTGGAAGCAATTCATGCAGGTCTGGAATGCGGATTCTTAAAAGAAAAAATGCCGCATTTGGACATAATATCGATGGGCCCGGACATGTTTGATGTCCATTCGCCAAAAGAAAGGATTGACATCGCATCTGCCGAGAGAACGTGGCATCTGTTGGTGAAAACGCTGGAAAACATAAAGTTCAGGGGTTAAATTACACAAGGAGGATCAAAATGACAAAAGTGGAAAGTTTCGAGTTGGATCATACCAAGGTAAAGGCTCCATATGTAAGGAAAGCGGCTGCAACAACAGGCAAAAAAGGTGACATTGTAACCAAGTTCGACCTTAGATTGACACAACCCAACCAAGTTTTTATTTCAACAGCCGCCATACATACGCTTGAACATCTCCTCGCCGGATACATGAGAGAGGAAATGGAAGGAATAATAGACATTTCGCCAATGGGATGCAGAACAGGATTTTACATGATATGCTGGGGAGACCCGGAATCCAGGAATATTGCGCAATCACTGCGAAATTCACTTGAAAAGGTCATTGAAACAAGTGAAATTCCGGCTGCAAGAATCGAATCATGCGGAAACTACAAAGACCATTCACTGCCCGAAGCCAAGGAATGTGCGGAGTTTGTTCTCAGAGACATGATCGACAGCTGGTAGAGGAGGGGTCTCCAAAATGAAAATAAAGGAATACGCAATATTGGAGTCATTGCCGTCTCCTGTTTTTTTCAAAGACATGGAAGGAAGGTTTCAGTATTGCAACAAGGCCTTCTATGAATTTCTGGGTGCGGATGAAACCGAAATAATTGGTAAAAAGGCTGATGAAATAGAAATTGCTTCGGTAGCTTCAAGCTTCAGGAAAGCCGATGAAGCATTGCTGAGGGGCGAAGGAGTTCAAGTATATGAAGCAAAGGTGGCAAACCACAAAGGAGAATTGCGAGACCTGCAAATAACCAAAGACTTGGTTTGTTGCGATGAAATGGGTGGATTGATTGGAATTGCTGGTGTAATTGTAGATATAACCGAAAGAGTGAATTTTGCAAAAAAAATGAAGGAATTGAACCAAATAAAAGATATAGCCATTCAGATAAACCAAAGGCTTTTGAACCCGGACGAGGAAATAGACACGTTAGGAATGTTGCTTGAAAAGAGCATAGAGTCGATTCCCGAAGCCAGATTTGGAGCAATTCTCATAATCAACGAAAACGGTTTGCTTGAAATGCCCAAATCAAAGGGGTATCCAAAAGAAATGACAAAAGATTTCAAACTTAAACCCGAAGACAGTTTGGTGTGTAAGAGCAAAGGACGAATACCAAAAGAAATTTGTGTTGTAAGGGATATCGATAAAATGAAAGCCGTCGAAAGTCCCGAACTGCTTGTGCTCGACGGGGATAGCGTGAAGACATCCCTTGTTTCGCCGATATGGCTGGATGGTGAATTCTATGGATTCATAAACATTGACAGCACAAAGAGAAACGCCTTCGACGATGAAGACATGAAAATAATGGAATACATGAGAGGGCATATACAGACAGTGCTTTTAGATATGAAGAGGTACAATGAAAAACTCATGCTGATGAGAACGGATTATGTCACAGGAATTTTCAACAGGCGTTATTTTGAGGACTTGGCGAAAAAAAGCATTGAGTTTTCGAAGAATTCCGGTCAAAAAGCCTGTTTTGCAATAATGGACATAGATAAAATGAAACTCATAAACGATAAGTATGGACATGTTGCAGGAGACTTCATACTGAAAAGCTTCGCGCAGAGAATCGTGTCCTCGACACGCGGATGCGACATAATGGGGAGGTATGGAGGAGACGAATTCGCCATAATTTTCCCTGGAAGCGAAAAAGAGACGATTTTTAGAAAAATGGAGAATATAAGAATAGAAATGGGTAAAAAACTTGTAGAATTTGAGGGATTTATGATTCCCCTGGAATTCAGCTATGGGATTTCCGAGTATCCGGCTGAAGGAAATTCATATTGCGAACTCATTAAAATTGCAGACGACATGATGTATCGAGACAAGAAAGAAAGAAAAAAGAGCCAATAGACAAATGATAGCTTTTCTATTTGAGAAGCTATCATTTGTATCCTTATCAGCTGAAATTGGTCGACAATTTTTTAAGAAGCCTCAAAAGTTCTTTTGTTTCATCATCCGAAAAATTTTCATAGGCTTTTTCTATCAGGCTTGCAGAAA
>DATFJE010000128.1:0-4043 GCA_035269385.1 Clostridia bacterium
TAATTCAAAACATAGGAATGACAATGGGAGTGATGCCTGTAACAGGTGTTACGCTTCCCTTCATGAGCTACGGAGGAAGCTCTCTCATAATTAGCATGGTTGCAATTGGTCTCATATTGGGAATTTCAGTCAGAAGGCAGAAAATAAAATTTTAGAAAGTGTTATGGAGGATAGCGATGCAAATAGATTATTTATTGAAACAGGTTGAAAAGCCGAGCAGATACATCGGGGGAGAAGTCAATTCGGTAAACAAGGAAATCAAGGAAGGGCAAGTGCGTTTCGGTTTTGCTTTCCCCGACGTTTATGAAGTGGGAATGTCTTTCATGGGGCTGCAGATATTGTATTTTTTGCTCAATGAGATGGAGGATGTATTTTGCGAACGGCTTTTCGCTCCATGGACAGACATGGAAAAAGTGATGAGAGACAGCGAAACCCCTTTGTTTACAATGGAATCGAGGACTCCTGCCGGAGAATTGGATATTATCGGATTTACTTTACAGTATGAAATGAGCTATTCAAATATACTCAACATGATGGATTTGGCAGGAATGCCGGTTTTTGCAAAAGACAGGGATGATTCTCATCCCATAGTAATAGCCGGAGGACCATGCGCTTTCAATCCTGAGCCTCTCGCAGATTTTGTGGATGTTGTTTTCATTGGAGATTCGGAGGATATACTGCTTGAATTCATAGAAAGATTCAAAATACACAAAGCTGGAAAAACAGCAAAAGACGAATTTTTGAAAAGCATCACAGACATTCCCGGGATATATGTGCCTTCCTTCTACGAGTCTGTTTATAAAGATGGAATTTACGCGGGAACAAAACCGATAGAAAAGGAAGCGCCACTTTTAGTGAAAAAGAACATGGTGATGGATTTGGATAATTCATATTTTCCATTGAAGCAGATAATGCCTTATGCCGATGCGGTACACGACAGAGCAGTGGTTGAAATATTCAGGGGCTGTACAAGGGGATGCAGATTTTGTCATGCGGGAATGGTTTATCGTCCGGTAAGAGAAAGAAGTGTAGAAAAGATTGCTGAAATAACAGAAAACATCATTGAAAATACAGGATACGAGGAGATTTCACTAGCATCTTTAAGCACAAGCGACCATTCGCATATAAAGCCGCTGGTTGAAATGCTTCTTGACCGTTATGAAAAAGAGAAAGTGGGTATTTCCCTTCCCTCATTGAGGCTTGACAGTTTCCCAATAGAGATTTTGGAGAGAATACAATCGGTTAGAAAAACAGGCTTGACTTTTGCACCTGAAGCCGGGACTCAAAGGATGAGGGATGTCATCAACAAAGGTATTGATGAAAAGGACCTTATGGAATCAGTGGTAAACGCATTCGACCTCGGATGGGATACAGTCAAGCTGTATTTTATGATAGGATTGCCCACTGAGACTAATGAAGATCTCGACGGAATTTATGATCTCGCAAAAAAAGTTGTTGAGGCTTATTACAGAATGCCCAGGGAAAAAAGGAGAAGGAAGCCGAGGATAACTGTTAGCGTATCAAATTTTGTTCCAAAGGCATTTACCCCTTTCCAATGGGAGGGACAGGATGAGCCTTCCGTTTTCAACGATAAGCACATGTACTTGAACAAATTGTTCAAGCGGGAGAAAGCCATTCAATTCAATTATCATGACTCCGACACCAGCTTCATAGAATCGATTTTCTCAAGAGGGGATCGAAGGCTTTGTGATGTTCTACACAGGGCTTGGCTTTCGGGATGCAAATTTGACAGTTGGAGCGATTACTTCGACTATGAAAAATGGATGAATGCAATGGAAGAATCAGGCCTCGATCCGCTTGCTTATGCAAACAGGATTTTCGATTATGGGCAAGCTTTGCCGTGGGACCATATCAGCGCGGGAATAGACAAGGAATTTCTTGCAAAAGAAAACGAAAAAGCCAAAATGGGTCAATTGACGCCGGATTGCAGGCAGGGATGCTGCAATTGCGGTATTATGACAAATTACAGAGGTGCATGCGATGTATAGGATAAGAGCGAGATATGAAAAAAGAGGCAGGGTCAAATATCTTGGGCATTTGGAAATGATAAAGGTTTTTGAAAGGGCATTCAGAAGAGTTGGAGTTCCTCTCAAATACACCGAGGGATTTAATCCCCATCCCAAAATGAGCTTTGCGTTGCCTTCCTCTGTGGGTTTTTCAAGCATAGGGGAGTATATAGACGTTGAAGTGACCGAAGCTGTCAAAATGGATAAATTTATCGATGCGATGAATTCGGCTCTTCCGGATGGCCTCAAGGTCATTGCCGGAGGTTATGTGGACATAAAAGCAAAATCCTTAATGAGCCTGGTGGATTATTCCGAATTTGAAATCGATTTTCCGATGGATGCTGAAACCGACAAGGATTCAATTTTGGAATTTGAAAAAATTTTGGAAACGGGACCGATTCCAGCCCGGAAACGCACAAAGTCCGGCAAGTTTGTTGAAAAAGACCTTAAAGATGATATACACGGGTATGAAGTAATAAGATTTGAAAGCAATCAAATAATTCTCAAAGTTTTATTGAGCGCAGGGAGTCGAGGAAACCTTAATCCACTATTCCTCTTAAAGGGATTGGGTGAAAAATTCGGCTGGAATATTGACTCTTGCAATGCGAATATTTTAAGAAAAGATCTTTTTTCAAAGACTGACAGTGGACCGATTTCACTGGAAAAAACAGTTTCAGAGGTGGAAATTCAATGAATGCAATCATTTTCAACACAATCGGCAGGCTGAAGAGGGCGGCGGTCATCTTTGACGATACAGTCTACAGATTGGAGATTTCAGAAGGCGGAGATGGCGGAATAGGCGACATTTACATGGGAAGAGTTGAAAAGGTAATAGACTCCATGCAGGCGGCGTTTGTAGATATTGGCTTGGACAAAAACGGATATTTGCAAAAGGACGAAATAAAAGGCGGTTACGATAAAGTCAAAATTTCAGATTTGATAAAATCAGGAGATGAAATAGCAGTACAGATAAAAAAGGAGACCGTTGGAAGCAAAGGTCCGAAATTGACAGGAAAGCTGAGCGTTCAGGGCGACGGACTGGTTTTTTATGACGATGACAACAACAGGATTGCAGTTTCAAACAAAGTGGAAAATCCCAAATCAATACGGCGTCTAAAGGAATTGGCATATGAAATGCACAAAAAATCTTGTGGAATGATCATAAGAACCCATGCTGAAAAGCTTTCAGATGAAGCCATAAAGAAAGATTATAGAAATCTTGAAGCGAAATGGGAAGATCTTTGTGCACAAAAGGCTTATTCGATAGCTCCCAAAAGGATATACAGGGGAGCTGATTTTGCAGTCGAAAAAGTAATAAACAATTCTTACAGGGGTATAGACAAAATTGTTTTTGACTGCGCGGACGACATGGAATCCGTTTTGGCGTCATGTGCTGGAATATCCGGTGAAATGTGTGAATTGCGAAATATATCGGAAGGGTGGAACACTTTTTCGCTTTATTCTGCGGGAAAGGCTTTGGAAGAGTCTGTCAAGAAAAAGATATGGCTTTCAAGCGGAGGAAACATAATAATTGAAGAAACCGAGGCCCTTTCATCCATAGACGTGAATTCTGCAAAAAGTGCAACAGGCGGAGTCGTATCAACAACAAACAGAGAAGCTGCCGCTGAAGCGTCGAGACAAATAATTCTTAGAAATCTTTCGGGAATGATTCTCATCGATTTTCTGGATGCAGACAAAAGAGCGCAGAAAGAGATATGTGAAATAATGAAAGGTATTTTTGAAAAATACGACAACCGCAAGTTTGATATATACGGATTCACGAAAGCCGGTCTTTTCGAAATGTCCAGGGAGAAAAAAGGCGTTTCATCGAGAAGATTCCATATGAGGGAGTGCGAATTTGCGAAACCGGTCTATACTATGGGCAGAATAGAAAAGGAACTTGCGAGAATAAAATTCCAAACATCCATGGATAAATTGGAGCTTTGCACAGATTTGGCAACAGGAGCATGGCTCGAGAAAACAGGATATGAAGCAGTTGCGGGGGAAAGATACGGC
>DATFJE010000129.1:0-5213 GCA_035269385.1 Clostridia bacterium
ACATGAAAATCGTACGGAGATACTTTTTCAGGCCAGCAAATCCCCAATTCATCCCTGTTTTCCTGACAAATCATACCCACCACGGAATAAAGGTCCAAGCATCCTTCGTGGCAGCTGAAACTGGAAGCCTTGCCTCCTGAATTCAAAAATGTAATGCCGGAAGCTTTCGAAAAAGATTCGCCGTAGTTTGCAAAACTTCCCAACTCAAACCCTCTGCGAAAACTCATGGCTTTCCCGCAGCAGGGGCACGAGTCGCCTTCCACTGCATAAACCAGGTCTTCTACTCTCGAAGCCTTGTAGTCTCTTCCATAAAGCACATTTTTCAAGTGATAGTCTTTTTTGTTTGCTCCAACAAGCATCATGCCTGAAACAGGTATTTCGGAATCAACCCAGATTTCCGCCTCAAGACCAACCGGACCTATGAAGCCTGTCTTGGAAGCAATTTTTTCTTCTATTTCTTCCTCTTCAGCCATTTTTATTTCGCCAACATCGATTCCAAGGATTTCAGAGAGCTTATGCGGGTTGAATACCCTGTCTCCCCTCATCATTAAAACAATGAGCCTGCCTCCTGCTGAAACGGCTATGGCTTTTGAAATTTTCGTTTCAGGAACATCCGCGAATTCGCTTAGATCCTTTATTGTTTTTACCTGCGGAGTGTGAATCGGCTCCGGCATTTCGGAGCCGTATTCTTCCGACTTTTGAAGCCTCTTGGCCGCTATTCTTTCCGTAGCTGCATAGCCGCAGGAATCGCACTTGAACACAACTGTATCACCCTGGTCGTGACCCGCCCAAAATATGCCTTTTTCCCCCGGCTTGCATCCATCTCTGGCGTCTTTAACAAAAAGAGCATTTACACCGATTTCATCCATTTTTTTAGCTATGGCCAATTGAATCGACATATGTTTTTTTTCGTTTGTTTCCGGGCTGTCAAAAATTCTCCAGTAGTTTAGTCCATTAAAATATTTGCCTCCAAAAATTCCTGAGCCGGCTTTGTAGTCCGTGCGCTCCACCATTTGGCTAAAGTAGAACCCGGCAGGGTAATCCTTGTATGACTTGAGTTCATTTTCGAGCAAGGAAGCCATCAATCCGGGAAATCCATCTTCCTTTTTCATGACGGGCGGGACCGTAATCATCTCGCATCCGGTTTCCTTTAGTGTTTCTTCGAAGAACGCACTCAGACCTCGGATTAATTTTGCCCCTCTTGAGAATTGCATCGAAACACCGGGTGTCAATTCCTTGAAATAATTCCCTCTGAAAAGAAGGCTTTGGTTTTCCGGAACAAAAGATCTTTTATGCTCTTTGAGTGTTTTTCCGGTCATCCCCGACATTTTTGCTATCATTGCGCCATCACCTTTCAATATAATCCGATTTTAGTATGCCCTTGCCAAGTAAACCATATGCTTGGCCTTTTTCCCGCAGAAAGGACATACATCCGAAATTTTTTCCTGTTCAAAAGGTATGCATCTTATTGTTGCTCCCGTCTCTTCCTTTATGGCTTCCTCGCATTCTCTGTCTCCGCACCACATTGCTTTCATGAATCCCGGGCTCTCTTTCATTTTTTTCTTGAAATCGTCATAATTGTCAATCGTATATGTTTTTTCATCGCGCATCTTTCTTGCTTTTTCGAACATATTGTCATGTATGTCGTCCAAAAGTTTTGCGATGTGCTGTCCCATATTTTCAATCGGAACGGCTTCTTTTTCAAGCGTATCCCTCCTGGCAACCATGACTTGGCTTTTCTTGATGTCTCTCGGTCCAATCTCTATTCTCACCGGAACACCCTTCATTTCATATTCGTTGAACTTCCATCCGACTGTATTTGTTGTATCCGAGTCCGTTTCAACTCTTATCCCCAAATCTTTGAGTTCGTTGTGGATTTTTTCTGCTTCCTCCAAAACCCCGCCCTTGTTTTGAGCAATAGGTATTATGACCACCTGTATTGGTGCCATTCTCGGCGGCAGCACCAATCCTCTGTTGTCACCATGAACCATTATTATTCCACCTATGAGCCTTGTGGAAACACCCCATGATGTTTGATAAGGAAATTCGATTTCGCCGGTTCTTCCTTGGAAATTAATGTCGAAGGCTTTTGTGAAATGTTGTCCAAGATTATGCGAAGTGCCGGCTTGAAGCGCTTTTCCGTCATGCATTAGAGCTTCCATTGTGTATGTCGCATGGGCTCCGGCAAACTTTTCCCTGTCGCTCTTCTGTCCCACAACAACAGGAATTGCCATTAGTTCTTCCGCAGAATCCTTGTACACCTGAAGCATCCTTAGCGTCTCTTCCTGAGCCTCTTCGTATGTCTCATGAATAGTATGCCCTTCCTGCCATAGGAATTCAGATGTTCTGAGGAATGGCCTTGTGCTTTTTTCCCATCTTACAACACTGCACCACTGATTATACAGAAAAGGAAGATCCCTGTATGAATTTAGCCATTTTGCGTACATTGAGCAAATGATTGTTTCAGATGTAGGACGCACGCAAAGGCGCTCTGCAAGCCTTTCGCTTCCTCCGTGAGTCACCCACGCAACCTCAGGCGCGAATCCTTCCACATGCTCTTTTTCCTTGTTGAGGAGACTCTCTGGAATCAGAAGCGGAAAATAACAGTTTTTGTGCCCCGTTTCCTTGAATCTTCTGTCCATGTCGCTCTGGATTTCTTCCCATAGTGCATATCCATACGGCTTTATGACCATAAAACCCTTTACGGGCGAATAATCAACAAGGTCAGTCTTTTTTATCACATCTGTGTACCATTGAGGAAAATCCACTTCCATAGGCGTTATTTCCTGCACAAATTGTTTGTCTTTGGTTTCCATTTTTTTGATCCTCCTGTGTTTTTTTATATTATAAAAGCCTCCGTCTCTTGATAGAGACGAAGGCTCGCGGTACCACTCTAATTAATCCATTTGGATTCTCTTTTTGCAGCTTTAACGGACTGCCGGCGCACCATTTTTCAATGGGAGCTCAGAGGCGGGTTGGACAATGCCGCATGGGAAATCTTTCAGCCAATGGATTACCCTTTCTTTCTACGGTCTTCAGATGCCTTTTTTCCTCTTCGTTGCCTTTTTGCTTTGTAAATTACTAACATGATATAAGAAAACACTTTCATTGTCAATCAAGATTATCGAGTTTGTCGATTAATGCGACCGCCTTGGCCTCAATGCCCTCTTCCCTTCCTGCAAATCCGAGCCCTTCGGCCGTGGTAGCTTTGATTCCAAAACAGTCTTCCTTTGTACCCGAAGCCTCAGCCAGGCATTTTTTCATGTCCTCCGCATATGGTCCGATTTTGGGTCTTTGCGCAACAAGCACAGTGTCAACATTTACTATTCCAAAACCTTCCGCAGCAAGCATTGCGCAAACATGTTTCAATAAAACGAGGCTCGATATGCCTTTGAACAAATCATCATTATCCGGAAAGTGAAGTCCTATGTCTCCCAAGGCCGCCGCTCCGAGCAATGCGTCGCATATTGCATGAATCAGCACATCCGCATCGGAGTGTCCTTCAAGACCCATTTCAAAAGGAATCTCTACTCCCCCCAAAACCAAAGGTCTTCCACTGCAAAAGCGATGAACGTCATATCCGATTCCTACTCGCATTATTCCATCTCCCTTTTCCTTCCTGCAAGGATTTCCGCAAAATGGATATCCTCGGGTGAAGTCAGTTTGATATTTTCATAGGAGCCCTTTGAAAGCACTACTTTTTCGCCCAATGCTTCAACGAGCATTGCATCGTCCGTTCCTTCAAAGCCATCGGCTTCAGCCCTTTCATGAGCCTTTTTAATCAATTCAAAATCAAAAGCCTGCGGCGTCTGTATGCTGAACAGGCATTCCCTTTGGGGCGTGCTGTCTACAAACAAGCCGTCGGATGAATGCTTTATTGTGTCTTTTACCGGCACTGCGGCAGAACAGGCTCCATAAATCTTCGCCTTGCCTATGCACTCTGAAATCATGGTTTCGGTAACAAAAGGCCTCGCACCATCTTGAACCACTATTATTTCTGTGCTGTCGGGAGCTGCGAAAATACCTCTTGCAACAGATTCCTGCCTGGTCGATCCACCATTTACGATCAATATTTTTTCTTTCCCGCAAATATCCTTCAACAAATCGTTCTCCACACGCATTCGGTCTCTCTCTGGAATAACCAAAACCAACGATTCTATTTCTTCCATCTTCAGAAGAACTTCGAGAGAATACGTGAGAACCGGTTTGCCGGATATTTCAATATATTGTTTTTTTTCGCCCGTTCCCATTCTGGATCCGTTTCCGGCGGCTGCAACAATTGCCGTGACTGACATGACCGATTATCTCCTCTCATGAAAAAAGCCAAGGCAACAGCATTTTTCGAATGCGTATTCCCCGGCTTTCACTTTGTTTATCAACTTGCAGCATGTTTCGTCTTGGCAAAAATCATCCTTCCTGCGGAAGTCTGCAAAACACTTGTTACAACAACTGCAACATTCTTGCCTACGTATCGCCTGCCGCCGTCGACAACTATCATTGTGCCATCGTCAAGATATCCGATTCCTTGTCCGATTTCTTTGCCTTCCTTGATGATTTGCGTATCCATTTCTTCGCCGGCAAGCACTATGGATTTGACTGAATTCGTCAAATCGTTTATGTTCAGAACTTGTACCCCCTGCAGGTCTGCAACCTTGTTCAGGTTGAAATCATTTGTGACCACTTTGCCGTTCATCTGCCGCGCAAGCTTGACAAGCTTGCTGTCAACCTCCGATACATCATCAAAATCAATGTCAACGATTACAACTTCTATCTCCAATTCCTTTTGTATCTTTTTGAGAATGTCGAGCCCGCGCCTCCCCCTGTTTCTTTTCAGATTGTCGGACGAGTCGGCAATGTGCTGCAATTCTTCAAGTACAAATTCAGGAATCACCAAAGGCCCTTCCACAAAACCGGTTTTGCAGATGTCGGCTATCCTTCCGTCGATTATTACGCTTGTGTCAAGTATCTTGGGTTTGCAGCCTTCATCAATGCAAGGCTCGGCTTTTTCCTTTTCGCCCGCATTTTTTAACTTTGCCGGCAAAGCAAGCATTTCAGGAGTATTTTTCACTCCCATCCTCACTCCAAGGAATCCAAGGAACAAGTACAGGAATGCCGACATGATATTGCCCACAAACGGTATCGGTATGTTGAGAAGCAATTGACTTATAAGATAAGCTATTATGAGTCCGATTATGAGTCCGATAGATCCCGCC
>DATFJE010000130.1:0-4275 GCA_035269385.1 Clostridia bacterium
CATGAGAAAACCCATATAAAAAGATTCGACCATATTGCAAAGATAGTAAGTTTTCTTGTTTTATGCGTGCACTGGTTCAATCCCCTTGTATGGGCAGCTTTTTTCCTTAGTGGAAAGGATATGGAGATGTCATGCGACGAGCGGGTAATCAAAAGCCTTGGAGACGGAGTCAAAAGGGATTATTCGTATTCATTGCTGTCGCTTGCCACAGGCAAAAGGATCCTTGGGGCGGCGCCGCTTGCATTCGGAGAGGGCGAGACAAGGGGCAGGGTCAAGAATGTGCTAAACTACAGGAAGCCGTCCTTTTGGATGATTGCTGTGGCTGTTATGATTTGCCTTGCAGCTGCGGCAATGCTTATGACAGATCCCAAAACGCCACAAACCGAATCAAACGAGGCCGATGCTGTCAAGTACTCAGATGTATTGGATGATGCAGTATCCAAGGCAATACTGAATATTGACGAGATGAACCATTCTGATTTCGCTACGGAGTCTCATGTTATTCTTGGAACGGAAGCAAGCGGGCAAGCTGACGACAACACATTTGTCTCC
The DNA here is from genome assembly GCA_035269385.1 of Clostridia bacterium. Taxonomy (GTDB): domain Bacteria; phylum Bacillota; class Clostridia; order Peptostreptococcales; family BM714; genus BM714. The sequence continues at coordinate 553 of DATFJE010000130.1, forward strand.
ATCAATGTATATGCCATGGCAATGACTATGGAATATGATTATTCCGATGGATGGTTTGTAAATACAGCAGGCAGCCATATGCCTGTTGCCATAACCTTTGATGTAAATGAAGAAGGCGAATATGTTCTTAATGAATATTGGATGCCGATGGATGGTTCGGGTTATGGTCCGTCAATCAAAGAAAAATTCCCATCATATCTTTATAATGATGCTATTGATACGCAAAAGTATGTATATGGTCAAATAATGAATTGCTACGATGATGCCATCAGGCATGGAGAGCTTGACAAAGCCCATGATGGGAACAGAATCTAAGAACTGCTGGATGATATTATGTCTTCGCCGAATGAAAGTTCAAACCCTAAGGCATACATCGATGAACATGCCATAGATTACAGGGAGATTGTCTTCATTGGAAAGCATGCCTTGGATTATTGCTTTTCTGAGTTTGAAAAGGGCGGGCAGACAGGCTTGAAAGGCCATATCATGGCATCTGCATGCCGCGATATAATGAAGGCCAACGGAAAGGAATTCAATGGACTATTCAATACGGGACAGGACTGGTACGATGCTTACAGCAATCTTGTTTCTCAAAACGAAGATAATTAAGTCAATAGAAATACACAATTATTATTCTTGCAGCATGAGGTGTTGATTATATGAAAAAACAATACAACAAATCCAAACGATTAAAAATTGTATTCGTTGCAATAGCTCTTATAATAGCGTTTTGCATGTGGCAGAACAATAGCATTTCTGTTTCAAGCGCTGACTATTATAACGCAAAAGTGCCTGCAGAATTTGACGGTTTCAAGGTTGTTCAAATTTCGGATTTGCACAATAAAATGTTTGGAAAAAACCAATCGAGGCTATTGTCAAAAGTTGAATGCTTGTCGCCTGACATAATAATTGTTACCGGCGATTTAATTGACAGACGAAGGTTCGATTTGGAAACGGCCATGTGCTTTGTCGAGGGCGCGGTTAAAATTGCTCCCGTATATTATGTTTCAGGTAACCACGAGGCGTGGTCTGGAAAGTATGATGAAATAACCCGTCAACTCATTGATGCAGGGGTTTTTGTTATGGATGATTCAAAAGCAGAGATTACAAAGGGAAAGGAATCAATACAAATAATCGGCTTGCCAAATCCGGATTTGTTTGCATCAAATTTATCAGACGGATTAAAAGCCGATAAACTGGATGAAAGCTTGAAGCTTTTGTCTTTAAATAAAGAGTTTGGAATATTGTTGGCTCATCATCCCGAGCTATTCAATATATATACCAAAAATGAAATGGATTTGATTTTTGCAGGGCATGCCCATGGCGGTCAATTCAGAATACCTTTCATAGGTGGTCTTTTTGCACCTGATCAGGGACTGTTTCCCGATTATGATTCAGGCAGCTATGTTGAAGGCAATTCAACAATGTTTGTTAGCAGGGGGCTCGGAAACAGCATATTTCCGATAAGAATAAACAATCCCCCGGAAATCGTAGTAATCAACCTGCGATGCGGCGGGTGAGAAAGCATTTTCTGCAGGGGACAAATCGTTTTACACTATTAGACACAGTGTGATATTATTGTTTTTTTTGATACAATATAGCCATGCGAAAGGAGTTTTGCAGATGAGAATTGGATATGCATGCTTGGCGCTTGGAGTGAGAGACAGCTCAATGAAAACTTGCATGAAGAAGAATGCCAGTGAAAGCAGGCTTAAGGAATTGATTGAAAATAATCTCAATTCACTCGAAAACCTTATAGATTACAATATTGAAAGCGGAATCAAATTTTTCAGGATAAGCTCTGACCTTATACCTTTTGGCTCAAGTCCCGTGAACGGTCTGCAGTGGTGGGAAATTTACGATGAAAGGTTTTCGCTTATAGGAAATAAAATTTATGAAAACAAAATACGGGTATCGATGCATCCGGGCCAGTATACAGTTCTCAATTCAAAGGATGAAGGGGTTGTGGAAAGGGCTGTGGAAGATTTGACTTACCATTGTCGTGTGTTGGACAGTCTTGGAACCGGACCTGAGAGCAAGATTGTTTTGCATATTGGAGGAGTCTACAATGACAAAAAGGGTGCTATAGAAAGGTTCGTTGAAAATTGCATGAAATTGCCGGATTCCGTCAAGCGAAGGCTTGTGATTGAGAACGACGACAGGTCATATAATATAAGCGAGGTTCTCGAGATAGGCAAGGGGCTTGAAATTCCTGTTGTCTTCGACAATCTTCATAATTCGATTAATCCGGCCTATACTGAAAAAACTGAAGAATATTGGGTAAACGAATGTAGAGCAACCTGGACGAAAAAAGACGGGAACCAGAAAATCCATTATTCACAGCAAGCGATTGGTAAAAGAGCGGGAGCTCATTCAGAAAGCATTGATGTAAAATTATTTTTGGATTTTTATTCTAATCTTGTAAAAAAGGACATAGACATAATGCTTGAGGTCAAGGACAAAAATTTGTCTGCCGTAAAATGCATAAATTGTGTCAACGGGAGCGGTAAAATAAAGTCGCTTGAAATAGAATGGAGCAAATATAAATATAGCATTCTTGAAAAGTCATCGACAGCTTATAATGATATTAGAGAACTTCTAAAAGACAAAAGGGGATATCCGGCTGTTCGCTTTTACAGTATGGTGGAAAATGCATTGAGACTTCCTGAAAATGCCGGCAACGCTGCAAATGCCGCAATGCATGCTTTTGGCTATTTAAAGAAAGACACGTCTGCGAAAGAAAAAGTGAAAACTTTGAAAAAAATCGAAAATTATAAAGAAGGCAAAACTACTCTTCGACTTTTGAAGAAAGAACTTTACAGGCTGGCCGTAAAATATAAAATAGATTACTTGCTGGAGTCGTATTATTTTACATTGGAATAGCTGCGGATAAATCAACAAACGATTATTCTCAATTAATTGAGACATAAGTTAATTAAAACAGCAAGAACTGCAATTGATAATAAAATCGAAGAATACTGTTGGCGGTGGTGAAAAGTGGATAGAATAGAGGCTTTTGAGCCGATTTTGGGAAAAAATCCGGAGATTTTGATACTGGGAACCATGCCGAGTGTAAAATCTCTTGAAAACAGGGAGTATTACGGACACGGAAGGAATCAATTCTGGCGGATCATGGGCGATTTGTTCGGCTTCAGAAGGGATGACGATTACGAGCTGCGAAAGCGCAGGATTATTGAAAAAAAGATTGCAGTCTGGGATGTTATTGGATCATGTGAACGCAAAGGCAGTCTCGACAGGGATATAAAAAATGCAAGGCACAACGATATCACCGGTTTTATAAAAGGGCATCCAACTATAAAGACTGTTGTATTGAACGGTGGAAAAGCGAGGGACATATACAAGAAATATTTTGAATCATCATTGCCGGAGGTTGAAAGCTTTGCTTTTTACTCGACAAGCCCTGCAAATGCCATTCCGTATGAAAGAAAATATGAACAATGGAGTAAGCTCAAGAACTGGGGGAACAATGATGGATTTTAGAAAAAGAAAGGTGACAATTGTTGGGGCGGGAGAAATTGGGTCTGCAGCAGCCTACGGAATGCTTATTCGCAAATCTGCAGGCAGCATAGTTTTGGCAAACAGAAATGCCGAAAAGGCAAGGGTCAAAGCCTTCGACATGTCGCATTGCCTTCCCCATATTGATGGAGTTTCAATAACCGGGGGAGGGCTTGAAGAGTCGGTAGACTCGCAGGTGCTGGTTTT
>DATFJE010000131.1:0-9849 GCA_035269385.1 Clostridia bacterium
TCGTCTGTCGAAGTATCTTGTGGCCTTATGTGTCCGATTTTCCAAGTTCTTTCAGTGAATGCGGGCGCATCCGGTTCTGCAGCCTCTTCGCCGCAAGCCGCCAAACTGAATACCAGTGAAAATACCAAAGCTAAAACCATAAATAATTTTGTAAATCTTTTCATTAATTACTCCTCCTCTTTTTATGATAATCCCATCAAAGTTGGCAAGTACATAGAGAGCGCCGGCCAGAATGTCGTAAGAAACACAATCGGCACGTATCCCAAAATAAGGAATACCATAGTCGGCTTAAGTATCTCGTTGAACTCGCATTTTCCAATCCTCATGCCCAAGTAAAGAATACTGGCATAAGGAGGTGTTACACCACCCATTGCAAGATTTACTCCCATGATTGCGGCAAAATGTACAGGGCTGATTCCCAATTGAAGGACAAGCGGCAACAATAGTGGCGCTACGAGAATCATTCCGGTGACATCGTTTACAATCATTCCTACCAAGAACAGGAATATGTTTATGATAATCAGAAGTATGGTCTTGTTCTGAGTAATGTTGAATAACAATTCTATTATTGCCTGTGGAACTCTAAGTAAAACATAGGTCTGGCTGAGCATGAGAGTGAATATTATCATCGTCATTATGGCTCCAACAGATGTTGCCGAATCGGACACCATTTCCTTGAAGTTGTCCACTTTAAGCTCTTTGTATATCCAAATGCCTATTGGTACTGATATTACCGCTGCAACTGCCGCGGCTTCGGTAGGTGTGAACACTCCACCGTAGATTCCACCAAGTATTATGAAAGGCATAGCCAAGGCCGGTATTGCAATCCATGTTCTCTTCAGGCTTCGCTTCATGCGTTCGCCCTTTTCCATTTTTGCTTCTACCTTTATGTCGGGGAACTTGCGCACCCAAACCATATTGATTACTGAGAACGAAATCACTATTGCAATTCCCGGTCCCACTGTCGAAAGGAAGCATGCGAGTATGGATGTATCTGTAACCCAACCGTAGAAGATCATTATTACTGACGGCGGAATGAGCAATCCAAGAACTGATGATACAGTAACCATGGCAGTGGCATACCCTCTCGGATATCCCTGATCAACCATCCTCGGAATCAGGATTGGACCCGTTGCGGCTACTCCAGTGAATCCGCTGCCGGATATGGCTCCGATTATTGCACATGTTGTAACGGCTACAACACCTATTCCGCCTTTTACTCTTCCTACGAAGATATCGGCAAAATCAAGCAGGTTTTTTGCGATTCCGGTACCGCCCATAAGCGTACCCGCCAATATGAATAGCGGACTCGCAAGCAATATGGGACTTATCATCTGGTTGAAGCCCCAAAGCATAAGACTTTTCATTGATATGTCGCCGAAAATGGCCATGAACATCAATGCGCCACCGAAGCAATAAGGCAAGGGAATGCTGAGCATCAGCAAAAATACGAGCAAAATGACATCAATAAGTACAATTGTAAGCATTATTTATCTCCCTCCCCTGAAAGTTTTCTTCCTGCTAATAATATTTTACTGTCCTTGTACAGGTCGGAAGCCGCATACAATGTCATAAGAAGCAAACCTATGAAAATTGCGCTTTCCCCCAAAAACATAGGAATTCCAACAAGATCGCTATGCTTCCAAGTTTTAAGAGAGTACAAGAAATACCAAAATGCCCAATAAGTAAGCCATATGCTTACAACAAACGAAACCAAGCATTTTACAACATTAAAAATTTGCATGCTCAAATCTTTCTTTATGTAGAGAGTCAATATACCGCAAGAAATATGATTCCTTTTCTGCGACGCCATAGCCCCCCCGAGCATGTACAGCCAAATCGTCGGGAACAGCATTATTTCCTCTATCCCCATAAGCGGTGCATGAAACACGTATCTCAACAAAACCTGAACTACTACCATAACTGGAATGACTGACATAAGAACGATTGAAACCAGGTTTTGTAAAGAGATCAGGCGATCCAAGACTTTCTTGGTCTTGTTCATAAAAACAATTCCTCCTCTTCCTTTTTGCTTTCATACTGCTTTGATTGTCCTACATTAATACTATACAACATTGATACAGAGTTTGTAAAGCAGATTTACGCAAAATTATTTTGTAATTTTCTGATAACGCTTTTTTTTGCAATCCCCTTACATGCAATAAAAAAATCTATCCGCCTGCATGCGCGGATAGATTCCTCTTTCACAACCTCATATATTATATTGACTCTAATATATTTCCTGATGCCAATATCTCAACTTGTGCTTTCCGGCAACAATTCTATTTCTTTTTACGGCATTATCGTGTTTTTTATACAGCTTTGTCTTTAGTTGAAATCTGAAATTCGCAAATTCGTTTCGGTGTGAAACAAAACGATTGTTTTATGGTGTAAATTCATCCAAATCCTTAAGCAAGCAAAGCTATGGATAGGTAGATGTCTTGTAGATGTATTGCTATTAGAACATTTCTATGAATACCGTCACGAGTTGCGGATCAAATTGTGTCCCCGCACAGCGCCTTAGCTCAAGTATAGCCTCTTGATGACTGACAGAATCCTTGTAAGGACGCTTGCTTGTCATTACATCATAGGCATCAGCTATGGAAAGCATCCTGGCAAGAATCGGTATAGACTCTTTTGAAAGACCCTGTGGGTAACCTTTCCCGTTCCACCACTCATGATGGCACAATATGCTTTCCGCAATTGGCAACAACTCCGGTATTGTCTTGCAGATGTTGTATCCCGCCTCAGGGTGTCTTTTTATTATGGCATATTCCTCTTCGGTCAATCTGCCCGGCTTCATCAATATTCCGTCTGGAACCGAAAGTTTTCCTATATCATGCAATGATGCCAAAAGAGATATTGAATCTTTCTGATCGACATCCAGTTTAAGCTTCTCCGCCATCTGGTACACTAGACTTTCGACGCGTTCCATATGTTTATCCGTTTCATAATCCTTTTGTGTTAATGAACATTTGAGTGATGAAATCATCGAGCTTCGGTAACTCTTGCCATCTTTTAGTTTGTTGCGATACATACGGTTTTCAGCCGTTCGAACTGCATCATATAAATTTTCCCCTTCTGACTCTATTGTCGACAATCCAACAGCAAGATGCGGCTTCACAAAATCGGCATCAACATCAAAATTTTTTGACGCGATTTTCGCCAGATAATTTTGAGCTTTTTCGTAACCCGTTCCCGGCATAATTACTATGAATTCGTCACCGCCCCATCTACATATTATGCCATTCTCCCCAACTGCCTCTTTTAAATAATTGGCGGCTTCTATAATGAGTTTGTCTCCTCTGTGGTGTCCGAATGCGTCATTGACAAGTTTCAAATTGTTCATATCCGCAAGCATTAAACTCAGAGGTAATTTCCTCTTGAGGCTGCAATCGAGAGCATAATTGTCAAAGTAGTTTCTGTTGTAAAGATTTGTCAATCCGTCATGAAATGTCAGATACTCTATCTTTCTGTTGTTGCTCCAAAGCTCCTTGTTCTTTCGTTCAAGCTCACGATTCTTTTCCTTCAATGTTGTAAGCAACTCGTCCATACGTTTGAAAGAATAAGCATACTGATCCATTTTGCTATTGAATTCGTTCGCATCAACAGGCTTGAAAATATAGTCAGATGCTCCAAAACTGTAACCCTTTCTCTTGTCTTCATCCGAAAGATAAACTCCAGTCATGAAGACAACCGGCACATGGCTTGTCTTTTTTCGGCGTTTAACTATGCGAACAAGCTCATAACCGTTTATATCCGGTAGTTTTATATCCATCAATATAAGCTGGTAATCAGTTGCAAGGAGTTTTTTCAGCGCTTCGTCTCCTGTTTCCGCAAAGTCCGCTACGATGTCAATTCGTTCCCGAAGAAGAATCCATATTGCCTTTGCATTGCCAGGATTATCCTCTATCACCAGGATTCTAAAAGGTTTCATGTTCCCCCGCCTTTCTTATCCCCTTTATTGCCTTTCTGTATATGTTGATTCCGTTCTTGTATTGCACAAAATTGACTTTATCAAGGTAATGGTGTATTCCCTCTGTTGAACCAAGACAAAGAAAACCGTTGTGAGCCATCGAATCATGCAGGAGTTTCAACACTCTTTTCTTCAAGCTGTCTTCGAAGTAAATGAGCACATTCCTGCATAGAATCAACTCAAACGTATTGAATGAAGAATCGATTGTAAGGTCATGTCTGAAGAAGTTTACCTTGTCTCTTATCTTTGAATCCACCTCGACATATCCTCCTCGATTTATGAAATACTCTTCAGGTTCACCTTCTCCTCCCATTTCCCTGTATGCAACAAGCATGGATTCGAATTCTTCCATGGAATACAATCCATTTTTTGCTTCTCTAAGCGATATTTCGTTGAAATCGGTAGCATAGACTACGCCGCGGCCAAGCAGTCCCTCATCCATCAGAAGCATGGCTATGGAATAAGGCTCCATACCTCCTGAACATCCCGCGCTCCAGACTTTGAAATGGGGATGGACCGCCAAGCGCTTGATTACATTTTCCCTTAGAATTCTGTAGAATTCCCTGTCCCTGAAAAAGCTTGTATGCCCTATTGACATAGCATCTATGAAATGACAGTAAAACTCTCTGCTTTGAAAAATTTTTTCCTCAAAATCCAGGAAGCTATCCATGCCATTCTTTCTCATCATTCCCTTGACAACTCTCTCAACTCCCCCGAGAGCATAGCTAGTGAAGTCGCTTCCAGAAAATTGCTTCAGCACCTTTAAAAACCTTTTAAGGTCTTTTGTATCAACATTCGGTTCCGTACCTGTCCGGCAAAACATTCTTTCCTCGTCCCTGTAAAGAGCGTATGGAATCGACAGGGATGAAAAATATCTGCCGAGAGCCTCTTCGGTCACCCCTATTTTGAACAATTCGCCACGCCTTTCTATTTGGACCGAAAAAATCCTTACAAGCCATACCGGCACCGACTTCATGTCCACAAGAATTACATCAACCCTGCCCGAGAACCCTTCAATCAGTTCACGAATCGACTCTTCGGATTCATCCATTCCATCTTCCATCAATACAATCCTCTTCGTATCCCCTTCTCGATACGATACGGCCCTCACCTCGAAACACCCAGCCACATAACCATCAATTTCAAAAGAATGTCCATGTCAACAGGTTTCCAAAGGTAGTCGCTCGCTCCGGCCGCCAGACAATTCTCCTTATCGCCTTTCATGGCCTTTGCCGTAAGAGCGATTATTGGCAAATCCTTTAATCCATCCATCTTGCGTATCCTTCTCATCGCCTCCATACCGTCCATCTTAGGCATCATTATGTCCATAAGAACCAGATCAATGCTTCCGTCCGAAACAAGCCTTTCTATGGCTTCCTCTCCGTTGTATGCCTCAATCACATTTACGTCGAATTCTTCCAGAAGACTCGAAAGCGCGAATACATTTCTTGCATCGTCATCACATACGAGTATAGTCTTACCCGCCAATGCCTCATATACATTTTCTTCAGGTTTGTCGTCCTGCCATTCGTAAACTTTGTGAATGAATATGGCTATCTCTTCAAGCAAATCCCCCTTTGAATCCGCGCTCTTGAGTATTATGCTATCGGAGTACTTCTTGAGATCCATAGTTTCGCTTTCAGATAGAGTTTTCGCAGTATAGACTATGACAGGCAAACTAAGTTTTCGTTCTTTTACATGCCTGCAGATATCCCAACCCGAACCGTCTCTCAATCCAAGATCGACAACCACTGAATCATAATCCTTTTCATCTATCATCTTCTTGGCTGCAGATACGCCTTCTGCAGAATCGATTGCTATGTTCCACTCTCCAAGCAAATCCTTCAGCAGATCAACTTCACTTTTATCATCTTCAACTATCAGTATTTTTTTGGGTTTTTTCTTTATAACCCTTTCTATTCCGTCCAAGACCTCCTTGGCATCCAGTTCAACCTGTGGCGTCTTCCTTGTGAATCCCACTGCACCCATCCTCTTTAACGGAAGGGCCTCGCTCCCTTCCTTAACAGTCAGTACATGTACGGGTATTCCTCTTGTCATAGGATTCATTTTGATTTCTCTCAGAACCCTCGCCCCGCTAATGTCCGGAAGTACCAAATCGAGTATTATTCCGCTCGGTTTGGTTTTTCCTGCCTTTAGTATCCCGTCATACCCTGTTTTGGAGTGAGTCATCTTGTATCCAAGTCGATTCACATGTGTCTTAAGCAGAGAAGCAAATTCATCGTCATCCTCAATCAAAAGCAAATGTCCGCCGCCTGGTTTGATTGTATCGGACAATGTGACAAGCTCATCCTCTTTCGCGTCAATAAGAGAAACATTCCTGAAATCATACTGCTCATCCTCTTGTTTCATATCTTCAACATACGGATTGCTGGTAAGATGCACTGAAAATTCGCTTCCTTCCCCTGTTTCGCTCTCCATTGTCAGCATCCCATTTATCAAATCCGCCATTTTTTTGCATATCGCAAGACCGAGACCCGTTCCTCCGTATTCTCTAGTTATTGAACCATCTCCCTGTATAAACTCTTCAAATATGGTAGCCTTGTAATCATCACGTATTCCAATCCCTGTATCCTCAACACTAAAAGCGATGTCGTATCCAGGCTGTGCGCTCTCATGTATCCTGACCTTTACATGACCCTCCTTTGTAAACTTGAATGCATTGGACAAAAAATTGGTGAGTATCTGAAGAAGCTTTTGCTTGTCTGTAACCAACTCGCTCCTGATTTTATCGACAATTTCAAATTCTAACCCTTTGCTTTCCGCCATGCTTGAAAACTGTTGCCTCAAACGCTCGCCGAGTTGTATTGTAGAAACAGGTTCCATGTGCACATCCATTTTTCCGCTCTCTATTTTAGATATGTCCAGCAAATTATTGATGAGTTCGAGAAGTTCTCCACCCGAGTTTCGTATTACCTGCAATCTTTCTTTGCCATCCTCATCCGAGGATTTTTTCTTCAATATCATGTCCGATAGAAGTATTATCGAATTAAGAGGAGTCCTTAGCTCATGTGACACATTTGCAAGAAAATCTGACTTGAGGCTGTTCGCTCTGGCAAGTTCGCTCCCCTTCTCAATCAGTTCTTTCTTTTGGTGCTCAAGCTCGCTGTTCACCTGCTCAATTTCATTGGAATTCTGCTCGAGCTCACGATTCATGTGTTCAAGCTCTTTTGAATTCTGTTCAATCACTTCACTTCTTTCCGTGAGTTCTTTGTTCATTACCTCAGCCTTGGCAAGAAGCCCTTCAACCTCTTCTTCTCTCCATACACCTGTAACATACGGAGCCAGGGATTCGGCAGAAAGCTTCAGGAATTCAATTTCTTCCTCTGTAAAAGGCTTGTTCTTGGCCAACTCTACAACGCATATCGTATCACTGCCATGCTTTACTGGATATATATGAAGATTTTCAGGAACAATATCCGCAAAAGAAGATTTTAGTTTTATCTGACCCTGTTTCAAATTTGAAAGAAATATTGAGCTCCCGCTTGAAGCAACCCGTCCAACCAAACCTTCTCCAGGCTCAAAAGAAGATTTAAAAGGATATCTATCCAAAGCCGCATGCCCGGCAGCCATTTTGTATATGCCACTCTCCCTTTCAAGCATATACAAAGCCCCATAATCGGCTCCCACAATCCCAGCTACCGTTTCAAGGTACTTGTCTGTCAAATTCTTAGAATTATGTATCTCACTCAAAACACCATGCATCAAGGTTATTTTTTCCTTCAGATCGAGCTGGATTGTCAGAACATCAATAAGTTCATTGAATCCCACTGCAAGCTCCGCTATCTCAATATCTCCCGAATCGTCCACTTTTGCCAACGACTTTGTCCTTATTATTTCGCCCATTGACGACTTGAGTTTCTTAATGCTTTCAAGTATTCTCTTGAATGTGAAAAGGTTTATAATTGCTATAAGGATAATCATAACCGCTGAAGAAACTAAAAATGCCGCCAAAACGCTCTTGGACCGTTCCTCTATTTCATTGAGATAATCATTTATGTGCCCATTGGAATGAGCTGAAAGTGTAGAAAAAGCTATCTCGAGTTTCCCTACGTGACTTGCGCCCAATCCTCTTGTAATGTCCCTTGCCTCATCGTAATTGCCTTCTGATATAAGATTGATTACACTGTCCCTTATTGGCTTCCATTCATCAAACAACTCTCTTCCTTTTTCGAGAAGTCGCCTATCCTCATCATCAATGGCAACAGAATCAATCAGTGCGATATCCCCGTACACATCCATTTCCAATTCATCTACATTTCTTATAGCTTTTGCCTGGTCCGCCTCGTCCATAAGAAGTACAACATCCTTCATTTCCCTGTGCATTTTGACCACATTCATCTCGATCTGGCTGGCTGCTCTATTCATGAGAGATGGAGTTCCCTGAATGGTTGCCCCGAGTTCACTGATACGATCGACTCTCTGTGCTGTGAAAGCTCCAAATATCAAAAGAACAGAAAGTATAAGTGCACTCAGTATCAAAAATTTTTTTCTTATGCTCTTTTGCGCCATCTTTTAATCCTCCCCCAGATTTAGGCATAACATATATTAATATTATCATGTTTTCATTTTGAGGAAAAGCCATTTCAAGTCGCGGCCATTATAAGTACATAAAAAAACAAAGCAATTTCTGGTCCGGAACCGTTCGCGGTTTTCCGCCGCCAGAACCTTGCCCCAACATTTGACAAAGAGCCGAAAAAAAGCACATAAAAAGGACCCATCCGCATTCCTACGCGAACAGACCCCTGTTTAACCAACCCATACTGTCAGTTTTCAATAAATGTAAAAGCATTTTAGAGCCCAAATAATATTCAATGGTATTTTTTTCCTTTTGCTTTTTCATCTTTTATCTTTTTCTTTATCTTTCCACTTTCCACTTTCTACTTTCCACTTTCTACGCCTTTTTACTTTTTTTTTCTCCCTTTACGATAAGACCCAAAGACTTGGATATATGTTCGTACATGTATTTTTTTATAAGTTCGGCTTCGCCGTCCTTTATATATTCAAACATCTGCATGTGCTCGTTCCATTCAACGTTGATCACATAGTCATCCAGGTATTTCAACATTGCAGTCGCCCTTTGCGCCATGAGATGCTCGCTGATTGATTTCATGAAGTTGCCAAGTATCCTGTTTTTTGATGCTTCACGTATGAGTGTATGGAATTCCATTCCCATTTCTATTGTATATTCATGGTCGGCTAAAGCCTTTTTGCTTATTTTTATTGACTTTTCCAGCTTTTCGATATCTTCCTTAGTCGCCCTCTCCGCGGCAAGATATGCCAGCTCGGGCTCTATCATAAGTCGGGTTTCCATGAGTTCGACAAGCGAGCTCTCGTCTTCTATGAGACTTGCCAACTCCCTGTTCCTTATATTCCTCACAGCTCTTTCGGAAACAAATGTTCCTTTTCCGGCTTTTGAGCTTAATATTCCTGTAAGTTCAAGAGCTTTCAAGGATTCTCTGATGGAATTTCTGCTAACCCTGAAACTCTCAGACAAAACCATTTCCCCCGGTATTTTGTCTCCCGGATTCCATTCTCCGCTTTTTATCAATCTTATTATTTGTTCAGAAACTTCCTCAAACAGATTTTTCTTTATGGCCGGTTTAATCATTTCACGCGCCTCCTGCGTCATTGTATACAGTATCCTTTTGTTTAACTATACTACATTTACACAAATCTGTACATAGAATTCAGGCAGTTTTTTGTTTTTTTTGATATTTTTTTAACACATTCCCGGCAACGGGCCATATGGAAGCTGTAAACGCTCCCACCCATATCAAAATAAATCCAATCAGCCGGGTGGAGTCGAAAGCCTCCTTGAATACAAAAACACCCAGCACGAAACTAATAGTTGG
>DATFJE010000132.1:0-3110 GCA_035269385.1 Clostridia bacterium
ACAACCATTTCAAATCCGACAGCAGACTCTGGGTTTCCGCCCGTTGAAATCTCGACATCGATTCCGTCAAGCTTTTTTATGGCGTCACCAAGTTCGCTTGCCTCTTTTGAATCGCAAATGGTAACTTTTGCCTCATGAAGCGAAAGATATTTTGCCGCCTCCAGTCCGGATGCCGCCATTCCCACAACCAATATGTGTTTGTTCTTCAGTTTCATATCATTGCCCCTTTGCTTAGAATCCATCCCGACATCAATACCGTTAAAATAGTCACGACTGTAAATACAGCCACCACTTTCGTTTCGGACCATCCTCCAAGTTCAAAATGGTGGTGAATTGGGCTCATGCGAAAAACCCTCTTTTTCCTAGTCTTAAAGCTTATCACCTGTATAATGACCGAAAGCGATTCGATGAAATATATGAATCCGTAAAGCAAAAGCAACAATTCTATCCTAAGCAGTATTGCTGAAATGCAAACATACGCTCCCAACGCCAACGATCCCGTATCCCCCATAAAGACCTTTGCCGGTTTTTTATTGAAAACCAAAAATCCTTGAAGAGCCGCAATGAAAAACACAGCAACATGAACAAATCCATCCATCCCAATAAACTCTGAATAGAAAAAAAACAGAATCGAAACAATAATCGTGACACTTGAAGCCAATCCGTCCAAGCCATCCGTCAGATTAACACTATTTACTGTTGCAAGGATGAATATCATCAAAAACGGCACCTTCAACCATCCCATGTCTATGGATGCCCCTAAGGTATGCACCAGCAGCCTATTGTCGGTCAAACCACTCTTGTACAGCAAGAACATTACAAAAGCAGCAACAAGCGTCTGCATGGCAAGCTTCTGATAGGCTCTCAAACCAAGATTTTTTTTCTTTACTACTTTTAAATAGTCATCCAAGAATCCAATGAGTGCAAATAATATGAAACCGGAAATCAAAATATGCAATCCGGCATCATCCTTGTTTCCCCAAATGACATATGCCCCCAAAATCGGCAGTATGAATATCAGCCCTCCTATTGTAGGCGTTCCGCTTTTCAATAGATGCGAAGATGGTCCCTCTTCCCTTATAGATTGTCCTACTTTCAATTTTTCCAAATATGGTATCATTATTTTTCCTGTAATTATCGTAATAAAAAGAACTATAATAAATTGAATATAGATACTATGCATTTTTTAATATCTCCTTGTAAACTTCATCCATTTTTGTACTATGTGACCCTTTGAATAGAATCGAATCCCCAGCACGCATCAATTCTGTCAATGCTTTCGACAGACGATCATTGCTTTCAAAAACCTGTACATCTATCCGGCCGATCTCATTCATCTCGGCGCCTCTTTTATATTCTTCAGCATATGAACCCGTAACCATAAGAATATCAATCCCTTTTTCCGCCGCATTCTTGCCAATTTTCACATGCATCTCTTTTGAATATTTTCCCAGTTCCAGCATATCTCCCAAAACAGCTATCTTTCTTCCCTCTATCATGGAAAGTGTTTCCAACGCCGCCAACATTGATGAAGGATTTGCGTTGTATGTGTCATTGACCAATGTCATGCCGCCAATTTCAGTTATAGCTCCACGAACATCGTCTCCCTTGTATTTTTCTATTCCCGCAACAGCAGCTTCAGGTTCTACTCCTGCTTGCAAAGCTGCGGAAAAAGCCAGCAATGCATTGATTATATTGTGACTGCCCTGAACGTTCAACGAACATGGAAATTCACATCTTTCATATACAATGGTAAATCTAAATCCTTTGCCGTTTGGTTCAATGTCTTTTGCACAGACATCATTGCCATCTGTTTTGCAATATCCCGCAAATATTTTTCTGTATTCCGTATCTTTTCTCTTTAATGATTCAAGTAAACAATCATCTCCATTTACAATCAAAACACTTCTTTCATCCATTCTTTCGCATATTTCCATTTTTGCAGCAAAAATATTTTCTTTTGAACCGAGTCTTCCAATGTGTGATTCCCCTATGTTGGTAATAACAGCAATATCGGGTTCCGCTATGCTTGCAAGCAACCCTATTTCGCCTTTGCTGTTCATTCCCATTTCCAGAACCACGACTTCATGTTGTTTCTCCAATTCAAAAAGAGTCAGGGGCAGTCCGATGTCATTGTTGAAATTACCATGGTTTTTATGAACATTGTATTTTTCATTCAAAGCGCAATAAATCATTTCCTTGGTAGTGGTCTTGCCAGCGCTTCCTGTAACACCCACAACCAACGGGTCTACCCGCTTTAAAAAAGCTTTTGCCGCTATCCGCATGGCTATGTGGGAATCGCTTACAATTATCATCGCCGCATCCGTTGCAACATGTTTTTCCGAAACAACAGCCACTGCTCCTTTTTCAATTGCAGCTTCAATGAAATCGTGTCCATCGTAATTCGGACCCTTGAGTGCAATGAATACATCTCCCGGTTCAACTTTTCTTGAATCAGTCAAAATTCTCTTGATAGCTTTCCCGCAATTGACCGATTCTTCCATTTCAACGCCAAGAACGCCTGCCAATTGATTTATGGTAAAATCAATCATATCATCGCCTCCAATATGCTTCGAGCAACCTCAACATCATCATGTTCAAAGCTCTCATCGCCAATTACTTGAAGTTTTTCATGGCCTTTTCCCGCAATTAGAACCACATCGCCTGGTACAGCCGACATTATCGCTTTTCTTATGGCCTCTTTCCTATCTCTTATGACTTCGTGAAGCCCTTTTACCATTCCCTTTTCAATTTGCAGAATTATATCGTCTGCATTTTCACGTCTGGGATTATCGTCTGTTATAATAACATGTTCAGAACCTATTGATGCAATTTCCCCCATTTCGGGACGTTTAAACGGATCCCTCTCTCCTCCACAACCAAAAACTGTAATCAGCCTGCCGATTTTATATTCATTGATTGCTTCTAATACATTTGACAAAGCATCGGGTGTATGAGCATAATCAACAATTATCTCAATCCCCAATTCCTCTGCGCCTGCGACCTTTTCAAACCGGCCTTTTGCACCATTCAAATCCCTTAATACGCATTGCAGTTCTTCAGACTCGAAGCCTAATTCCTTCATGGCCGCATACGCCGCCATTTTATTG
>DATFJE010000133.1:0-13484 GCA_035269385.1 Clostridia bacterium
GGAAGCGATGACACGGAATGCATTGCATGGGATAATCGCTGCCAAGGCAATTGGAATCGAGGAGCCGACAGTTGGCATTCTTAATCTTGACGGAGCAAGACAAGTCGAGAGGCTTCTTAAAGAATTGAAAGCCAACGGATACGGACTTTCATTCGGAGAGTCTGCCAGAGCGGACGGCGGGGTTGTCATGAGGGGAAACGACCTGCTCTGCGGCAGTGTGGATGTAATGGTTACAGATACATTGACAGGAAATATCCTGATGAAAATGTTTTCATCCTACACCACGGGCGGGAGTTATGAAGCTGCTGGCTACGGGTACGGACCTGGAGTTGGAAAGGATTACGGTCGAACCATATTGATTCTTTCCAGAGCTTCAGGAATTCCGGTGGTTGCCAATGCGATAGAATATGCTTCATGCTTGGCTCGGGGCGGACTGGGGGGTATCGCCCGGGATGAATTCGAAAAAGCGGAAATAGCCGGATTGAAAGATTTGATTGAAAGCTCGTCCAAAGAAAAAAAAGAAACATCCCAAGAATCGGCAGAGCCGCCTGAAAAGGAAATTGTAACAGGGACATTGTCCGGAATTGACATAATGGAACTGGAAGAGGCGGTACAGGCTTTGTGGAAAGCCGGCATATATGCCGAAAGCGGAATGGGTTGCACTGGACCGGTTGTAATGGTAAACGAAGAAAAAATAAAGAAGGCTGCGGATGTGCTTATTGAAAAAGGATATCTGGCAAAAGAATCCTCACCATGTTGAATAGAAAACAGGACGGAAATTTAAAACCGCCCTGTTTTTTTATTTTTGTAGGCTTTGGAAGGATTTTGGGTAAAAATGTAGAAGTATGGAAAAGGATAAAAAAACAAAGAGGAGGATTATTTAATGAGTAGAAAATGGTTGGCATTATTTCTGGTATTGATTTTGATGGTTTCGGTTTTTGCCGGTTGCGCACCAGCGGAAGAGCCGGAAGAAACGGAAGAACCGATGGAAGAAACAGAAGAACCGGCAGAAGAAGCATTAAGGGTTACAATGATTACTGATACAGGCGGTTTGGGCGACGAATCTTTCAATGATTCAGCCTATGCCGGATTGGTTAATGCTAAAGAGGAATTTGGTGTTGAAGTAAGTGTTCTTGAATCTCAAACGGCTGACGACTATGGACCAAATCTTTCAGCGGCTGCTGAAGATGGTGCGGATTTGATTGTTTCGGTAGGATTTTTGATGCAATCGGCTACGGCTGAAGCCGCGGCGCAATTTCCGGATCAAAAATTTGCAATAATCGACGAAGTAGTGGATGCCCCAAATGCGGCAGGACTTACTTTCAAGGAACATGAAGGATCCTTCCTGACAGGTGTTATTGCAGGACTCATGACTGAAACAGACAAAGTTGGATTTGTTGGCGGGATGCAGTTTGCATTGATTGAAAAATTCCAATATGGTTTTGAAGCAGGGGTAAAAGCAGTAAACCCGGATGCTGAAATAATAATCAACTACACAGGAGCTTTTGACAATCCCCAACTCGGAAAAGAAAATGCTCTTGCGCAAAACCAAGCTGGTGCTGATGTGATTTATCATGCTTCCGGCGCTTGTGGAATAGGTGTTATCGAAGCAGCAGGAGAACAGGGATTCTGGGCTATAGGAGTTGACATGGACCAGTCTGCACTCGATCCGGAGCATGTACTTTGCTCAATGATCAAGCGTGTTGACAATGCTACTTATTTGGCAACAAAAGCTGTAGTCGACGGAACATTCGACGGATCCAACCTTGTTTTCGGTCTTGCTGAAGAGGGTGTTGGATACAGTGACGATGCAGGAAATGTACCTGCCGAAATAGCTGAAATGGCAGAAAATTACAGAGCTGCAATAATCGATGGTGTTTTCGAAGTGCCTTATGACAAAGAAACTTTCGACGCTTTTGAGATTCCGGAAATCTAAATTGTAGTTAATGCTGCAAAAATGGTTTATAATAAGGTCAGATGAAAATATCTGGCCTTATTTTTTTTACAAGGAGGAACGATTTTGTCAAATATAGTCGAAATGAAGAACATAACTAAAATTTTTCCAGGTGTAATTGCCAATGACAATGTAAATTTCAATCTCAAGGAAGGTGAAATACATGTCTTGCTTGGCGAAAACGGAGCGGGAAAAACCACTCTTATGAATATACTGTATGGACTCTATCAGCAGTCATCGGGGGAAATATTCATTCGAGGAAAAAAAGTGAATATGAAAAATCCGAATACGGCAATAGAGCATAGGATAGGAATGGTCCATCAGCATTTTATGTTGGTACCCCCGTTTACAGTGACGGAAAACATAGTTTTGGGCAATGAACCGAACAAATTCGGTAAATTGAGAATGGATATGGATTTGGCAAAGAAAAGAGTGCTTGAGCTTTCTGAAAATTTTGGTCTGAAAATTGATCCGGATATAAAAGTTCGTGATATTTCGGTGGGACTTCAGCAACGAGTTGAAATAATAAAGGCCCTTTACCGAGGAGCGGACATATTGATTTTGGATGAACCAACGGCTGTACTCACTCCGCAGGAAATAGATGAATTGGAAGAAATAATAAAAAAACTGACATCAGAGGGCAAGTCGGTAATTCTGATAACACATAAACTCAAGGAAGTCATGTCAATGAGCGACAGAGTAACCGTAATACGCAAAGGCAAAGTCATAGAAACCTTGGATACGGCGGGAACCGATATAGATTCACTCGCGGAATTGATGGTTGGAAGAAAAGTGAGACTTGAAGTAGACAAAAAAGAAAAGCAATCAGGAAAGACCATACTCAAGGTTGAAAACCTAAAGGTTCTTGACAGCAGAAAAATTGAGGCGGTCAAAGATGTGTCATTTGAGGTAAATGCGGGTGAAGTTCTAGCAATTGCAGGAGTGGATGGAAATGGGCAGTCACAATTGGTTGAGGCCATCACCGGACTTGCTAAAATCGAATCCGGAAGAGTTGAATTGGACGGCGAGAACATCACCAATAGGCCGACTCGCGAAATAATAAATATGGGAATTGGACACATACCGGAGGACAGGCATAGAAGAGGATTGATTTTGGAACATTCTTTGGCTGAGAATATGATTCTCGGATACCACCACAGCGAACCATTCAGCAAAAGAAATATGATGGATTACAATGCTGTAGCAAAGCACGGAAAAACGTTGATAAAAGAGTTTGACATAAGAACCCCGGGCGAGCAGATTCAAGCGAAATCTCTTTCCGGCGGCAATCAGCAGAAAGTCATAATAGCAAGGGAATTCTACAAAAATCCAAAATTGCTTATCGCTGCACAACCCACAAGAGGGCTTGATGTTGGAGCTATAGAATTTGTTCATAAAAGACTCATAGACCAAAGAAACAATGACAAGGCGGTTCTTCTTGTTTCGCTTGAGCTTGACGAAGTGATGTCTCTGGCTGACCGCATTGCAGTAATCTATGACGGGAGAATTGTCGGGATTGTCGATGCCAAGGATGCCACTGAAAGGGAATTGGGAATAATGATGGCGGGCGGCAAACCGGAAAGGGAGATGAAGGATGAATAAAAATGGACTCAAATGGCTGTGGGACAATCTGAAACTTCCTTTGATCGCGATAGTGCTTGGATTTGTAATTGGAGCCGTTTTCATAATCATTGCAGGCAGCAACCCGATTGTGGCATACACGGCACTTTTCAAGGGAAGCATGGGAGGGTTAAGCAAAATAGGCGAAACGCTTTATAAGACCACTCCTTTGATTTTTACAGGATTGGCGGTTGCCTTTGCTTTCAGGACAGGTCTTTTCAATATAGGAGCCGAAGGTCAATACATAGTCGGTTCAATAACAGCCATTGCAATCGGTTGGTATTTTCAGAATTTGCCTGGAATAATACTTTTGCCTTTGATACTCATATTTGGAGCTTTGGCGGGAGGCATTTGGGCTTCAATAGCCGGTTTTCTGAAAGCGCGGTTTGGCGTGCATGAAGTAATAACAACGATAATGCTCAATTATACGGCACTTATAGGAACAAACTATATAATCAGAACTGTTTTGAACCCGCAAGTACTGCAAGGAACAACTAAAATGGCGTTTTCGGTCTCTATACCCGAGAAGGCGAGACTTTCCAAGCTGAGTGAATTTATACCTCAATTCGGATATTCAAGCGCTCATACAGGCATATTCATCGGGATAATATGCGCCTTGGCAATCTATTTCATTTTGTTTAAAACAACTTTGGGTTACGAGATAAGGTCTGTAGGATTCAACCCCGAAGCTGCAGAATACGGAGGTATAAGCAAAAAGAAAAACATAGTCCTCGCGATGTTCATATCGGGACTTTTAGCCGGATTGGCAGGTGCAGTGCAAGTAACCGGCTTGATTTACAAAGTCAATATGTCTGCTGGAATGTCCGGGTACGGATTTGATGGAATTGCCGTTGCACTTGTAGGAGGCAATCATCCAATAGGCGTGCTCGCGAGCGCCCTATTGTTCGGAGTTTTAAGCAATGGAGCCAGAAAAATGCAATTGGCAGGAATACCTAAAGAGGTAATTGGAATTATTCAGGGAGTAATTATAATATTCATAGCAGGTAAGCTTATAGTTCAATTGATTTCCAAAAGGAAAAAAACTGCTGCGCATAAGGAGGCGGAATAAATGGACAACGGAACAACTGTAGTGGTAATTGCGATAGTGGCCTCTGCAATTCGCCTTGCGACTCCCTTGATATTTGCATCTCTTGGAGGGGTTTTTTCTGAAAGATCCGGAGTTGTAAACATAGCGCTCGAAGGAATAATGATAATGGGAGCATTTTTTGCCGTGCTTTTCACACACTTGACCGGAAACCCTTGGATGGGTGTTCTTGCAGCCATAATAATAGGCATATTGACTTCATTGCTTTTGGCTGTGGTGTCTATACATCTGAGAGGAAACCAAGTTGTTGCTGGTGTGGCAATAAATCTCTTGGCAGTCAGTCTTACAGCTTTTCTGCTTGAGATGGTTTGGAACCGCTCCGGTTCTACACCTTCCGTCGAGAAAGCATTGACAGACAATCCGTTTGAATTTTTGGAGGGAATTCCGATTCTTGGAGATCTCTTTTCGAGATTCACACCATTTGTTTATTTCGCGTTCCTGATGGTTGGAATATCGTATTATGTTTTGTTTAAAACATCATTCGGTTTGAGGATAAGAGCGGTCGGAGAACATCCGCGTGCCGCCGATACTGTGGGAATAAACGTGTATCTGATGAGATATATATGCGTTATGATCAGCGGAGCCTTGGCGGGAATAGCCGGCGCATCACTTTCAATAGGCACAATAAGCCTTTTCAGGGAAGGCATGACGGCTGGAAAAGGATTCATAGCTTTGGCGGCTATGATATTCGGCAAATGGCATCCTGTTGGAGCTTTGTTTGCATGTCTTTTCTTTGGGTTGGCGGATGCAATACAGATACAGGCACAGTCGTTCGGAATACCGATTGCTCAGGAATTTTTGCAAATGTTGCCGTACGTGGCTACGATTTTGGCTCTTGCAGGTGTTGTTGGACGTTCGGTGGCTCCAAAAGCCGATGGACAGCCATATGAAAAAGACGTGGGATAGTGCGGATTCGAGAATGAAAACCGGCGGCATAAACGTCGCCGGTTTTTAAAGTTGCATGCAATCTGATATAATGAATATGTTATTATTGTATGTTCTTAATGAATGTTCTTACTATAGAAGCCGGGTGATATTTTAATGAAAATGTCTTATAATTTAAATTTGTCGCAAACTCAAAAATTGATTATGACACCGGAATTGAAGCAAGCCATCGAGATATTGCAATATAATTCGGTGGAGCTTAATGAGTTTATAAGGCAAGAGTTGTTGAACAATCCATTATTGGAAAATCCCAAAAATGAAGAATCCCAGGATGATAAAAAAGAAGAAAATGTTGAAAAATCCGAAAAAGAAACTGACGATATCGACTGGAAAGAATACTTTTCCGATTATGACCGAACAAAGACAAGAAATAATTTCAAAGAAGAAAAAGAAGAGGTCATTTTCCAGAATTTTGTCACAAATGAAACCACGTTAACAGAACATCTGTTGTTTCAGCTTAAGTTCACATTGCTTAGCAGAGACGAAAAGGTGATTGCCGAGTATATTATTGAGAACCTTGACAATAATGGCTATTATCAACTGACTGACATTGAAATAATTGAAAAATTCGGCATAGATGAAATTGTGTTGAAGAAAATACTTGATGTTATTCACGATTTCGATCCTGTCGGCGTATGCTCTAAAAACTTGAGGGAGTGTCTATTGATCCAACTGAAACGAAGAAAGAATGAATATCCTGTTGCGGAAGAAATAATAAGATTATATTTGGATGATTTGGCGGCGAACAGGATATTGCAAATTGCGAAATCCACAAGCTTTACAAAGGAAGAAATTCAGGAAGCTGCGGATTTTATAAAAACGCTCGAACCTAAGCCTGGCAGGGAGTTCGCTTCAATGAAAGGCATAAAGTATATCATACCCGACATTGCGGTCGAAAAAATAGAGGGAGAGTATATTATAAGGATAAATGAAATTACTGCACCGAGACTCACAATAAGCAATTATTATAAAAAACTTCTGTCAAGCGCAAATATCGAGAACAACGCATCATCATATATAAATGATAAGCTGAATGCGGCGGTGCGAATAATAAAAAGCATTGAACAGAGAAGAAATACAATAATGAAAGTCGTGGGTGCAATAATTGAATTCCAATACGATTTTTTTGAAAATGGCAAAGCCTACTTGAAACCATTGACTTTGAAAAATGTGGCAGACATGGTTGAAGTTCATGAATCAACAGTAAGTAGAGCAATAAACGGAAAGTACATGCAGTGCCCAAGAGGTATTTTTGAACTGAAATATTTTTTCCAAAGCGGTGTTTCAAGCAATGCGGGAGAAGGTGTATCTTCTGCCAGCATTCAGTCGATGATAATGGAATTGATTGAAAATGAAAATCCGAAGAAGCCCCACAGCGACCAGTTCATAACAGATGAACTTACGCAAGTAGGAATAAAAATTTCTCGAAGGACTGTAGCAAAATATAGAGACGAGTTGAAAATACCGTCTTCTTCAAAAAGAAAGAGATACTGACAAGGCATTTATAGGATTGAAAAAAATAGAATTAGGATTATAATGATATGGGACACGTTTATCGTGTCCCAAGCTTTTAGTCATAGTTGAAAACCATACGATTGAATGAATTTTGGGGGTGCTGATTTTTGTTTAACAAGAAAATCTTGTCGGATATGGAGTTCAAGCACAAAAGTGTAATTGTCAGATGCGATTTCAATGTTCCTATTGATGAAAAAGGCAATGTTACGGATGAAAAAAGGATAATCGCCGCTATGCCTACAGTAAAGTATTTGATGGAGAAAGAGGCGAAAGTGATTCTTCTGTCGCACCTTGGAAGACCCAAGGGCAAATATGATAAAACCTTTTCTTTGGCGCCGGTGGCAAAGTCGATGGAAAAAATCCTTGGAGCAAAAGTGAGCTTTATTGAAAGTGAGCGTGTAGTTGACAATTCGGTAAAACAAAAAGTGCTATCAGCCGAATATGGTGATGTTTTGCTTCTTGAGAATACGAGATTCAGAGAAGAGGAAAAGCACAATGGTGCGCTTTTCGCTGAAGAGCTTGCATCATTGGGCGAGATATTTGTCAATGACGCTTTCGGAACTGCTCACAGGGAGCATAGTTCAAATGCCGGAATTGCAAGTTTGTTGCCGTCATGTGTTGGGCTCTTAGTTGAAAAGGAACTTGAAATAATGGGGAAGGCAATGTCTGATGCAGAAAGACCTTTTACTGCAATACTTGGAGGTTCAAAGGTTTCGGACAAAATCGGAGTAATAAAGAATCTCGCTTTGAAGGTTGACTACATACTTATTGGCGGTGGGATGATGTTTACTTTCCTGAAGGCGTTGGGAAAAGAAATAGGAAAATCCATAGTGGAAGAGGAACAAATTGAAACGGCGAAATCGATAATCGATTATTGCAAAGAAATCGGAGTTGTAATAATTTTGCCAAAAGACGTTGTGGTAGCCGATTCTTTCAACAACGAAGCAAATTTTCATACGGTCAAGGTTGAAAACATACCATCCAATATGATGGGACTGGATATAGGAGATGAAGCAGTTGGAGAATTTGCGGATGTGATTTTAAAATCAAAGACGGTACTTTGGAACGGTCCTATGGGTGTTTTTGAAATGGACAATTTTGCAAAGGGTACATTTGGTGTTGCAAAGGCTTTGGCGGAGTCAGCGGCAACAACCATAATAGGTGGAGGAGACAGCGCTTCAGCGATACATAAATTCGGGCTGGAAAATAAAATGAGCCACATATCGACAGGAGGAGGGGCATCATTGAAACTTTTCGAGGGTGGAAAGTTGCCTGGAATCGAATGCATATCGGAAAAGGGGGAGTTGTGATATGAGAAGACCTTTGATAGCAGGGAATTGGAAAATGAACATGTCTGTTGGAGAAGCCGAGGACTTTATCGAAAAAATCAAAAAAGTTGCGGACACGACAAACGACGAGGTGCTTGTTTGTGTGCCGAGCATTCACTTGGGACGGCTTTCTTCAAAAGCTCTAGGAAGTGATTTGAAGATTGGCGCCCAGACGATGCATGAGGAAGAAAAGGGCGCGTATACAGGCGAAATTTCAGCGGACATGCTTAAAGATTACGGAATTTCACATTGCATAATCGGTCATTCGGAAAGAAGAAAGTTCTTCAACGAAACTGACGAGTCTGTTAATCTTAAATTGAAGAAAGCCTTGGAAAAGGACATATCTGCCGTGGTTTGCGTTGGAGAGACGCTTGTTGAAAAAGAGGACGGAAAGGCCGAAGCCGTAATAAAAAGGCAAATCCTTGGGGCGTTCAAAGGAATACAGGGCAAAGATGCCGCAATTGTGGCCGTTGCATATGAACCTGTATGGGCGATAGGAACAGGCAGAACAGCTGAGCCTGAGGATGCCCAAAGGACAATAGGATACATAAGAGGATTGCTGGATGACAAGTACGGAAAAGGAATTTCCGACAAGATAAGAATACTCTATGGCGGAAGCGTCAAATCATCAAACATAAAGAATATAATGGAACAGAAAGACATTGACGGAGTGCTTGTAGGCGGAGCAAGTCTTGACAAGGACCATTTCAAGAAAATAATCGAGTACAAATAGGAGGTATTGACATGTTGTTTATAACGGAAATTACTGCGAGGGAAATATTGGATTCAAGGGGGAATCCCACTCTTGAAGTAGAGGTATATCTTGAGGATGGAACTATGGGAAGGGCGGCAGTGCCTTCCGGAGCTTCGACAGGGGCTTATGAGGCAGTTGAATTGAGAGACGGCGATATGCAGAGGTACATGGGAAAAGGAGTAAGCCGGGCAGTTGACCATGTAATGGAGGATTTAAGACCTGAAGTAATTGGAATGGATGCCCTCGAGCAGGTGGCAATAGACAAACTCATGATTGATTTCGACGGAACAGAAAACAAAGGCAACATGGGGGCCAATGCCATATTGGGCGTTTCAATGGCTGTGGCGAAAGCTGCCGCGGCATCTTTGGGAGTTCCTTTATATCAATACATCGGAGGCGTAAACGCCAAAACATTGCCTGTTCCAATGATGAATATACTTAATGGTGGAAAGCATGCCGACAACAATGTCGACATACAGGAATTCATGATAATGCCTGTTGGCGCCAAAACATACAAAGAATGCCTTAGGATGGGTGTTGAAATATACCATAGTCTTAAAAAGGTTTTAAAATCAAAAGGACTTAGCACTTCGGTAGGAGACGAGGGTGGATTTGCGCCAAACCTGACGTCAAACGAAGAAGCTTTGAAGGTTATTATCGAAGCAGTGGAGTCGGCGGGCTATGAACCTGATAAAGACATCAAGCTGGCACTTGATGTCGCAGCCACAGAACTGTATGACGAAAAAGAAAAGCTGTACACCCTTGCTGGAGAAGGTCTTGCCAAAACAGCTGCCGACATGGTGGAATACTATTCGGAGCTTGTTGAAAAATATCCGATAATTTCAATCGAAGACGGCTTGGCTGAAGAGGACTGGGACGGTTGGAAGCTGATGACAGAAAAACTCGGCAAAAAAATCCAAATTGTAGGCGATGATCTCTTTGTTACAAATACAAAACGCCTTAAGAGAGGAATAGAGGAAGGATCGGCAAATTCAATACTCATTAAATTGAATCAGATTGGAACAATAACCGAAACGCTTGATGCAATAGAAATGGCAAAAAGAGCAGGCTTTACAACAGTTGTGTCACACAGGTCGGGTGAAACGGAAGATCCTGTAATAGCAGATTTTGTGGTGGCTGTAAACGGAGGGCAAATAAAGACCGGAGCGCCTGCAAGAGTCGACAGAGTAGCTAAATACAATCAATTGCTCAGGATAGAAGAAACACTTTCAGATGCAGCGGAATTTGCCGGCGAAACAGCTTTTTACAATATCAAGTAATCAAAAGGCGATGCATTCCGACTGGAGTGCATCGCTTTAAGCTATAATGCAAAGAATAAGTCTTATTTCATTGATTTATAAATAGCCCTATGATAGAATATCTTTGTTAATCAAGACGCAAGGAGGTGTAAAAGATAATGAGTACTGTATTCATGGTAATTCAAATTATTACAAGCATCATACTGATTGCGAGCATATTGCTGCAACCTGGAAAAAGCGCGGGACTGTCTGGAGCCATAGGCGGAGGAGCGGAACAAATCTGGGGAAAACAAAAGGGCAGAGGGATTGAGGAAATCATGGCCAAAATAACAAAGATAGGAGCGATAGTTTTCATAATAAGCTCCCTGGCAATGGTTTACTTGCAATAATCAAAAAATAATATAATAGGTTTAGGGAGGAAAAGATGGAATCATTAATTTACATCGTGCCGGTTGTAGGGGTGGCTGCGCTGCTTTTTGCATTGATGCTGGCAAACAAAATCAATAAAGTTGAAGTTGGAAATGAAAGAATGGCAGAAATATCTTCCTACATTCAGGAAGGGTCAATGGCATTTTTGACAAGGGAGTATAAGTCCCTAGTTGTTTTTGCTGCTGTGGTTTTTGTTGTTGTTGGCTTTGGAATTGACTGGCTTACGGCAATATGCTTCCTGTTTGGGGCAGTTTTTTCGGCTTTGGCTGGTTTCTTTGGAATGAAAGTGGCTACTAAAGCAAATGTAAGAACAGCCAATGCAGCTATGACAGGTGGAATGAACAAGGCTCTTTCCGTTGCATTTTCCGGCGGAGCTGTAATGGGAATGTCTGTTGTGGGCCTGGGTATCATTGGCGTAGGAATGGCATATATCATTTTTGGAAAACCTGAAATAATAACAGGATTCGGTCTTGGAGCTTCTTCAATAGCGCTGTTCGGACGTGTAGGCGGAGGAATTTATACAAAAGCTGCCGATGTTGGAGCTGACCTTGTTGGAAAGGTAGAGGCGGGAATTCCTGAGGATGATCCGAGGAATCCAGCTGTAATTGCAGACAACGTGGGAGACAACGTCGGTGACGTTGCAGGAATGGGAGCAGACCTTTTCGAGTCGTATGTAGGGTCGATAATAGCCGCAATAACCCTTGGCGTTTCTTCCAAAGCGGTAATAGATATGAGCATAGTCGACAAGGCTGGAGCATTATTCCCGTTGGCCTTGGCTTCATTTGGAATCATAGCTTCAATAATAGGGACTCTCTTTGTAAGGGGAGACGAGAATTCAGACCCGCATAAAGCGCTCAAAATGAGCACATACGTAAGTGGGATTCTTGTAATCGCCGGCGCATTCTTCATGAGCAGAATGTTCTTCGGCAATCTTAAAGCTTTCTTTGCCATAGCTGCAGGATTGGTAGTTGGGCTTGTTATCGGACAATTGACTGAGATATATACTTCAGGCGACTATAATTCAGTAAAAAAGATTGCAATGCAATCTGAAACAGGACCTGCAACAACAATAATCAGTGGTTTGGCAGTCGGAATGTTTTCAACAGCAGCGCCAATTATTGCAATAAGCGTTGGAATCCTTATAGCTTTTCAATTCATGGGACTTTACGGAATCGCCTTGGCAGCAGTGGGAATGCTTTCAACTGCCGGTGTCACTGTAGCAGTTGACGCTTATGGACCGATTGCGGACAACGCAGGCGGAATTGCTGAAATGTGCGACTTGCCTAATGACGTGAGAAACATTACAGACAAGCTTGATGCAGTCGGAAACACAACAGCAGCAATAGGAAAAGGCTTTGCAATAGGCTCAGCCGCTCTGACAGCTTTGGCTTTGTTCGCATCATATGCAACAGTCGCGGAAGTTACTGAAATAAGCATATTGGATCCAAGAGTCGTTGTTGGATTGTTTGTCGGCGGAATGCTTCCATTCCTTTTCTCGGCCATGACAATGGAATCCGTAGGAAAGGCCGCATTTGAAATGATTGAAGAAGTAAGACGCCAATTCAAGGAAATCCCCGGAATCATGGAGGGTACCGCCAAACCTGAATATGCAAAATGCGTAGATATTTCAACAGCAGCAGCACTCAAAGAAATGCTTATTCCCGGAATCATGGCAGTCGTTGCGCCTATAGCAATGGGCTTGCTTCTTGGACCGGAAGCTCTTGGAGGCCTTTTGGCCGGTGCTCTTGTAACAGGAGTATTGATGGCAATATTCATGGCCAATGCAGGCGGAGCATGGGACAATGCAAAAAAATATATTGAAGAAGGAAACCATGGAGGAAAAGGAAGCGATCCTCACAAAGCCGCTGTTGTTGGTGATACAGTCGGCGATCCTTTCAAGGATACATCCGGACCTTCAATAAATATTCTTATAAAACTCATGACAATCGTTGCTCTTGTATTTGCACCACTGTTTGTGAAAATGGGCGGAATGCTGTTTTAGTTCATGACACAAATCAATAAGTTGTTCAAGCTCCCCTTCATTTTGACGGGGAGCTTTTTACATCTTGATTTACATATCCCATTCTAATAATTGGTAAAAGGATTAAATGTTCGGTATAATGGAATGACAAATAAAAACAAAGGATGTGATTGATATTTTAATCGAAAAAGATACAATTCTGCAATTAATGAGCGAAAAAGCATATAAGCCAATGAAGGAAGATGAACTCGTAAAGACATTTCAGGTCAAGGGTAAAAATATTGGAAAATTTATAGCATATTTGGATGAATTGGTTGAAGAAGGACGTATAATCAAGACAAGGCACGATAAATACGCATTGCCTGAGAAACTTAATTTGGTTGTCGGCAAGCTCGATATGACAAAGAATGGATATGGATTTGTAGTTTCAAAAACTGAAAAGGAAGACATATTCATTCCGGCAAGCAAAATCAATGGAGCCATGAATGGTGATACAGTAGTTGCGCGCATATTGAACAAGGGAGCCTTCAATAAAAAGACAGAAGGTGAAATTGTCAAAATAAGCAAAAGAAACAATGAGGTAATAGTCGGAAC
>DATFJE010000134.1:0-8912 GCA_035269385.1 Clostridia bacterium
AAAGCAGTAAAGAGTATTCGCAATAAAAGGGTATATGATAGTATAATTGTAAAAGAATTAAATTAGAATATTATGGTCATTATGTGAGACGAAATAAAGTTTGTCGTGTGAATTTTTAGCGAGCATGAAAGGATACCAATATGGACTTTGCGCCGATCTATCTGATTTTTATTCCAGTAGTGGCTTCAATATTTGTATATCTGACCAATGACAATTATTCAAATGCTGTTGCATTTATGGGTCAAGCAGCCATAAGCATTATAGCAGTCAGATATTTTCAATTGCAAAAAGGTTTTGAACATCTGCATTCAATTGTCCTTGGAGGATGGAGTCCTGTAATAGGTATCGTATTGAGAAACGACAGGATATCTATTGTTTTTGTTTTCCTCACTATTCTTATATGGTGGTCCGTGATGCTGTATTCATGGAAAAGCAGAGGCAAGGATTCTCAATTCATGTTCTTTTTGATGTTTCTCGAGGGCATATATTTGGGAATGCTTCAGACAAACGATATGTTTAGTATTTTTGTTTTCATCGAATTGATTACTATTGTATCAGCGGTGCTTATACTTTACAAAAAGGATGGAGAATCAGTTCGGGCGGGGCTTTATTACCTTATTTTCAACAGCATGGGAATCCTGTTCTACCTGGTTGGAATGGCAATGCTTTACAATGCTTTTGGCACATTGAACATAAATTTGCTGACTGGTCGCATTGCGGAAATTAAGAATATTGAATTCATTTCAACTGCATATATTTTCATAATGGCAGCTGTGGGAGTCAAATCGGCTTTTTTTCCAGTTTTCAATTGGCTGCCCAAGGCTCATAGCGCGGCGCCTTCTTCAATTTCTGCATTGTTGTCGGGATTGCTGGTTAAAAGCGGTTTGTATGTATTTATTCGCATGAATGTAATGTTCAATTATGATGGGCTGGATAATTTTTTTCTTTTTATTGGCTTTATTACTGCTTTTGCAGGAGTTGTTTTTGCACTCAGCCAAAAGGACATAAAGCGGATTTTGGCTTTTCATACCATTTCCCAGGTCGGCATAATAATGATGGGACTGAATGCATTGGATCCGTCAAAGCGGATAGGTGGAATAATGCATATGGTCAACCATGCATTTTTTAAGTCGCTGCTGTTTATGGGAGCGGGCGCAATAATACATGTTTATAAAAAAAGAAATGTGAGCGAAATAAGAGGTGTGCTCAAAAAAATGCCTTTCGTTTCAATTTTTATGATAGTGGGGATGTTTTCAATTACCGGAATGCCCTTTTTCAACGGTTTTGTAAGCAAGACAATAATAAAGGAAGGATTAAAAGAATTTGCTTTAGCCGGAATGGGACTCAGGATTGTAAATATAGGCACAATGGTTTCGTTTATAAAGCTTTCACAAATTTTCTTTGGCGAAGGGGATTCCAAAATGACTTCGACTGACGACTTGCCAGAAAAGGTTGGAATGATTGTTCCCGCTGTGTCATGCATTGCCCTTGGAATATTTCATGTGCCTTTGATGAATTTGTTGCTTGATATAGACATTGGATATATCAATCCAATGTCGGTTGGAAAATGGATGGATTATTTTATAAATGCGGCGATAGGATTTCTCGTCTACACAAAGATTATTGCAAGAGATTTCAAATTTGTCAGAAGGATAAGGCAATTTAAAATATCCTTCAGCAATTCGAATTATTTATTGGTTTTATATATTGTTCTAATGATGGTGTTCAGAGGCTGAAGGAAAGATACTTATTTTCGGCTCGATTGCAAATCTGTTTGATGGGAGAATTTAAATGAAAAACTTATTTATTCATTATAAGTTGTTTATAACACTAATGTTTTTTTGGTTTCTTCTGAACATGAGCATGAATCCAATCAATTTAGCTGCTGGAGTTGCGGTAAGCGCTTTGGTCACGGCTCTTTCCAAAGGAATTCTTTATAATGAAAATGGATACTGGTACAAACCAATAAAAGTTGGTAGGTTCATTCTTTATTTGATTCGTTTGATTGGGGAGATTTTCGTGTCTTCATTTTCCTACCTCGCAAGAATCATAAAGAAGGATTCAATTCCAATCATTGTCGAAGTGGAACTTGTAGTTGAAGATCCTCTATTGATTGCAATCATTGCCAATTCAATCACTTTGACACCAGGGACAATAACTGTCGATATTGATGAAAACAAGTTGACGGTCATATCACTGAAGGATATTAAAAGCAGTGAGGAATCAATCAGAAAAGAAATCCATGAGAAATTTGAGAGTTATTTAATTTGAGTCTCAAGAGGGGATGATGAATATGTTTTTCGAGATTACAATGGCGATTTTGCTTGTTGCAATGTTTTTTTCGATGGTTAGGATGATTCTTGGCCCTACTGTATGGGACAGGTTGCTGTCGTTGAACCTGATATCGGCAAAAATTATTCTACTCATAGCTGTTTATGCCGTCTATATGGAAAATCAAATGTTGCTTGATGTTGCATTGTCTGCAGGAATAGTAGGATTTTTAACTATAACCTTATTTGCGAAATTTATTTTGGCTGGAGGAAGACAAAAATGATATGGAAAATATTTATGGTTGTTTCTTGGATGTATATTATTTTTGGGGTCTTAGGCATATTCAGGTTCAATAATTTGTATTCAAGGTTGCTTACGAGCAGCAAAATCGATACAGTTGCGGCCATTGCCATGTTGATTGCATTAACCATATATTCTGGTTTTAGCGCATATACGGTTAAATTGTTGCTTTTACTGTTCTTTTTAATCCTTACCAATCCAATCAGCAGCCATATAATCGTAAGATCTGCCTACTTAAACGGCATGCCGATAAACGAAAAGGAGGACAAGCAATGGAAATGGCGGTAATAGGCAATTCACTGCAGATTTTTTTGATTGTAATTCTGGTCGTTTTGGTGGCAAGCACTGACGGGATATTTATCGCCATCCTTTTTTCGTTGTTTTCACTTTTCGTCGGTCTGCTTTTTTTGATAAATAATGCACCCGATGTCGCAATTGCTGAAATAGCCGTTGGAAGTGCCATAATGCCTTTGATTCTTATAATATCAATTTCAAAGCAAAAGGAATTTTTGGTTGATGATCGTGTTGGAGATGGTTTTGTAACAAATCAAGATGCTGACGGGTACAAGCTTCTTATGACGTTTACCAAGCATTATAATCTTAATCTGAAGATATGCAGAAACGGAATGTGTGACATCTCGGGAGTTCTACGGAAAGACCATGTTGATTTGATTGTGGAAAAATCATATGACGGGAAGGGTTATTTGTTGAAAGGCAAAAAGAGCAGTATCTTAATGAATCGCCTTAAAATGGAGGCGAAAGAGTTTTCCGGGATTTCAATCGCGTCAGTTGAAGAGAGGGAAGAATATGATTAAAAAGATATCATTGATACTCATGCTTTCTTTTATTTTGATAGTATTTTCGCGAAATCTGATATGGCTGGACAATAATATTATCACTGAAAGCAAAGATTACTTGACTGAGAATGGCATGGCTGACACGGGCTCGGCAAACATCGTTACAGGAATATACTTGGATTATAGACTTTACGATTCTATTTTTGAAACTGGTCTTTTGCTTATGACGGTCTCTGGTATAACACTTATAATCAAGAAGGTGGATAAATCATGAAAAATTCAAGATTGCTTGTATGCCTAAGCAGAGTTCTATTCCCATTTATCATGGTTTTCGGATTTTATATTATACTTAATGGACATTTGAGTCCGGGAGGGGGATTTCAAGGAGGAGCAATCCTGGCAACCGCTGTTTTAATAACCTATTTTATAGAACCGGAAAACATGAGAGTTTTTGAAAATCTTATTCGCTATGAAAAATGGCTGTTTGTTGGAATTGTTTTTACAGCATTTTTGAGTTTTATTACAAAAGGAATCTTTTTCACCAATCCTTTTCCAATTGATGCGGGAATTTTGACGAAAAGTTTATTCATTGTGTTTTTAAACATATTGATAGGTGTAAAGGTATCAATGGGTTTGGTTTCGATTTTAGCAAGCTTTATTGAAGATGGGGGGGATTCGCTATGAATCCGGTTCTTTCATTTGCTATTATACTAATTGGGGTATATGGAGTCGTATTCAGTCGTAACATAATCAAGTCGATTATTTGCTTTGCTATTACCGAGACATCGCTAATATTGTTGTTTTTGAATCTTAGTTATGTTGAAGGAAGCGGGATACCAATAGTTTCTTCAGCTAAGGCTCCTATGGTTGATCCTCTTCCGCAGGCTTTGATGATAACCGCCATTGTAATTGGAGCTTCTGTCACTGCGCTGGCGCTAATGATCAGCATAAAGATATTCCATCATTTCGGAACACTGGAATGGAAAAGATTGTTTATGGAGAAATAGTGAATCATGAAATATTTAATGAGTTTAAAAATGATTTAAAGACTTCAAATGGAGCTGTCTTAAATAGACGGCTCCATTTTCAATTAAAAGAATTGAAGGTATGCATTAGCGGCTCCCCATTTGCCTATTAGTGAATTTTATGTTTGTTTAATAATCAGCAGGATATCATTTATGATAGAAAGCCTAAAGGTGTTTTTATTTTGTAATGCAGCATTAATGTTATATTTTGTGATGAACAAAGGTGGAAAATTTATGGATGCGCATAGAAGAAAAGTTGAGAGAATTTCAAGAATGCTGAAAGAGCGTAAAAGCTCCGAGCCTCTTTCTTTGAAAAAGAAAGCTGTTTCGCACCAGGTCCCCAAACCCAATGACAAGAGGCATGTGGACGAGAAGCTCGACATAAGTGATTTTGACGAGATAATTGAAATAAATGAGGATTCATGCACATGCATAGCAGAACCTGGCGTAACGTTTGAAAGACTGGTTGATGCTACAATCAGCCACGGACTTGTCCCATTTGTGGTTCCGGAGCTAAAGACGATAACAATAGGGGGTGCGGTTGCAGGCTGTTCCATTGAATCAACATCATATAGGTTCGGAGGATTCCATGACAGCTGCATAGAATATGAGGTAGTTACAGCAAGGGGCGATGTTCTTGATTGCACGCCAGACAACGAGAACCGGCTGCTGTTTCAAATGGTTAATGGAACATTCGGCACGCTTGGAATAATAGCATTGCTGAAATTCAAGCTGATGCCAGCAAAACCCTTTGTGAAGGTTAATTATGAGAAATACAGTAACCTTGGAGATTATAAAAATGCGATATGGGAGCATTATATTAAACAGGACTTGGATTTCATGGACGGAATCATCCACTCGTCCCGTGAGTATGTCTTAAGCGCAGGAAACTTTGTCGACAAAGCGCCGTATGCGCACAAATATGATTGGACCGGAATATATTACTTGAGCACCGCCAAGAGGGAAGAAGATTTCTTGAGAACTGCCGATTATTTTTTCAGGTACGACAAGGGGGTTACAAATGTCCATCCAAAATCACTTCTCTTAAGGCTTTTACTGGGGAAACTGGTCAATTCAAATACTACACTAAGGGTTGCAAATAAACTAAAGAGGGTTTTGCCTCAGGGAATCATACCAATAACAGTTGATACGTTCATACCTTTTTCGAGGATAGAAGAGTTTATGGAATGGTACAGAGAGGAGATTGACCATTTTCCGTTATGGTGCGTCCCTTACAGTATAGTCCACAAATATGAATGGATCTCCGATGAATTCTTTGATAGAGTTGAGGATGAACTTTTCCTGGATATTGCAATATACGGAATGCGAAGAAGGAAATCATTGCATTATTACAGAATAATTGAGAAAAAGCTGCTTGAGATAGGAGCAATCAAGACTTTAATATCGACAAATTTGTATTCGGAAGAGGAATTCTGGAGGATATGGAACAAGAGAAATTTCGATGAAGTGAAGCATCAAACCGATCCCGACAACATATTGAGAGGTTTGCATGAAAAGACGTGCAAAGCTTCAAGAGGGCTTGGGAGATGATATTCGGGTTCAAGGTAATTTGAGATTTGCATGCATGATTTTATTTTTTGATAAAATTGTATATAATTGCATTGAACAATGTTTAATGCGTTGCTGTCAGAATCAAGTGTCCATGAATTTTTTTCAATGGAGGAAAAGATGTATAAAAATGATACCATCTATTATCCGCAGGATGAAATGACTACTGTTCTTTTGCCGGTGACATCGGGATGCGCATACAACAAATGTGCTTTTTGTTCAATGTACAAAGACTATGAGTATAGCGAAGTCCCATTTTCGGATATAGAAATGAATTTGATTAATTGTTACGAATACACAGAGAAAGTATTCTTGACGGGAGCGGATCCATTGGCGATAGGATTTGAAAAAATGAAGCGTTTGCTTGGCTTGATACATACGCATTTGCCTTATTGCGCCTGTGTTGCCTCATATGCATCGATAAAGAGCATTAGAGTATATTCGGTTAGTGAACTGACCATCCTGCACGATTTGGGGCTTAGATTGCTTTACATAGGGTTTGAAACAGGAAGAGATGATATTCTTAAATTGATGAACAAGGGACATACGGTTAAGGAGGCAATTGAGCAGGCACAAAAGCTTAACGAGGTGAAATTGCCATTTAATACTATTGTGATGTATGGAATAGCCGGCAAGGGTCAATCCGTAGACAATGCAGTTGCAACAGCCAAAATGATTAATAGTTTTAAAACGAATAAGGTTATTACAATGAACCTCAATATTTTTGACGGAACGGAATTGAATGAAATGGTAAAAAGAGGCGATTTCATTCTTGCACAGGCGAGCGAACGATTGGTCGAAATAAAAACACTCTTGGAAAATCTTGAGCCAAGGCGGCCCATGCTCTTTGATACTACGCATCCTACAAACATAATCATGATAAAGGGAATGCTGCCGCAAAACAGGGAAAGGCTGATAGAAGAAGTGGCAGAATGCATGAAGGTATAGCGGTAATAATCAATGCATTAATTATTACCGCTATAAAACATGGTCGATTTTTACATAAACACAATTTATTACAGGACATACGATTATCTGCCGGTACGCTAAGAGATATTGTGATATAAATATAATAGGATTTGCGATGATTTAATTAGCCTCGAGTTCATTCGGGGCTTTTATTTGCAGGAAAAAAATATTTTAAAATAATGCATGAAATTTGTAACGAATAGTGTTTTGGGGGCACATATCCTTAGGAGGTGATTGGGTGCAGAATATGGATGAGCTATATAAAGAATATTTTCAAACGGTTTTCAAGTACATGTTTTGCATGACTCGTGATGCCGATTTGTCCGAAGAGTTGACTCAAGAAACCTTCTATCAGGCCATAAAGACCTATGACAGCTTTAGAGGCGATTGCAAAGTTTCGGTGTGGCTCTGTCAGATTGCCAAGCGCCTGTGGTACAAGGAATATGCCAAAAGAAAACGGCAGAGCATTAATAGAGCAGATGATATTGCGGAAAGCATTCCTTCAAAGGAAGATGTTGAAAAAGAAGTCGTAAAAAAGGAAAGCAAGATTGAATTGTATCAAAGGCTTCAAGAATTGGATGAAAAAACGAGAGAGGTTATGTATCTTAGGCTTACCGGGGAACTCCGTTTCAGGGAAATCGGAGAAATACTTCTAAAAAACGAAACATGGGCGAGGGTAACCTTTTATAGAGGCAAACAAAGATTGGCAAAGGAGGGGAAGAAATGAAAAGCGAATTGAAATGCAGCATTGTTCAGGATTTGCTGCCGAATTACATAGAGAAGCTGACAAGTGAAGATACTAATGAAGCCATAGAGGAGCATCTTGCGGCTTGCGAGGCTTGCAAAGAAATATATGAACAGATGAATTCCGATATAGGCAATACAGAAAAAGTTCCTTCAATTGAACTTAAATTTCTTAGGAAAATCAAAAGGACAAGATTAATGGCGGCTGCATTATGCGTAATAGTCACACTGGGATTGTCCTATGCCCTATATGCTTCGGAATTCAAGTATATCAATGACAAAGGCAATCTGTCTGCGGCAATAACTGAACACACTTCTCCTTTCAGATCAAAAGTAGATGCCTATGTGCTTGAAACAAAAGAGATTGACGGAATGTTGGTTGTTTCATTCAGGGACAGGGCAAGGACAAATGTCAACGGGGTTGCCTTTTTGAGCAAGGGAATAAATCAAAAATATAGAATGCTGGGGGCAAGATTGAGGACATCCGATTACTCATCAGTCGTACAAACATTCAAGGACGAAATAAAAGGAGAGCTATACTATATAGTAAGTGGTTATAATCTTACTGGAGATATAAATAAATATGGGCTGGATTATAACGCATACAAAAAACCTGGTCATTTGTCGGAAGACCGTGTCAGGCAGGTGGTTATGATGGATGTTGAGAATGCACAATTCCTCGATATTTATACTGCAAAGGAAATGGATGAGCGTGCAAAGCGAGAATCAAATGAAACTCTCTATTATCATATGATTGCGGGAACATCTTTTTATGATTCGGCCGGTATCGAAATCACTGAAAACTTTCGCATTGAGGATGGCGGAAGAGACGAGGCAGGTGGAACAATATCCAAAGCGGAGCTTAATTTGCTGTATGTATTCATGGCAATTGTTGCGTGGACTGGATATATAATAACGAAATATATTTTAACCGAATAAGACATATTCTTGAACATTCAATAAAATTGAAGTTAAACCCCAAAGACATCTCAAAGGAGGTGTCTTTTTGCTGAACAAATGATGGAATAATGAATGGTTTCAGTGACGGGTTTGCTTTGCTGATTTTGTATCCGAATATATGTTGACAACTGATGGCAAAAGGGTATATTATAATTGGAGTTTATAAATAGTAAACAAATTACTTGATATTTTGACTACAAGGAGCCGAAAATGAATATAGGCGAAAAAATTAAAGAATTGAGACTGCAGCATCAATTGACACAGGAGGAACTGGCGG
>DATFJE010000135.1:0-5487 GCA_035269385.1 Clostridia bacterium
ACTTCATCCTGCGACAGCACCGACATAGACGAAGATTCCCCCGCTGATGCGATTACAAAAGCTACCGAAAGCAGATACACCGAAAATGAAATCAGGGATTACCAGGGTGTTAGGCTGGATCCGTCCATAGGGCCAAGAGACAATTCAATAAAAGGAATACAGTATATCGAAATCGAAGACTATTCTCTTTCGGTGTCCGGTTTAGTGGATGAAACACTTTCTTACAAGTACGAGGAAATTCTGGCATTGCCCGAATACGAAAAACTTGTGACCCTTCACTGCGTTGAAGGTTGGGAATCGACCGTCCTTTGGAAGGGTTCTCTTATCAAAGATATCATTGAACCTGCCTTATTGCAGTCCTCTGCAAACACAATAATCTTCCATTGTGCCGACGACTACAACACTTCTATGCCAATTGACGAAGTAATAGAAAATCAAATGATACTTGCCTATTCATCAAACGGAATAGAACTGCCACCTGCCCTTGGATATCCGTTCATTGTCGTTGCCGAAGACAAAATCGGCTACAAATGGGCACGTTGGGTAACAGAAATTGAAATATCGAACAATCCAGACTTCAAAGGGTATTGGGAAAGCTTCGGTTACGACAATGTAGGCGATTTGAAATAGAATAGAATAGAATACGCCCATTAAAGGAAGATCCTTTAATGGGCGTATCTTTTATATCTATCTCTTTATGAATTTGTATATGGCAAGAGCAGTTATAAGTACAATCCCTGTGATTGAAACCATAATTATCCAAATATATTCAAACCCGCCCAATTGATATCGCTTAAGGATTATGCCTGCAAGCGCCCAATCTACCACAAGAGCATAAGGAATATCCCCGTATCTGTTCAAACTTGTCAACGCAAGAATAATTGCAACCGCTATTACAAGAACAGTCCAAAATTCGGCCGCAATACCCAACCCGTTCCATCCGATTGTCACAAAAACTGCCGTGACGTTGGCAATTGTGGCAACAGAAATCCAACCCAAATAAATACTGAATGCATGATAGACCGCTATTCTTTCCAATCCCGTCGCATATTTTCTATTTGGTCTCAATCGCACTACAATAACAATAAGGCTCAATAAAATAATCAACATAAATGCCAAAGATAAAGATATTTGCCTGTAATGCCAAGCAAAAATCCAACCTATGTTTGCAATGGACGATACAATAAACCAAATCCCAATATGACCTATAAACTTTCCATTCCTCTTTTTAAGCGAATGGAATTGATGCAGTATGAACATGGCAAGCAAAGCGTATATAAGCCCCCAAATAGAGAATGTAAGGCCCGCAGGCACGAACAAATTGGGTATGAAGTCCGACACTTCCCCAGTATTGAGTCCGTTTATGGGAAGCGCGTTTGCCATATAATTAACCGCAAGTACTCCAACAAATAACAACGTGTTAAAAAAAGCCAGTATTTTAAGATCAATATTTTTTTTCATTCCATCCCCTCCTCTTGCATTTTTACCCAAAATGAAAAGGAATCCTCAATTATTGAGGATTCCCAAAAAATTTCTTTGACAATTGTTCCAGAAATTTCAATGTATGTCTTTCTGTAGACAGGCGGGCTTCTTGGCAATCTCTTTTTCTTATTGCCTCAGCCATTTCCTTTAGCGATGAACTAAACCATTCGTAGTCGTCTATCACATAATGGATATACTGCAGGAATCTTGCCGTTTTAGTATTTAGCTCTTCCAAGGAATCTGTAAGTATTGGATTTCTTGCGGATTTTCTTACTATGGCATGGAATCTTTGATCATCCTGAATGCAGGATTTGTAGTCTTTAACTATGTCATATTTTGAAAATCGTTCAATTATCTCAAAAAGTTCTTCAATTTCTTCTTCTGTCGCCCTCTGGCATGCCAGTTCGGCCGCCAAACCCTCAAGATTCTTTTTTACCTCGTAAGCATATTTAACCATCATCAAATCGATTTGAGTGACGAATGTGCCTACTCTCGGAATCATCTCAACCAGCCCTATTTGAGACAATCTCAACAATGCCTCCCTGACAGGAGTCCGGCTGACTCCGAACTCCTCAATCAAATCCCTTTCAGAAACCGCCATGCCAGGCTCATATTCCATTTCTATGATTCTTTTTTTTAGAATCTGAAAGATTCCGGTATTCGCCTGTTTTTTCATTTCTACTACCCCAATCTTCCTATACGTTCCACTTTTTCCTTATCATTTCCCACTTCTTGTCACGATGAGCCTCTATAACCTCTATATCCTTATCCGTCAAATGCTTGAATCTCCCCTGTGCCTTTAAATAGTCCTTTGCAGGTGTGAACTCTTTCGGATTCTTGTTTATAGTGAATTCACCGTTTTCAAATTCCGCCAAATACCAAAGTCCCGAGTCTACAACAGCTTTTGCAAGCGACACGGTTTGATCTGCCGGGTATCCCCATCCG
The DNA here is from genome assembly GCA_035269385.1 of Clostridia bacterium. Taxonomy (GTDB): domain Bacteria; phylum Bacillota; class Clostridia; order Peptostreptococcales; family BM714; genus BM714. The sequence goes on from DATFJE010000135.1 coordinate 2,428, forward strand.
GTAGGACAAGGAACAAACACATGAAGAAAAGATGTGCCCTTCGTATCCTTTGCCTTTTGCACCTTCATGAGAAAATCCTCAAGATAACCCACGCTCGCGGTTGCCGCGTAAGATATTCCATGTGCCGCTGCTATCTCGAACATGTTCTTCTTGTGAGTTATTGAACCCGGAAGGTTTTTACCCGCAGGAGAAGTAGTTGTCCTTGTTCCATATGGAGTCAATCCACTTTTTTGAATTCCCGTGTTCATATAGGCTTCATTGTCTGTGCACATGTAAATTATATCATCGTTTCTGTCGATTGCTCCCGACAAAGCCTGAAGACCTATGTCGGCAGTCCCGCCATCTCCTGCGAAGCCTATGGTTTGGGTGTTTTCAACCCCCAGAGCCTTAAGTCCAGCCGCCATTCCGGAAGCAACAGCCCCTGTTGCGGCAAAGGGAGTAATCATAGCATTTGTAGTAAATGACATATGAGGGTATATGAAGGATACCGCCGCCATGCACCCGGCAGGGAGTGCGGCGAAAGTGTTTTCTCCCAATATTTTCATTGCATGCCTGAGTGCCAAGCTTTCTCCGCAGCCTCCACATGCCTTGTGCCCATAAAAATACTCTTTGTTTGTTATTGTGCGCGCATTGAGTTTTGCCATTAGTATTCACACCCCACATTCATATACTGTACACGTTCAAATGGATTCCCATCGGCTGCCGACAAAAGTTCGTCATATGCTTTTTCTATGTCCTCATGAGTTATGTCCCTACCGCCGATTCCGCCAATAAAATTGATTGCCTTTGGAATGTTGCCCATCTCAATTATTGAAGAATTCACATTTGTGAATATGCTTCCCTCATAACCAAATGAAATATTCTTGTCCAGTACCCCGAAAGCCTTTACATCTTTGAGGGCATCCATGATTTTCGCCGTTGGAAAAGGCCTTAGAACCCTTAACTTGATCAATCCAACTTTTTTTCCGTCGCTTCGCATTTTTTCGATCACTATACGAGCCGTTCCCGTCACTGTTCCTGTTGTTATCAAAGCAGCCTCGGCATCCTCCATATGGATTTTTTCCATCATTCCATGATAGTATCTCCCGAAAGCGTCCCCGTACTCCTTGTCTATTCTTTCAATATGGTCTTCTGATTCAAGCATTTCAAAATGGCGTTTCATGTTAAATTCCATATTTGTGTCTTTTCCCGCCGATATGCAAAGGCTCTTTGGATTATCAAGAGACATGCTGTTGTCAGGCATTGATATGGGAGGCAGGAATTCGTCCACTTTTTCCTGCTGAGGTATTTCAACCATTTCGTATGTGTGGGTCAATACAAACCCGTCGACATTCACCATCACAGGCGTCATGACCTCTTTTGTCTCTGCGATTTTGTAAGCCTGAATTGTCATATCAAGCGCTTCCTGGGCATCCTCAACATATATTTGAATCCACCCTGAGTTTAGAAGGAACATGGAATCCATGTGGTCTCCGAAAATACTCCACGGGGTTGCTATTGATCTGTTGGCGTTCATCATCACAATTGGAAGGCGTTGCCCGCTTGCGTACGGAAGAGCCTCTGCCATGTAGAGAAGCCCCTGCGACGAAGTCGCTGTAAATGCCCTTGCTCCAACTGAACTAATGCCTATGGCGCATGACATTGCGCTGTGCTCCGACTCTACGTGCATGAAATCGGACTTCAGCGACCCGTCTTCAACAAATTCCGAAAGCCTCTCAACCACAATGGTCTGAGGCGTTATCGGATAGGCTGAAATCACATGGGGTCTTGAAAGCCTTGCGCCTTCAGCTACAGCATCGTCTCCGCAAATAAACTTCATTGTTTTTCCCATATCATTTCACCTCCTTTACCATTTCTATGGCTCCGAATGGGCATTCAGTTGCGCATATCCCGCAACCCTTGCAGTAGTCATAATCTATTTCAAGCTTTTCTCCCGACTTGTCAATCACTCCATCCGGGCAAACAAGAAAACATCTTAGGCAATTTACACATTTATCGTAATCAATAACCGGTTTGAATGTTCTCCATCCAGCATTTATGCTTGTCAAATGGTCGCTTTCGCAAGTCGAACCCAAAGGAAACTCCCGGACCGATTCAGGCGCGGTCCATTCTTTGACTTTTGGTCTATCCATCGTTAAGCTCCTTTCACCAATTCGTATACTTTTTCAAGAAGATCCTTATTCTTGCCAGCCACTTTTGGCTTCAAATTATCATCAATAGCCTTCTTTGCATCTTCAAGAGAAACATGTCCGCTTACTGCGATAAACGCACCCATCATGGCAGTATTTGTTATCGGCAGGCCCAACACATCAAGCGCAATTGATGTAGCATCGAGAGCCACAATTTTCTGCGAAACAATTTTTTCATATTTTTCTGGATTGTCAGTATTCATAATCAAAACAGTATCTTCCTTCAGTCCGTTAGTAACTCCGTTTTCCCATAGCGTTTCATCCAATACTATTACATAGTCGGGTGATATTATTTCACTCCTGTCTGTAATCTTTTCATCGGAAATCCTCGTAAATCCCGCTACTGGCGCTCCCCGCCTTTCAGGTCCAAATGACGGAAAAGCCATGGCGTACTTGCCGCCATGCACGGAAGCTGCAGCGCCAAGGATTCTGGCCGCTGTAAAGCTGCCCTGACCCCCTCGTCCATGCCATCTTATTTCAATCATAGCAAAACCTCCTCTTTTTATATATATCTAATATATCAATTATATATAAGCCAAGTCAACCATTATCCCTATTGACTTGGCATGAATAAGGGTTAGAATTATGATGATGCATTAAATTAATTTTATCCATGCCTTTAATACCGCATGGTAATTGGAAGGAATCATATATGAAATCATTTGCAATTCGTTTTGCCAGACTTAACTGGGGCCTGTTCATCTGTTCTATTGGAATCGTCTTCATGATAAAAGCAAATATAGGATATCCCCCATGGGATGTTTTTCACGCCGGACTCGCCAATACAATTGGCTTAACAATAGGGGTCGCATCAATTATTACAGGTTTGGTTGTGGGCCTTGCAACAATAATGCTCGGAGAAAAAATCGGG
>DATFJE010000136.1:0-9122 GCA_035269385.1 Clostridia bacterium
CTCCAACTTCAAGCACGTACCCTATTAGTATTCGAATTAGCACTATGATAAAGACAATACCAACAATAAGCATTATAAACTTGTAATTGAAAACGTCTAAGATTCCTCCGGTTATTCCTTTGCCCCCAGCCGCTCCGTTTCCACCATTTCCTCCGTTGTGGCTGCCTCCTGTAATCACAATCAAAAAACTTACAAGCAGGGCTTTCCAATAATTATTCCTGAGAACTTCTTTGGCTCGGGTCTTCAGCAACTCTCTAGTCCACATTTCATCCTCCTATGTTTGGCTCGTCTTTTCTTAATAAAAAGGCTCCGTTAGATTTTAGTGTTGTTATACACTAAAAAAGATGATGACTCCTCTCGTATTATTCTTCGGGGATAAACAATTCAAAAGTATAACTATTATCCTTTGACTTTATCAACTTGGTATACTGACTGTTTTGATGTCCTAAACTGAAGTCTACAGTGTACATTTCTTTATTTGCACTAAATGTGACTATATCAGCCGTCGAGTATTGGTTTTTAACAGTGAACACAAAGACCTCATCATCTTTTCCAATAGCCCCTATGATAAACTGACTAAGATTTTCGTAATGTCTTGTTTCTGAACGAGGTCCTGTATAGTTTCCTTTGTCATTTTTATAAAATTCAATGATTGATGGAGATGAGTCACTTAGAAAAGTAACTACTCTATCATCATCAAAATCATAGATTTCCAAAAGATGGATCGACTTTCCTTCATAAAGATTTATTGAATTTATGACTTCAACAATTGATTCTGCATCGTTCCCATAAATCCGCTTGTTTGTTGTATATATAAATATTGCTAATAATGATACAGTGATTATTAGCGTAAATAGCATAAACTTTTTTTTCATATATCCCCCTCTTTCTTCGTATTATATGCAGATTGCGATTCTATACTTATAATCTTCTGATTTTGTATCGGTTATTTTTGTAGAACTATTGACAAGAAGTTGCCTCGCTTTTACAATTTCTTTTTCGTCAAAGAATGTTTGTAGCCACTTAATTATATAATAGTAACATTGCTTATGTTCATATCTCAAGTATAATATTTTATTAATCAAAATCAGCCAACCAACACTTTATTGCACTCCATCAGATTGCATCTCCCTTCCATCAAAATATTCAGGAAAAATTTGGTCTTGATTCCAGGTAATATAATACATCAAATTTTGAAATATCATCAAACCAATCATCGCTTTTTTTAATTAGACATACCGGTTCTCAAAACTTATACTTTTCTAAGAGTCAATATACATATAATTCTATAGGGGGATTTAAGATGAAAAAAATATCAAAAAGATGTTGCTGGTAATTGGACTTGCAACTATTGTTGCCGCTTTGGCAGTAGGCTGTTCTTCGGAAGATTCCAGTGTCGATGAAGAATCTGAAAATGCGCAAAAAGTTGACACTTCATGGACTGACGTTCAACAGAAGGGAGAAATAATAGCTGGCATGTGCGCCATGTATCCGCCTTTCGAATCCAGGAATGGCGATACCGATAAAATAGAAGGGTTTGATATTGACCTATCCGCTGCAATGAGTGAAGAGCTTGGCGTTACCATTGTCAATACCGACGCCGAGTTTGTCACCTTGATCGAAGGTGTCAAACAAGGGAAATACGATTTAATAATTTCAGGGCTTTCACAAAGAGATGAATTCGAGGGAAATATCAATGTGACCGATCCATACTATAAAGTTGATGTTTCTATTGTTGTGCTTGACGATAATAAGGACATTAACACTTTGGAAGATTTAAAAGGCAAAGTTGTAGGTGTTCAATCTTCGGGATCAGCCACTGAAATCCAAGCAGAAAAAATTGAAGGTTTAAAAGAATTGAAAAGGTACAATTATAATCCGGAAATTTTCTCCGACTTAAGAGCTGGCAGAATTGACGCCTTAGTTGTCGCATACACTTATGCGGTCACCGAATTTAAAGCGCATGGGGATATTAGGGTTTTGGATGAACCTCTTGCCAAAACTAATCTTGTTATGGCATCTGCTTATGGTTCTGATGAATTGACACTTAATGTGAACAAGGCATTGCAAGCCGTTAAAGACAGCGGCAAGTATGACGAACTTGTTGAAAAATGGTTGACAATCAGATAAACATATATTTGGATATTGACTTAGCCATAGTCAATATCCTTTTTTAGGAGAACAAAATGGACTTTTTAATCGTATATAGGAATTTACCATTCATTGCTGAGGCAACGTATAAGACACTTATACACACAGTAATTGCTTTCGCATTTGCTTTGGCAATAGCTTTTATAGTCGGCACTCTTCGTTCATTCAATTTAAAAAGTCTTCCGAGACTGTTCCTTAGTTTTTATGTTGAATTTTTTAGAGGTTCCCCTCTTTTAATACAACTATTTTTCATCTATTATGGACTGCCTAAATTCAATATAGTATTAGATAGTTCTACCGCCGCAATTATTGGGCTTGCTCTAAATGGCGGTGCATATATGTCCGAAATCATAAGAGCCGCAATTCTATCTGTTGATAAAGGACAGTATGAGGCAAGTTATACACTGGGTTATACAGGTTTACAAAAAACTTGGCATATTATTCTTCCTCAAGCAATACGAATTGCAGTTCCTTCTATAGTGAATGGGTTTTCGGGAATTCTAAAAGGCAGTTCTTTGATTTCTGTGTTGTCAATTACAGAACTCACAAGAGCCGGCCAATTGATTTATACCCGTACGTCCAAACCCTTTGAAATATATTTAGTAATTGCACTTCTATACTTTTTGATGACATATATTGTTTCTTTGCTTGCCTTGAACATTGAATCAAAATTATCTGCAAAATACAATTAAGGGATGGTTAAAATGACAAATAACTCAGTTGAAAACATAATAGATATTATTGATATTCGTAAATCTTTTGGCGCTTTGGAAGTATTGAAAGGTGTCAGCCTTTCAATAAAAAAAGGCGAAATCATTTCAATTATTGGTTCCAGCGGTTCAGGAAAAAGCACTTTGCTTAGATGCATTAACCAACTCGAACAAATTGACTCAGGGGAAATTCTCATACACAAATGTCCCATAAACAAAAAAAGCATTTCACAAAAAAAAATCCTTAAAAAAACCGGAATGGTATTCCAGCAATTTAATCTTTTTCCACATTACAGCGTTCTTGAAAATATCTCAAAGCCGCTTATGACTGTCAATAAAATCAGTAAAGTCAAGGCTGATAAACTAGCCATTGATACTCTTAAAATGGTTAAGCTCGAAGATAAAACAAATAACTATCCACTGCAATTATCCGGCGGTCAAAAGCAAAGGGTTGCCATCGCAAGAGAATTGGCAATGGGCAGCGAAATCATCTTGTTTGACGAACCTACTTCGGCTATAGATCCTGAACTTGCATTTGAAGTGTTAAGCACTATTAAATCTCTTGCAAATACAGGGCGCACAATGTTAATAGTCACACATCATATTAATTTTGCCAAGGAAATTTCAGATAGAATAGTATTTATCGATGAAGGAACCATCTGCGAAGAAGGACCTCCGTGTCAAGTAATTCTTAATCCAAAAAATGCTAGAACAAAACAGTTTTTAAATAAAATAAATAAGCTCTTTTAAGGAGATGTGATTGAATTGAAAAAAAACATCAATAAATTGAATGCGGCATTATCAATGAACAGAAAGATAATAGGCATAAAATTCTTATACAGCGAAAGCGAATTCAACGCTTGTGAAGTTCCGCAAGTTAAATATAAACTTTCATATTGCAAAATGATTAGTCTTGTATCAAAAGGGAAGTCGTTCAAGGCGAATTTAGACAACTCAGAGTGCAATGGAGCTATAAATGCTTTGGGCCTTAAAGAACTTAGTAATTCAGCAATTTCAGGCAAATCATATTATAAACTCGGAATGTATAACAGCCTCGGAACTGCTAAAAAAACTCAAAACGATGTCCCTGTAATGAAATCATGCATTCATGGAGTTGCAGCTATGCCCCTTGAAAATTTCACACAGGAACCCGATGTAGTCATGTTGATAGTGAATCCGTACCAGGCCATGAGAATAATTCAAGGCTATTCTTTCCATAACGGCGCTCCAAAGAACCTCAAATTTTCAGGCAACCAAGGAATCTGTCTGGAATGCACAGCTGCACCGTTTGAAAATAATGATATTAATGTGTCGGTGCTGTGTTCAAATACCAGATTTTCGGCTAAATGGGATGACAGCGAACTTGGAATTGGCCTTCCATTCAATATGTTTGATATGGTTGTTGATGGACTAGTAAAGACAATAAACCCAAGCGAGACCGATAGTAGAAAACTTGGCGTTATTAAAAGAAGCAATGACAACGGATGTGATATTGATGTAAATCTTGGCGAAAACTATTATTTAAAGTAGTTTTCATTTATATGTTGAGCTCATGTTTACAAGCTATACTTTGATGCTTTCTTCGTAATATGGAGATTTGAAGTCAATGATGTTTTTTATCCCTACCTTTTGAGCAACGGATTTTAGCTCACCCGGGCTGATTCTCTTGGGAGTAAAGCAAAGTATGTCAAGAAAATGCAATGGATTACTGTATTAATTGCGGCCACAAAAAATTTAAGCGGTGATTCTAAAAATTTGGTACGCAACTGTTTGAAGAATTGCCTGAATTGATTTATCATGGTGCTATACCCAAAAGTCAAAAATTCCGGGAGGACATAATGCTTGCGTTTAATTTGATTAATTCGTTTATAGGCTTGACTCTCGCGATTTTCGGTTTTATGATACGGTTTCAAGGAAGGCTTGATTTGATAAACGGTTATAAAAAAGGATCTGTCAAAGATGAAGAATCGTATGCATTTTGGATGGGAAACAGTGAACTTTTCTGCGGTCTGGCACTTGTTTTCTTGGGCTTGATAGGGTTTTCGACTGAAAATGCCGTATTTTTAATATTGCTTGACCCGGCAATAATTTTGGTGCTTATAGTCCTTCTGTTCGCTGGAGAAAAAAAATACGGAAAAATCAAATAGAACATCCAAAACAGTTCATAAGAAACCATCTTGCATGAAATTCAATCATTAAATGCGGTCGATTCGCAAAATACAACATAATTTTATTTGAGGCGGTGTTCAATTTGTTTGTAAAGGTCACTCTGTCATTATTGATGATTTCAATCACATTAATTCTTTATTCTTTAAGCAACAAAAAACAATTCAGAAATCTTTTGGGAGTTTTCGGATTGTTTCTATCCTCCGTATATATCTTTTGGAGGATTTTCTATACCTTGCCCGATATCAGAACCTTTGATTTCATTTTTGCTTTCTTGTTGATTTTCTTCGAGACTGTCGCATTGGGTCAAAACGTTGTTTTAAGGCTGCTGTTTTCAAAACATGAACCTGTTATTGTTGAAAGAACGCGTCCTTTTATCGAAAAACCTACTGTGGATATAATCATATCGACCTATAATGAGCCTGAAGATATATTGAAGCGGACTATTGTGGGCTGCTTGAATATCGATTATCCCAAGGGCAAGCTAAAAATCTACATGGGCGACGACGGCAACAGGGCTTCAATAAGGGAGCTGTGCGAACAATATGGCATCAACTACATGATAAGAGACAACAACGAACACGCAAAAGCCGGCAATATCAACAACGTATTGACGAAAGCGTCGGGAGAGTTCGTTCTGTTACTGGATGCAGACATGATTCCAAAAGAGAATATCATATCAGTTATGCTGGATTACTTTGAAGATGAATCCACGGGATTTGTGCAATCCCCCCAAGTATTCTACAACATGGACCCATTTCAGTATAATCTTGGTGTAGGTACGAATATCCCAAATGAACAAGATTTTTTTATGAGAACAATGCAGGAAAAAAGGGCTCATTTCAATGCTGTACTTCATGTGGGAACTAACGCTCTTTTCAGGAGAACTGCAATAGACAGAATAGGCGGCATTCCCACAGGTTCCATTACCGAAGACATGGCCACCGGAATGCTTATACAAAATGAAGGCTATAAGAGCTTTTTCGTAAGAGAGACGCTGGCGCTCGGGCTTACGTCTGAAAATTTCCAGGATTTGATGAAACAGAGGGACAGATGGTGCAGAGGCAACACCCAGGTAATGAAGAAATACAATCCTTTGACGATGAAAAACCTTACATTTGCCCAAAAACTGATCTACCTGGACGGTTTTGTCTATTGGATGTTTGGACTTCAAAAAATGGTTTATATAATTTCTCCTTTGCTTTTCCTGCTTTTCAGAGTTGTTATATTCACAGCAGACGGTTTGGATCTTGCCCTGGTTTTTCTTCCGCATTTCATCAGTACGTCATTGTATTTCAAATCGATTGCAGGCAAAGAAAGAAACACCGTTTGGAGTCATATCTATGACACTGCCATGGCTCCCAAACTGGCACTTTCTTTCGCAAGCGAATTCTTATTGAACAGAGAGTTGAAATTCAATGTCACACCAAAAGGAACTCTGAAAGATAAAGATGAGTTTAATTTCAGTCTTGCGTCCGTCCATATTTTTCTGTTCGCAGCAAGTGTTTTAGCGTTAGTCGTCAATATGAACATTCTGTTAAAATGGTCCGCCGGAGTATTTCTCAGCGGCATAATTATCAATATTATATGGTGTGTTTATAATATGGCCGCTGTTTTCATCTCAATATTCTTATCGCTCGAAAAAAAGCGTTTAAGAAAAACCGAAAGAATTCCTACAAGCCTGAGCTTCAAATCATTGATAACCTCCTGCAAGCATCATGAAAAATGCGGCCACTGTGGCACGGTAACAAATTTTTCCGAAAAAGGGATGCTGATTACATTAAAAGAGTATTGTCCGAATTTCGACTTCAATATAAACAAGGCAGTTGAACTCAGCATTGAATCCGTTGGAAATGTGCAGGGTCAAATTGTGCGATATGAACAAAACGATTCAAAGTATGAAGTCGGAGTAGCTTTCAAGGGAGACGATTATAATCTGATTAGCAAAGCCAATAAATTTAGATTCAACATGAACAATACCTATATAAAGAATCCCGTCATACAAAGTGAAAATCAATCGATTCATGATATTTTACTTAAAGTAATCAGCAATGCAAAAGTCCACAAAAATAAAAACAAGCGATTATAAATCACAAATAAGCGATTTGAATCGACGTATTTTGCATTCTGTTTCACTATTTATATATTGACTGCAGCTGCCTCAATTGTAATCTTTCACACCAAATCGTCCCCCAGCTTATTAATAAGTTGGGGGACGATTCAGAATTAGTGTTGCTTTTTTACACAACATCGAGGGCTTACAGCCTTTATAAATCTTGATCTCCGAAAGATTTGCCAGGCTCCCCGGTAGCTGCGGATTTTTTCATCATTGAAACAACATGCCCATAATCCAGCACATGCCCATCTCGTTTCAAATCCATTAATTGCATTATCTCAGGTATCTCCGCCAGCACATACAAAATCGAGATTGTCAGCGCGAAAGCGACTTCCGGACTATAAAAACCTTCTCTGACCGCAAACCATGGTATCGTCAAAACAATCCCACCTATAAATGCAAACATCGGTGCGAAACGTCCGATTAGCATACCTCCGACATGAGTAATCAGCAAACCCAAAGGACTGATGGCCAAAAGCATCCCCATTATGCTGGAATTGCCGCCTCCCCCGGAAAATCGGTACCAAACCGGCCATAAATGGCCAGTCAAAACAGCAACAGCAACCACCAAGTGATAGGAATCCTCTGGAAAGGCAAGATGCAATGCCAATGTTGGCAGCAAACCTTTCAGCGCATCGAGGGAACTAACCAATATTCCCCACCGCGGGCCGAAGGCAATCATGACATTCGTAGCACCTACCGCATGAGAAACAAGCTCCGCCTGGCCATCCGTTGTTGGAGTTCGAATGAAATCCGGGGTCTCCCCTGGTTTAAGCTTGGCGAAAGCAAGCCGCGCAAAGGATATTGAACCGATAAGATATCCTCCTGCAGCAATAATCATGTAAATCCATAAAGGAAACATCAATCATCCCTCCCTTAAGTGGACAAGGCGACATCGCCATTATATCCGTTGACAGTGATCTGACTGCCATCCTCAAGCCGACAGGCTCCCGCAACCGAAACAACAGCAGGAATTCGGTATTCCCGGGCAACAATTGAAGTATGGGAAAGCATCCCCCCGGATTCCGACACCACAGCGCCTGCTTTTGCAAACAAAGGAGTCCATCCCACATCCGCAAAAGGAATAATCAGAACATCCCCTTCCTGGATCTTTTCAAAATCCTCTATGCCGTGAACTACCCGAGCCGGACCTGAATAAGTGCCGATAGATGTGGGAATCCCATGTAATGCGCCTTTTACGATTGTCATAACCGGAGGTTGTTCATTGCCCAAGATTATTTCCGGCAAAACGGCTTCTCGGTAGTATTCAATAGCTTGGCGGCGTGATGAAACCAAGGCCTTTTGTGGAGATGGCTGCTTATTACCAACAAATTCCGACAGTTCCGACAAGTAGAGATAATAAACATCTTCCCGGTCATCTATTACTCCCTGCCTTGCCAGTTGCTCTCCCAGTCTTAAAAAACAAGTCCTGAATTGTCCATAACCGTAAGTATACATGGAGCTGATTTTTTCACGATCGACAGCAAATCTGCTCGTGCGCCTAAAAACAATACCGATTAAAATCCGATGAATCCAAGGAAGTTTCAAGTCTTTGAAACGCTGGGATTGTTGTTCGTTATTGACTGCCTTCTGCTGGACAATCATACGGCGAATCAAATCAGGAACTTCCCGCCAAGGAATACTTGAACAATCATTCCCGCTGTCACTTAAATGTCCAAATTCCCGGAGGAATTTGTCAATATCCTGCTTCAGTTGTTCTTCTTTTTCCGGAGGCAATATAGCCCTTTTCGGGTTAATTTCAATATTGCCAAAATAACGTTCATGCAACGCTTTTAGAGTATGCTGAGGATTATAAAGAGCCGCGGCTTCTCTTGCACCCCTTAATTCCAACAGCCTCACATCATACCCATGTTTTTTCATCATACGTGAGAGAAGCCGGTGGTGCATCATTGAAAGCAAGGGTATTATGATGTTATAGTAAGCCACGGCTCTTGTTTCCTCAAAAATCTGCAAAGCCA